>JAJPZJ010000166.1 GCA_021204405.1 Tannerellaceae bacterium | reverse complement strand
TCATATGATGTTCAATAAATCAACGGACATTATGCGGATAATCATTTTAAATAAAACTTAGCCCTATTTTTGTCGGTCCGAAGTAGTTTCGTATGCCATCTTTTATTTTTCTCTACATTTGTGGCAGGGATATGGGCATAGAAAATGTTGCCCCGAAGCCGTAAAGTCTTGTCTTTTCAAAGGATTTATATTATTTTATATCCGGAATGGATACAGGTTTGCATGTCCCTATAAAAAACGCCTGGGAAATATATTTGTTTTTCTTGTCTTTCCGGCAGCGCTTAGGAAGGATCGGTTGCCAGAAATAGCTTAGCTGTTATGTAGAAAAATTGTTCCCTTAGGGGAAGGATGGAGGCTAAACCGGTGGAAGCCGGGTATTTTCCTCTTATCAAGTGGTTATATTGTAGTTATAATTTGTATCTTGTTGAATATTAAGTAATAACATTATTTCCAAACTTTTAAAATAAGTGAAAAAGAATTTTCCTATCTCCCCGTTACTTATTGTACAACTAATAGTTTATTCTTTTTAATCAATCAATTAACAGAGAGAGAATCAAAGTATGTTATATAACATAATTAACAAGTTTTTACAAAATGGTTGCGTAATTATTGCTACCATCTTTTATATTGATTCAAATCTGAAACGTTATTTCAAATATGGAAAAACATATTCCAAATATGGAAAAAGCTGATGAAAGTTATAAGGTTCCCAATCTGGAGAAAGGGATTGCCGTACTGGAGTACCTGTCGCTCCATTCATCAGGAAAGACGCTTCAGGAGATAAAAGCAGACCTGGATATATCGCAGACTACAGCTTACCGGATCCTGAATACACTGGTGCGGCTGGATTACCTTTTTTTATGGAAGATTCGAAGCGGTATAAATTAACCCGGAAAATGCTTACACTGGGATTTCGTTCTTTAAATGAACATAATTTGCTGGAAACCGTACTTCCCCGTATCCGTGAACTGCGGGATATTGTAAAAGAAACCGTACGCTTCGGCGTATTGGGAAGTGAAAAAGGGATTTTTATCGAACAGGCACAGGGAAATCATACGTTCCGGTTCGTGCTTCAACCCGGCAAACCTTTTGAGCTGCACTGTTCGGCACCGGGAAAGGCTATTATGGCTTACCTGCCCAATTCGGCTCGCGATCATTACCTGGATTGTATGGAGTTTACCCGTTACAATTCCCATACGATCACTACCCGCGAAGCCTATCTAGATGAACTGGAAAAAGTAAGGAAGCTGGGGTATGCGATGGACAATGAAGAAGAGCTCTCCGGAGTCATTTGTGTTGGCGCTCCCATCTTTAAATATACAGGTTATCCCTGTGGTGCGATATGGATATCCGGTCCGAAAGACCGACTCTCGCAGGAGGTTATCCGCAAACTGGTAACTTCTATAAAGAAAATGGCGGAGACCATTTCCGAAGAATTAGGATATAGCAGATTACAAAAAATATAACTTTACCATGATTAAACCGAAATACTTGCTTAAAAACTTACTTATGTTGTGGTTTGCCTATGGTTGTCTGCAAATGGCAACCGCAGGTACTCCACCGTTCTTTACTACCGATGTGGTATTGAATAACAGCGGTGAGTTGATTATGACCCAAAAAGGTAAGAAAGGCATTGATATCTTTTCTGCAGATTTTCAGACTATCCAGAAAACCTTCTCCCTTACCGAAACGCCAACAGGGATTTTACTGGACGGAAACACGGCCTATGTAACTACGTTTGAGAGCACGGGAAAGTTGCACATTATCAACTTGGAAACAGGTGAAACGGAGGCAACAATTGCGGTAGGTTCCGGAGCCTGCCACCCGATGTTCGGGCCTGACGGGAAAACAATTTATGTGTGTAACCAGTTCTCGACCACTGTTATGGAGGTTGACCCGGTTGCCCGGCAAGTGCTGCGCTCGGTCAAAGTGCTGCGCGAACCGAAATCGGCCGTGTTCAGTAAAGACGGGAAATATCTGTTTGTGGCTAATTACCTGCCCAATCAGCGGGCGGATGTAGATGTGGTGGCATCGAGTGTATCCGTTATTGATGTGAAAAGCTTCACAAAGGTAAAAGATATCCTGCTTGCCAATGGTAGTAATGCCCTGCGGGATATGTGTATTACACCGGATGGTAAATATGTGTATGTATCCCATAACCTGGGCCGCTTCACAGTGCCTACTTCTCAATTGCAACAGGGATGGATGAATACCAGTGCATTCAGTATTATCAATACGGAAACACTCGCTTTCGAAGGAGCCATCCTGGTAGACGAACCGGAAAGGGGAGCCGCCGGTACCTGGAGTATTGAGTGTAACGACGATTATATTTTCGTTACCCATTCCGGGACGCATGATGTAAGTATTATCGACCATAAAGGGATGTTGGATAAATTCCATAAATATCCCAATAAAGAATACCTGGATTACGACCTGGGTTTCCTGTACGGACTACGCCGCCGTATCCCGCTGAAAGGCAATGGCCCCCGCAATGTGGTGGTGAAAGCAGACCAACTGGTAATCCCTACCTATTTTGCCGATATATTGAATGTGGTAGATATCCAATCGGGTAAAGTAACCGCCTTCAACCTTAATCCCGACCGCGAAGAGTCTATCGAGAACCAGGGAGAACGTTTCTTTAACGATGCGATGTTCTGTTTCCAGAACTGGCAAAGCTGTAACGGTTGCCACCCGGGTGATGCCCGCATGGATGGGTTGAACTGGGATTTGATGAATGATGGAGTAGGAAATCCCAAGAACTGTAAGAGCCTGCTCTTTAGCCATGTTACACCTCCGAATATGATATCCAGTATACGTGCCTCGGCCGAAGTGGCTGTACGTGCCGGTTTCAAACATATCCAGTTCTTCGATGTAGACGAAGAGTCGGCTGCCTGTGTGGATGCCTACCTGAAAGCCCTGCAACCGGTACCCAGCCCTTACCTGGTAAACGGCGAACTGTCGGAAAAAGCCAAAGAGGGGCGTAAGGTATTTGATAAACTGAAATGTGGCGACTGCCATAGCGGTCCTTATTATACCGACCTGAAAATGCACCGGATCGGCGACGATATTGAATTTGAAAAAGGATGGGATACACCTACCCTGCGCGAAGTATGGCGTACAGCTCCTTACCTTTTTGACGGACGTGCCGCTGCCATGGAAGAGGTCTACGAGGTGCATAAACATGGAATCAACCGGAAGGTTTCCAAAAAGGAGATAGAGGCCTTATCAGAATATATAAATTCTTTATAACTAACCCTAAATGAATTACTGCGACAAAATACACTACCGGATACTGACGGCAAAGGAGGCTGATTTTGAGACTATGGTCGATGAATTGCTGGCTCAGTTACCGAAGAACGAAAAGATCATCCGGCTCTCTTTTTTCGGTACGCCCGAAACCAATGAGCAATATATAACACGCCGCATTTTCGTACGTGATAAACTCCGTAAGAAATATGGCGAGAATGAACCGGCATCGAGTTATGTATCTCAGCCCCCGATGAATGCGTCGTTGATTATGGAGGTGATGAGCTATACGCCTGATGCGGGCGACCTGCTTACGTATAAGCGCTGGAAAGGTTTTCCGTATGTATTGTTGCAAAATAAAAGTGCCCGTTTCCTTTTTACCAGCGGCTTTCATGGCAATGTGGCTACCTTCGGGATCGGCCCGCAGGCGGAAGAGGTATTTAAATTGCTAACGGATGTTATGCGCAAAGAGGGCTTCCCTATCAATAGCATTATCCGCCAGTGGAACTATATAGAACAAATTACCAGCTTCGACGGAGCAGACCAGCATTACCAACTGTTTAACAACGCCCGGAGTGATTTTTACCGGCGTACGGTGTGGAACAATGGTTACCCGGCTGCTACCGGTATCGGAACGAACCTGGGTGGGGTGATTATCGATCTGGATGCGGCTGTATTTCTGTTGCCCGATTGTTATGCAACTCCTATCGATAATAAGTTGCAGGTAGTTGCTCATGCCTATTCGGAACAGGTACTGGAAGCCGCACAGGAGAAAAAAAACTACGCCTAAATTCGAACGGGCAAAAAGTATGACCTTTGGCAACCGGAAGGTGATCTATATCTCCGGTACGGCAGCCATCCGGGGAGAAGAGAGCCTGACAGGGGCTGGGTTGGAGCAACAGCTACATATTACGATGGAAAATATCGCCGTATTGATCGGTGAGGCAAAACCTGCGATCCTAAGGGTATACCTGAAAAATCCGGAAGATTTTGAAGAGGCGCAGCAACTGATGGAAGGATACCACCTGGGTATCCATATCTCTTATATGTGGGCGGATGTTTGCCGGGATGAATTACTGATTGAAATTGAAGGAGTAGCCATCCTGTAAAAGAACAAAATAGTACTAACACTAAATCATACAAAAAGAAGATGAACAGAAATTTAACTTGAATTTAATGGCCCTTGGAATCTTATTGGTTTCATTGGTAGCTTGCACCGGCAAAACGTCAAACGATGCTGATTGCTGCAAAAACGAACAAGCTAATTGCAAAAATAAAAAAGCTATGAGTTACGCGAAAAAGTACACAAACGCCGATTTCTACACAGACGGCAAATTCAACGAAGAAGTTGCTATGCAGGCATACAAGGATATGTTTGCTCATTACGATGTTCCTTTTACCGATTTTATGGGTAAAGAAATGTGGGTAACCGACTTTGGCCTGGGTGACTTCGAAAATGTAGGTATGGGTGGTATCTTCTGGGTAAACGACGAAGTACATAACTACTTTGCCCATGCAATTTACCTGCTTCCGGGACAGATGATCCCTGAACACGCACATGTGAAAACCAAATTTGCGCCTAAACACGAAACATGGATGGTAACCAAAGGATGGGCTTACAACTTCTCTGAAGTGGGCGACGAGACTCCCAACGCTCCGGCTATCCCAACCAGCCACGGACCGGTTAAAAGTAAAAACTTTGTCATTCAGAACGTAGGTGATATCATTGGTTTGAAAGAAATTGAAACATTCCACTTCCTGATGGCAGGCCCTGAGGGTGCTATCGTCGATGAGTGGGCCAGCTACCACGATAACGACGGCCTTCGTTTTACCAATGCGAACGCCGCTCTGTAAGCATAAATCTTCAGATCTAAACTTACCTTATAATTAAAATACATGAATAAATGTACATTTATCGTATCGCTTCTGGTTTCATCTGCTCTTTTTGTATCGCCGGTAACGGGACAGAAAAAAGCAGACAACTGGATCGATGCTTCCGTAAAACAAAAGGCTGAGCTCCGGAAAGATTTGCAGCAGGCAAATATGCCGGTGAAATCGCCCTGGGTAAAGTCGGGTCAGCAGGCTGTCCCGATGGCTGCCGACGTAACCGGCCAGCAGAAGCTGGTCCTGATCACCGCCGGTGGTCCTGATGGTTACGACTACGACTGGGGTACCTGGGCAAACGCACGCCTTATTAAAGCAGACGGTTCATCTGTATGGTTGGATGATTTGAAACCTTCTTACTGGGAATCGGGTTCGGGTAGTTTAAGTTATAATAAAGACTTATGGAACCGGCCGCTTGAGATCGGAGGTAAGAAATATGAACATGGGATTGTATGCCATGCGGCAGGTGTAATGGTTTTTGACCTGGATGGCGAATATACCCGCTTTGAAACAGAGGTAGGCCTCGCGCATGACCAGCCACAGGGTAGTGTATACTTTACTATTTCCAATACCTATCCGAAAGAGCTGGCAGCCCAGATGTTCAGCACATATCCTACCGAACTGGGTGCTTTCAGTGCCGCTATCGGTGGCCTGGAAGGATGGCTGATTTCTACGGATACTTCCGTCGAACAGGAAGTGATCCTGGATTATGTAGGCCAGATGAAAGACCAGCAATATTTCAAAAATGCAATGCAGCAGATTGAAGCAGAGCAGGATATCGACAAACATACTACGGCTTACCTGCAATTGTTTGAACAGGTATTGCGTGTATTTAACCTGCAACATGATCTGGAATGGTTGAATATGGAAGCGATCCGCCTGGCATTTGACGATATGAGTAAGATGCCGGATTATGATAAAGCTACCTACCAGCCATTGATGAATGAATTGGAACAATTGGTAAAACAGGGATTCGATAATATGTATGCTGCCGATGAAGCGGCTCTGGCTGCTGCCGAAAAGGCTGTTGCCAATAAAAAAGCCATCCTGTAATAAAAAAGCCATCCTGTTGGGTAACCCTTTCCTGGATGGTGATCGTATTGTTGCCGCCCGCTACAAATTAGGTCCCCGTGCCCGTATCGCCATGGCTCCTGATCTGGGTACACAGGCTAACAACTGGAGTAACCAGGAGTCGGCCCGCCGGATGGGATTCGATGCAGAGATAGTCGAAATGTCTAACCTGCGCGGTGATATCCAAATGCGCCCGGTCTTTAAACCAGAAAGGACTTCTTCGATTGCCGACCTGAAACTCCATTGGGATGGCGACCGGGTGATGTTCACAACCACCCAACCGGACAACCGCTGGAACCTGTTTGAAGTAAAACTGGATGGTTCGGACTTCAAACCTTTGGTAGAGATTGACGAACCGGACCTTGAGTTCTATGATGGTACATGGTTGCCCGACGGCCGCGTGATAGCCAACTCCAATATCGGCTACCAGGGTGTACCTTGTGTAAGTGGTGATGACCCTGTTGGTAATATGGTATTGTATAACCCCAAAGATAAAAGCATGCGCCGCCTCACGTTCGACCAGGATGCCAACTGGAATCCGGTAATTATGAGCAACGGCCGTGTGATGTATACCCGCTGGGAATATACCGACCTTACCCACTATTTCTCCCGTATCGTGATGCATATGAACCCCGACGGAACAGAAAATAAAGCCTTGTATGGTAGTAGTTCGATGTTCCCAAACAGTACGTTCGATATGCAACCGTTGCCCGGACATGCTTCTGCATTTGTGGGTATCATCTCCGGACACCACGGTATTGCACGTTCAGGCCGCCTGATCCTGTTTGATCCCACCAAATCACGTAAAGGCCTCGAAGGAATGGTACAGGAAATCCCGTTCCGTAACCGTGAGATCGTAGAAGAGATCAAAGACGAACTGGTGAATGGCGTATGGCCACAGTTTGTAAAACCATCTCCGCTAAACGATAAATACTTCCTGGTTGCAGCCAAACTGGATGAGAAATCCTTATGGGGTATCTACCTGGTAGACGTATTCGACAACGTAACCTGCCTGATGAAAATGGAAGGTGAAGGCTTTATCAGCCCGCTCGTAGTACGTGAAACTGCCACTCCTCCGGTTATTCCCGACCGTGTAAAGTTAGAAGATAAAGAAGCAACCGTATTTATCCAGGATATTTACGAAGGGGAAGGATTACGTGGTGTGCCCCGTGGTACGATCAAATCACTCCGTATCCATGCTTACGAATATGCCTACGTGAAAACTCTTTCCGACCACAACTGGCATGGTATCCAGAGTGGATGGGATATCAAACGCCTGATCGGTACAGTTCCTGTGGAAGAAGACGGTTCGGCTATCTTCAAGATCCCGGCTAATACACCGATCGCTATCCAGCCATTGGATAAAGATGGTGCATCCGTACAGTGGATGCGTAGCTGGTTTACCGGTATGCCGGGCGAGATTGTATCTTGTGTGGGTTGCCACGAAGACCAGAACCAAATTCCTATTCCTAAACGTGTGATCGCTTCTCAAAGAGCACCTCGTAAATTGGAAAATGCTGAAGGTGGTATCCGCTCGTTTACATTCGACCTGGAGGTACAGCCCATCCTCGACCGTGCCTGTATCGCCTGCCACAATGGCGACGGTGCATTCGACTTGCGGGGTGGTGTGAAAGACAAACGGGGTTATGGTACCTCTTACCTGAACCTGCATCCGTATGTACACCGTCAGGGTCCTGAAGCCGATATGATCGTTCTTCAGCCTTATGAGTATCATGCAAATACCAGTGAGCTGATCCGTCTGTTGAAGAAAGGTCACCA
The DNA here is from genome assembly GCA_021204405.1 of Tannerellaceae bacterium. Classification (GTDB taxonomy): domain Bacteria; phylum Bacteroidota; class Bacteroidia; order Bacteroidales; family Tannerellaceae; genus JAJPZJ01. Next base: position 36,790 of record JAJPZJ010000166.1, on the reverse strand, counting down.
CAATGTAGAGTTAACAGCCGAAGAATACGAAAAACTGTATAACTGGATCGATTATAACGCTCCTGATAAAGGTTATTTCAATGCCAACGTACTTACCAGCCTTCCTTATAAAGGATTTGACCAGATCCAGCGCCGTAAGGAATTGGCCGATAAGTATGGCAACGGTGCAGAGGTAGACTGGCAGCAGGAAATTGCCGACTATGCCGAATACCTGAAAGGCAAAGGTGAGATTACTCCGGTGATGCCGGCTAAATCAGCTCCTGTAAAGGAAAAAGTGATTAAAGTAAAAGGTTGGCCATTCGATGCGGCTACAGCCAAAACAATGGTTGCAAAAGAGAAAGAGACCCGCAAAGTTGTTGAGATTGCTCCGGGTGTGAATGTAACATTCACCCGCATCCCGGCAGGCCAGTTTGTGATGGGGAGCTACCGGGGTGAAGCAGATGCTTATCCGGCCGGTAAAACCTCTATCGATAAATCCTTCTGGATGGCTGAAGTTGAAATAACCAACGAGCAGTATAATGCAATCTTCCCCGACCATGACAGCCGGTATGTAGATCAGTTGTGGAAAGACCATACTAATCCGGGTTATCCGGCTAACCTGCCGCAACAGCCTGTGATTCGCGTGAGCTATGAAGATGCAATGGAATATTGCAGGCAGCTAAGCGCAAAAACAGACCTAAACATTACGCTTCCGACAGAGGCGCAGTGGGAGTGGGCCTGCCGTGCGGGTAGCAACGAAGATTTCTGGTTTGGTAACCTGAACGCCGATTTCGGTAAATACGAAAACCTGGCCGATGTGACTACCAACAACTTCGCTGTAAGTGGTATCGACCCACAACCGATGTCGAAGACTAATCCATGGTATCAGTATTACAGCTATCTGCCAAAAGCAGAAAGTGTGGATGACGGCCACCTGATCCAGTGTGATTCCAAAGAATTCGAAGCAAACCCATTCGGATTGTATAGTATGCACGGTAACATCGCAGAGTGGACCCGCTCGGACTATGCGCCGTATGGTGAAAAAGTTAAAACTTCTTCAGAGTACAAAGTTGTGCGCGGAGGTTCGTATATTGAACGGCCGAAATATTCTACCGCATATGCCCGTAAAGCCTATTACCCATGGCAACGCGTTCATAACGTAGGATTTAGAATTATCATTGAAGATTAACTTTTAAATATACCACAAGGGGTTCCGCAAGGAAAACCCCTTGTGGTATATTTAAAATTGTAAATTTTAGCTACATGAAACAAAAAGCAGAAAGAATCTTCTCGTCGTTCGTTACTACGATCGTATTGCTTGTCATTTACGCAACCGGTCTGGCTATCGCTACCTTTATTGAGAAATATCATGGTACGGCAGCAGCCAAGAACCTGGTTTATTATTCTCCTGTATTCTTTTTGTTACAATTGGGTTTAGTAGTTAATTTCATCGCCATCCTTCTTAAACATCAATACCATAAAAAAGAAGATGGGGGTTATTGATTGTACATTTCTCTTTTATCATTATCCTGCTGGGAGCACTTGTTTCACACATTTTCGGCGAAGAAGGACTTTTGCATCTGCGCGAAGGCCAATCAAGCAATGAGATAGTGATCCATACTTCCGGCGAACCTACCTACTACAAACTACCTTTCACGGTAGAATTGCTCAAATTCAAGCTGGAGCGCTACCCGGGCTCTGCCAGTCCTTCCTCTTACGAAAGTGAGTTACTTATACATGTAGATGGAGTAATACGCCACGAGCGGGTATATATGAATAATGTATTAGACTTGAAAGGATACCGCTTTTTCCAGGCATCCTATGATCCGGATGAACAAGGTACCATACTATCTGTTAACCGTGATGTTGCAGGCCGTAATATTACCTATAGCGGCTATTTGCTGCTGGTAATCGGATTTATCCTTTCTATACTGGGCAAAAAATCACGCTTTGGCGTATTGAGCCGCCAGTTAAAAGAATTACGTTCGCATACAAATGCGATTGCTATTACTGCCGTTTGTTCGTTTTTGGCACTGGGTGCGCAGGCATCCCCTGATAAGTCTTCTATGTTTGATGCCGTACAACGTTTTGCAGTGTATCCCGAACATGCTGCCCGGTTTGGCGAACTACCGGTCCAGTCAGGTAGGGGGCGTATGATGCCGGTCAACACCTTCTCTTCCGAGATTCTTCATAAACTACATAAATCAGATAAAATCGGTAACCTCAATTCCGACCAGTTCCTGATCGGGTTGCTGGCGATGCCCGATATGTGGATGCGCGTCCCCTTTATTGCTTTATCCAATAAAGAAATCGCCGCCTATTATGACCTCACAGAAGGACATTTTGCCTACCTGGAAGTATTCGACCAGAACGGCGAATACAAACTGTTGCCCCGTCTGGAACAGGCCTATAACAAAATGCCTTCTGAACGTACCAAGTTTGATAAAGACCTGTTCAAGGTTGATGAACAGATCAATATCCTATACGAACTGATCAACCACCAAATGCTAAACCTCTTCCCGTTAGAGGGAGATCTGAACAATAAATGGTATGCTCCGGGCGATGACCTTTCGGAGTTTGCCGGTAAAGACTCCATGTTCGTATCCCGTATCCTTGACTGGTATCTCGGAGAGGTACAGGCTGCCATGCAGTCGGGCGACTGGACGAAAGCCGACGAAGTAGTCAGCATGATCTCTACTTACCAGCAGGCTAAAAACAAGACACTCGATATCAGCCCGGAGAAGATACAGGCAGAAATCAAATACAACCGCCTCAACGTATTCCGCTGGTGTAAAATCGGTTATCTGGTCCTGGGCGGGTTGTTACTGGTATTCTCTTTCATCTCCTTGTTCAACCGAAATAAACCGGTCAACTATATACTTTGGATACTCAGCATAGGCGTACTGGCTGTATTCGGCCTCCATATGTATGGTATGGGTATGCGCTGGTATATTGGCGGATATGCTCCGTGGAGTAATTCATACGAAACGATGGTATACGTAGGATGGGCTACTGTACTGGCCGGCTTTATCTTTCTGCGCCGTAGCAGGCTGGCTTTTGCACTGGCAACCCTCTTTGGAGGTATTATCCTGTTTGTTTCCGGACTAAACTGGATGGACCCGCAGATCAATACACTGGTGCCGGTACTCAAATCGCCCTGGCTGATGTTCCATGTGGCAGTCATTGTAGCAGCCTATGGCTTCTTTGGCATCAGTTTCCTGATCGGACTGACTAACCTGGGAATGATGGCAACCGGTACGGAAAAGAATAAAGCCGTTTTGAAAGTCCGCATCCGCGAGCTTTCTATCGTAAATGAAATGTCTTTATGGATAGGGCTGGCATTGATGACGATCGGTACCTTTCTGGGTGCGGTCTGGGCGAATGAATCCTGGGGGCGCTACTGGGGTTGGGACCCGAAGGAAACCTGGGCACTGATTACCGTAGTTGTATATGCCATCGTTACTCACCTTCACCTGATGCACTCAAAAGCTGGTACATGGTTGTTTAACCTGTTTTCGATTGTCGCTTTTGCATCGGTAATTATGACCTTCTTCGGAGTCAATTACTTTCTGAGTAGTATGCACTCGTATGGTAGGTAATACAGAGGGAGCAGGTAGTATCTTTATCTACCTTCAGGTAGTATCTTTATCTACCTTCAGGTAGTATCTTTATCTACCTCAATGTGGTAGCATTGCTAGTCATTATACTGGCTTTTATTCCTACAACGGAGCAAAGAAATTGAATAATTAAATAATCTATTTATAAACACTTTAAAGTTTAATAGTTATGAGAACATTTAATCACGTAGGTATCCTGACAGATGAGAAAAAAGAAGGTGCTGTTTACAACGAAGGTTTAAGCGTATGGCTGACCGATTACAGCCAGAGTCCTAACAAGATTGAGTTCCTGAAATTTGAAGAAGGAAGCTGTCTGCCTGAGTTGGTTCAGACAAACGGACACATTGCCTATACGGTTCCTAACCTGGAAGAAGCATTGGTAGGTGCAAATGTTATCTTTGGCCCGGAAGTATGCGACGAGCACCTGACTATTGCCTTTATCGAAGAAGAAGGGATTGCGATTGAATTAATGGAAATTAAATAATAATCTTTTAAACAATAGGAGAAAAATACCATGTCAGACATCAAGACTAAATTTATCAATGAGACCGACCAGATCACTCCCGAATTGCTGGAAGGATATGTATTGGCTTATAAAGACCAGGTAAAATTAGGGGGGCGAGAACATTGTCGTTCGCGCGAATCCTAAAAGCGACGATAAAGTAGCGATCGTAACATTAGGCGGATCGGGCCACGAACCAGCCTTGAGCGGCTTCGTAGGCGAAGGGATGCTTGACTGTTCGGTAGTAGGCGATGTATTTGCTGCTCCGGGTGCACAACGGGTATTCCAGGCATTACAACTAATGAAACGCGAAGCAGGTATCCTGTTGGTGGTGTTGAACCATTCCGGCGACGTAATGAGTGCCAACATGGCTTGCCAATTGGCAGAACGTGTAGGTATCAAAGTAAAACAGATCCTTACCCACGACGATATCAGTGCTGGTATCGGTGCAGATAAAAACGACCGCCGCGGTCTGGCTGGTTGTGTGCCTTTGTTCAAGATCCTGGGTGCTGCTGCCGAAGAAGGTAAATCTCTTGACGAGCTGATCGAGATCGGCGAACGTTACAATGAAAGAGTAGCTACCCTGGCGGTTGCTATGAAATCCTGTATGCATCCACAAAACAACGCTGTTATTTCAGACCTGCCTGCCGGTATCATGGAAATTGGTATGGGACAGCACGGCGAAGGTGGTGGCGGACAAAAACCATTGGTTTCTGCCGATGCTACGGCTGCCGAAATGGTAGACCTGTTGTGCCAGCAATTACAACCCAAAGCCGGCGACAAGGCCTTGTTGGTAATTAATGGTGTAGGTGCTACTACCTATATGGAGCAAAGCATCATCTTCCGCAAAGCATACAAAGAGCTGGAAGCCCGTGGCGTAGAAGTGGTGGAAGGACGCATCCAGGAAATCCTGACCGTTCAGGAACAGGCCGGTTTCCAGATGATCATCGCTTTATTAGACGAAGATCATATCGACTACCTGAAAAACAAACAGTCGAATGCCCCTTATTGGACAACTATCGGTAAATAAAACACAATGGAAAAATTAACAATCAAGGCTTTTAAAGCCATGCTCAATAACGCGTTGCAGGAAATCAAGGCACGCGAAGATGAATTCTCGAAGCTGGATGCCGTGATTGGCGACGGCGACCATGGTACGGCTATCGTATCTGCCTTCTCGGCAGTCGTAAAAGCATCGGCCAATGGTACGGAATTCAAAACTATGCTGAACGATATGGGCTTTGAGGTAATGCTTGAAACAAGCGGATCCACCAGCACACTTCTGGGTGCTTTCTTCCTGGGGATGAGTGATGCCGTATCGGGTACTGAGCTGGATATCCCTGCTGTCAAAGCTATGTTTGCCGGTGGCCTGGCCAACGTACAGAAACAGACACAGGCCAAACGCGGCGATAAAACAATGATGGATGCCCTGATTCCTGCCGTAGAAGCCATACAGGCTTCTGATGCAGACGATGTGAAAGCTGTCATTGCTGCCGGTGCCGAAGCTGCCCTGAAAGGTGCGGAAGAAACGGTAGATATGAAAGCTAACTTCGGACGTGCCCGCAACTACGGCGAGCGTTCTATCGGGTATGCCGATAGCGGTGCAACTTCCTGGAGCTGTATGTTCAAGGCTTTTGCCGATGCATTATAAGTATATTATAACTGGATGATAAAAATCTTAGAATAATTTTATTAACTAATTGATAAACAAAAAATGGCAGATTTAGATGACTTGAGAGAAGGTAATAACTTTGGTTTGGGTGTAGCTACCCAGCAACAAGGTTTCCATGTAAAAGGAGCTGCTAACCTTTCCTGGGGTATGAAAGATCGTTTGAGCCGCATCTTCAACCCTGCGACCGGTAAAGCGGTAATGCTTGCCTTCGACCATGGTTTCATTATGGGTCCTACTTCCGGCCTGGAACGTATTGACCTGACCATTGTTCCGCTGATCGAATATGCTGATTGTATCATGTGTACCCGTGGTATCCTGCAATCGGCTGTTCCGACAGATGTGAATAAACCCATCTGTTTGCGTTCGGATGCAGGTACCTCTATCCTGACTGAACTGAACGACAATGTAGTGATCGATATCGACGATGCAATCCGTATGAACGTTTCGGCTATGGCTGTGATGCTGGCAGTCGGCGACCCTGCCTTCGAAGCCAAAACAATTGCTAACCTCTACGCAACCGTAGATAAGGCAAGCCGGTATAATATCCCGGTAATGGGTATTACGGCGGTAGGTAAACAGATGGCACGCGATGCGCGCTATTTCGGACTGGCTTCACGGATCTGTGCTGAGAACGGTGCAAACATCGTAAAGACCTACTATTGCGACGGTTTCAAAAAAGTAGTGGCAGCCTGTCCGGTTCCCGTAGTAATTGCCGGTGGTAAGAAATTACCTGAAAAAGAAGCACTGGAATTGTGCTACAACGCAATCAACGAAGGCGCTGCCGGTGTGGATATGGGACGTAACGTCTTCCAGTCGGAAAACCCGGTTGCTATGATCCAGGCTGTACATGCAGTTGTACACAAAGGCTTAACTCCCGACCAGGGATTTGAGTTATTCCAGGATTTATCTAAGTAATCCGGAATAATTTTGTGACTATGTATTTTTGAGTTCTGAAAGAACGATATATCCTAGCCCAGGGCGTTGCCCTGGGTGTAAGATCATCACAAGAGTTGAGTCCTGTAAGGACGGCAGAATGTATTTCGTACAGATGGAGTTTTTATGCCGTACTTACAGCACTCTTAACCATCACCTTTTGAACCCAGCACTTTGTGCTGGGCTAGGATATGTCATTCTTTCAGAACTCTATTAAATTCCTTCAACTATAAAACTGAATATCAAAATATCCGGTACTTCGTGCTGAACTAAAATAGGCCGTGCTTCCAGCTCTTAGGATATATGTTCTATTTTAGCAGAGTTTTATAATAGTTTTATTTTTAATGATAAAAAGACTATACATACCATGAGAAAATACCTTTATACACTTACCTCTTTATTAGCCGTTTTCATCCTTTTCTCCTGTAATCAAAAACCTAAAAAAACTATTAGTAGGCGGTTCCGGTTGGAACAAGATCGCCATTATCGACAAAGAAACCAAAGCAATAGAGTGGGAGTACCCGCTCGCCAACGGATGGGAATGTAACTCCGTGGCAGCCACGGTCGACGGCAATATCCTTTTTTCCTACTCCAAAGGCGCTAAACTGATTACTAAAACACAAAAAGAAATATGGGACATTGCAGCCCTCGAAGGGTGTAAAATGCAATCGGCCAAAGTACTCCCCAACGGCAACTTCCTGCTGGCCTGGTGTGGCCACCCGGCTACCATCCTGGAAGTAAACCCGAAAGGAGCTATCCTGAAACAAACTGAATTTGAAACGGGTATCGAAAACCCCCATTCGCAATTCCGCCAGGTATCCAAAAACAAAAACGGCAATTACATCCTTCCCCTGATGGGCAGGCGTGAAGTACTGGAGATCACCCCCGACGGCGAACCGGTAAGAAGCATGAAAGTACCCGGTAGTCCCTTCTCCGTAGCCGAGCTCGACAATGGCCATTACCTGGTTGCCTGCGGCGATGCCCACACCTTTGTGAAAATCGACCTTAATAAAGATAAGATAATACGCCAGGTCGGTGCAGAAGATATCGAGGGTATGTCGCTCCGCTTTGTTGCCCAACTGCTCCCGACCGCACATGATGGCCTTTATTTGTGTAACTGGCAGGGGCATGGCACATCGGCCGGCGATACCCCCCAGTTGGTTGAATTAGACGGTAGCGGACGTATCGTATGGAGCCTGAATGATAACCATACATTCGGGATGATTTCCGCTGTTTGCCCGATTGACTAATTTATATACATTTGTCTGGTCTAATCTAAACATCAAATTATAATATCATGAAATTACAACTTATCGATGTGATGATTATTGCCGCTTACCTGGTGATGATGATTGTCATAGGTCTGATTCTAAAGAAAAAAGCTTCAAAAAACCTGGACTCCTATTTCCTGGGAGGGAAAACACTTCCTTTTTATATGCTGGGGCTTTCCAACGCATCGGGTATGTTCGACATCTCCGGAACGATGTGGATGGTATACCTGGCATTTGTATATGGAATGAAAAGTTTATGGATTCTCTGGTTGTGGCCTGTGTTTAACCAGATTTTCCTGATGGTATACCTCTCCATCTGGCTGCGCCGTTCGAATGTACTGACAGGAGCCGAGTGGATCCGTACCCGGTTTGGTTTTGGTAAAGGAGCAAACCTTTCCCATACGATCGTGATCCTGTATGCGGTAGTCGGCGTATTGGGCTTCCTGAGTTACGGCTTTATTGGTATCGGTAAATTTATGAAGATCTTCTTCCCGTGGGAGATCGTTTCACAATATATTCCTTTTGAAGTTGCACCTGAATATGTCCCTCATGTATATGGTATTTTCTTTACTACCATTGCTACCTTCTATGTAATGCTGGGAGGGATGTTGAGTATTGTATGGACAGACGTGGTACAGTTTATGATCATGACGGTAGCCGGTGTGGTAATTGCCGTGATTGCTATGACCAAAGTTTCTCCCGAAATGCTGGCCGCCCGCGTACCGGACGGATGGACAAGCCCTTTCTTCGGCTGGACACTCGACCTCGACTGGAGTGAACTGATCCCCTCGGTGATGGATAAGATGGCTGCCGACCAGTATGGTCTTTACACCATTGTAATTATGATGATGTTATTTAAAGGTGTATTCCTCAGTATGGCAGGCCCGGCTCCCAATTATGATATGCAGAAGATCCTGGCTTGTAAAAGCCCGAAAGAAGCCGCTTTGATGAGTGGCTCCGTACCGGTGATCCTGTTAATCCCCCGGTACTTAATGATTATGGGATTTGCTGTGCTGGCAATTGTTTTCTTTAGTGATGACTTTGTCGCTATGGGATCGGCCATCGACTTTGAAACCATCCTGCCACGTGCGATCGGCGAGTTTGTGCCCGTAGGGCTGGCCGGTCTGTTACTGGCTGGTTTATTAGCGGCTTTTATGTCGACTTTTGCCTCTACCGTGAATGCAGCGCCGGCTTACCTGGTGAACGACGTATATTTGAAGTACATTAATCCCGATGCGCCTGCTAAAACGCAGATCCGTGCCAGCTACCTGATCTCGGTGTTGGTGGTAGTGATCAGTACGGTTATCGGATTCTTCGTAGAAAATATCAATTCGGTGTTACAATGGATCGTATCTGCTTTGTATGGCGGATATATCGCAGCTAACGTATTGAAATGGCACTGGTGGCGTTTTAACGGATATGGTTACTTCTGGGGTATGTTGGTTGGTATTCTGGCAGCGATGATCGTTCCGCAGATCTTCCCCAATACCATTCCATTGTATTACTTCCCACTGTTGATGTTTGTATCTTTCATCGGTTGTATCGCAGGTACGCTGATGACCCCGGCTACAGACGACAAAACACTGATCAACTTCTACGTATGTGTCCGTCCGTGGGGCTTCTGGGGGCCGATTGCTGATAAAGCTGTTGCTCGCTATCTGCAGTTAAAAAGAAATAACAACTTCAAACGTGACTTCTTCAATGTGGCGGTTGGTATCCTCTGGCAATGCTGCCTTACAGCGATCCCTATGTACATCGTTATCAAAGAAGGACTTCCTTTATTTACCACCATCCTGATCTTAGGTATTACCACTTTAATCCTGAAAAAGAACTGGTATGACAAGATGAATAAGGAAGAAAAAGAATATAATGCGTTAATGAGTGAGCTGAATTTAGAAGAAAAGAAATAACTTTGCAGCTTAATTTCATTAAACGATAAAAACTAAAATGAACAATTTGAAGATTACAGGCAGCGCACTTCCCGGGATGCCCTGGGAAGATCGCCCGGCCGGTTGTAAAGATGTGATGTGGAGGTACTCTGCTAACCCGGTAATTCCATGGGATATTCTACCCACTTCCAACAGTATGTTCAATAGTGCAGTTGTACCCTTTAAAGATGGATATGCCGGTGTGTTCCAGTGTGATGATACCAACCGCCGTATGCGTTTGCATGTGGGATTTAGTAAAGATGGTATTAACTGGAATATTGCTGAAAACAAAATTGAATTCCAGTGCGACGATAAAGAGATCGGCGAATTTGTTTACGCCTACGATCCGCGCGTTTGTTTTATCGAAGACCGTTATTATATTACCTGGTGTAACGGCTATCATGGCCCGACAATCGGTGTTACCTATACATTCGATTTCGAAACCTTCCACCAGCTCGAAAATGCTTACCTGCCTTTTAACCGCAATGGGGTGATGTTTCCACGTAAGATCAACGGTAACTATGTAATGCTAAGCCGTCCGAATGATAACGGACACACACCTTTCGGTGATATTTTCCTGAGTGAATCGCCCGATATGTGCTACTGGGGTAAACACCGCCACGTGATGTCGCCGGCAGCTTTCGAAGAGAGTACCTGGCAATGTATGAAGATCGGTGCAGGTCCTGTACCGATCGAAACATCAGAGGGCTGGTTATTGATCTTCCATGGCGTACTGCGTTCGTGCAACGGATATGTATACAGCTACGGTTCGGCCATCCTTGACCTTGAGCAACCCTGGAAAGTAAAATACCGTTCGGGCCCTTATATCATATCTCCGCAGAAAGATTATGAATGTATTGGTGATGTACCTAACGTAGTATTCCCATGTGCCGCCTTACACGATCCTGAAACCCGCCGTATGGCGCTGTATTATGGATGTGCCGACACAGTAATCGGTCTGGCATTCGGATATATCGACGAGATTATCGAATTTACCAAAAAGAATTCGATCATTTAAAGCAGCGATTAGATATTATAGTGAAGTTAGCCCGGAAGTGAATCCTCCTTCCGGGCTTTTTGCTTTTGAAGATGGGGATTTAAACTGCCTGAACCGGAATATAAACTTCGGTCAGTAACTCTTCCGGAGCAACCTCCTGCGGATTATTCAGGTATTTCTCAAAATGCAAAGTATCCCGTAGCTGATACTTACTGTTCAGGAGCCAATACCGGTAAATGCTGCAATAAAGGGCCTCCAGTTCCGGGTAAGGCCCTTTATGAGTAAATACTGCATACAAACCACCTTCAATTGTCTGTGTGATAAACTGGCCGGAGGAAGTGATTGGTTCGGGAGTAGCTATACAGGCATAAATCCAGCAATGTTCCGGACGGGTAAGCGAACTGATATCACGGCTGATACACATATATTCACATGCTTCGGAAAGAACCCCTGCCCGGGATACATATCCGCTTAATTTCTTCCAGGCTTTCAGGAAGGCATCGGGTTGTACATGCGGCTCTTTTACGCGGGTGCAGATCACATGCCGGCTATCCAATATATGGAAATCAGGAACCACTTCATAGCCGGTGACCGGGGCCGCTAGAGGTGTCACCAGGTCTAATGGGTTCCGGCGATAGGCAGAAGAAGTTATCCCGTATCTCTTGAAGGAGTTATCCCGTATCTCTTTTTAAATGCCCTGGAAAGGGCGTAAGGTGTCTGATACCCAACTTCTTCCGCTATCTCAAGTAAAGGTAAGTTGGTTGTTTGCAGTTTAAAGGCAGCTTTCTCCAACCGTAACTGTTGAATGTATTCACCCGGGCTCTCATTTAATATCGCTTTAAAGATCCGGTGGAAGTGATATTCGGATATATGGGCTTCGCGTGCCAGCTCAGTCAGGGTAAGTGGCGTTTCCAGTTTCGTATGTATATAATGGATAACACGCTCTACCGACTGGTAATATTCCTGGTGGACGGTCTGGTGAGTACGCCACCGTTTCAGGTTTTGCAAGCGGTTAGTTGCCGTAAGCATCAGTTCTTCGTCTGATTGTTTATAATCTTTGGCTCTCGTTCCATCATCAAATTTGATCGCATCGGCTATAAACTCCTGAAAAGTAAAACTGTCTGTAAAAGCTCCGTGCTGATAGCAGAAACAACAATACTCGGTAGTTGGTGTCTGATCATAATTTGTTCCGAAATGTTCGGTTGCCACCATAGGCATCCCGCAACTCTGGCATCTGTTTTCTTCCATAATGTATACGTTTATTTTAAGTGAAAGCTATTTTATTAACCCTCTGGTTAATAGATTGACTTTGTTTTCCCACAAAGTTAGCCTTCAGGGAACGGCCGGGCTTTATCCATTCTTGCGTTTTTAGCATGGGCATACAACACTTCCGCCAGTTCACGGCAGCCCACCCTGTCTATCTTTCCGCTACCGGTATGCGGAAGGGTTGGAGTAGGAAAAATATGTTTAGGTTGCTGGTATTTAGGAAGTAGGTTGAGGCATAGTTTTTTCACTGAAGCGATATCTGCGGCAGGGGTTAAAAGCAATACAAGTAACTGTCCGAATTTAGGATCGTTCACGGCTGTAACGGCAAAATCTCCGGCCATATGTGGTTTTAGAAGTGCTTCTACCTGTTCAGGCTGGATTTTAACCCCGCCGCTGTTGATAATAGTATCTTTCCGTCCGGTAATCCGGAAACGTCCATCAGGTAAAAGTTCGGCGATATCGTTAGTATGGATCGTACCGTCTGTTACCAAAGGTGCATCAATCCACAACCTCCCTTCCTCAGTAAGGGAAAGTTTTACTTTTTCAAAAGGCATATACCACGAAGATGCTTCGGCGCCGTTGATACGTCGCACGGCAATGTGGGAAAGCGTTTCAGTCATTCCATATGTCATAAAAGCAGCTACGGGAAGTTCCTGCAAAGCTTGTTCTATCCCTGTATCTACCGGCCCGCCTCCGATAATAAGCGTTTTACAACCTGCCAGCAATTCTTTTTCAGTATCAACCTGTAGGGTATTATACACTTGTAGCGGAATCATGGCTACAAAATCTACCGGCTGTTTCAACTGATTCAATGGATGCCCTGCCGGAGAGGTAAGCTGTAGGTTCAACTGACCGACCAGGGCCCGTATTACCATCATTTTTCCTGCAATATAGTGTAGTGGCATACATAAGAGGGCGGTATTTCCCGGTTGTAACCCGAAAAAGCTACAGGTTAAACAGGCACTTTGTATCATTTGCTCTTTCTTAACCTGTATCAGTTTAGGCTGCCCGGTCGAGCCGGAGGTATGTACCGTTAGCAACGGATCAGGGGCAAACTACTCTTGCAGGAAATGATACAGATCGATAAGGAAAGTGTTATCCTGTGCTGTAGCCAGATATAATAACTTATCCAGTTCCGTCGATGAATAGGTTATTCCGTCTAAAAGAAGGTGTTGTTGCTGCCTGTCGGTTATATAATAGCACATAAGATATATAGTCAAGTGTTTTTTCCTGTTAGATACGGCTTTATTTCTCCGGACTTTTCTCCGGAAAAGTCCCACGTTTTTCCGTAAATGCAGGACTTTTGAAGAGGAAAGGTGCAGGCATTTCACCGGTAGGATTGAATCATAAACGATCTTTCCGGATAGCCAGTGGCATTGGAATATTATCGGTATACAGCATACCGGTACCCAACCCCTGCGGTAATGGATTAGAGAAAGTGCCACACCATTGGGCAATTGCATTCAGGCCGATATTCGATTCCAGGGCAGAGGTGATCCACCAATCCACAGCATTGGCTTCTGCCAGTTCTATCCACTCATTGCCTCCCAGGAATCCGCCATGTAAAGAGGGCTTCAGGATAATATAATGGGGGCGGATCGTCTCTAATAATTTCCTTTTTCCTGCCGGATCATTTATACCAATCAGCTCTTCATCCAGTGCGATAGGAAGGGGCGACATAGCTACCAGCTCAGCCATTTCATTCCATTGTCCGGCACGGATGGGCTGTTCGATGGAGTGGATGTCCAGTCCGGCCAGTTGCTCCAGTTTGGTAAATGCTTCTTCTACTGTAAATGCACCATTGGCATCTACCCGTATTGCTATATCGGAAGCAGTAAAATGCTGCCGGATATACCGGAGCAAAGCCAGTTCTTCTTCAAAACGGATGGCTCCGATCTTTACCTTAATACACTTAAAACCCGAAGCAATCTTTTGTTTGATCTGCTCCAGCATATGGGTATAATCCTGCATCCAGATTAATCCGTTGATCGGAATTCCCTGTAAGCCTTCTGAAAAAGGGGTATCCCAGAGGCGGAAACTTTGTGCTTCATACTGCTTCAGGGCAGTCTCCATTCCAAACAGGATGGAAGGATAAGGGCGGAGTTTTTCGTACGGAATAATGCCTGTCTCGACCCATTCTGAACAAAACTGCTGTAAGAGTTCTTCATAGCCGGGCAGGTCATCACAGCTCAGTGCCGGTAAAGGGGCACATTCGCCTACGCCCCATACCTCCGGATGGGAGGGGGAAGAAACCCGTATATACCATACTTTACGGGTAGTATATACCCCGCGTGACGTTCCCGCCGGTTGGTGGAAATGCAACAAACGGGGCTGTACCTGTATTTTGTAGATCATGGGAATTTAGGATATTGCTTGAAATCGGGCTTTCGCTTTTCAAGGAAAGCATGTTTACCTTCCTGGGCTTCATCGGTGAGGTAATACAAAAGAGTTGCATCCCCGGCCAGTTCCTGGATACCTGCCTGTCCGTCGAGCTCAGCATTTAATCCGGCTTTGATCATACGGAGTGCCAGCGGACTGTGCATCATCATCTCTTCCGCCCATTGTACCACTTCGTCTTCCAGTTGGTCTAAAGGAACTACTTTATTAATCAATCCCATATCCAAGGCCTCCTGTGCGTTGTACTGGCGGCAAAGGAACCAGATCTCACGTGCTTTCTTCTGGCCCACGATACGTGCCAGATAAGAAGAACCGAAACCGGCGTCGAAGCTACCTACCCGGGGACCTGTCTGGCCGAATATAGCATTGTCCGAAGCGATGAACAGGTCGCAGACCACATGCAAGACATGTCCGCCACCAATCGCGTAGCCATTTACCATGGCAATAACCGGTTTAGGCATAGATCGTATCTGCTTTTGTACGTCCAGCACACTCAGGCGGGGAATCCCATCTTTACCGATATAGCCACCCCGGCCTTTTACATGCTGGTCGCCTCCCGAGCAGAATGCTTTATCGCCTGCACCCGTTAGTACGATTACACTAATATCGGCTTCCTCCCGGCAGATACGCAAGGCATCACTCATTTCGCCGGTGGTGGTAGGGGTAAAGGCATTCCGGTAACGGGGCCGGTTAATGGTTATCTTAGCAATCCCGTTATAAAATTCAAACAGGATATCTTCATATGCTTTAATGGTTGTCCATTCTCTGGTTGTAGCCATAATTTTATTTTGTTTGTAATGAATGATAATAGGTTCGTAGTAACTTTGTATTTTCTTCTTTGGAGGTTATTACCTCCATGAGTACCGGTTTGTTATGATCCGGTGCAGTAAAGATAGGGAGATTTTCCTGTAATTCTTTTTCGCTGGTTACCGGCAGGTATAAAAATCCTGTAGCTTCGGCCCAGGCCTGGGCGCGGGTGGTATGGGAAGCTGTGATATACGCTTTCAGTGCTTCCGAACGGTTTAGCCCCGGCAACGCATAAAATATTTCTCCGCCTCCATTGTTGTTCAGCAAAATCCGCAGGTTAGCACGGGTATACCTGTTCCAAAGCCCGTTGATATCATAAAAGAAGGAGAGGTCGCCGGTAAAAAGATAGACCGGTTGTTGGCTTGTAGCTGCATAACCGGCTGCGGTAGAGACAGAACCTTCAATACTACTTGTTCCCCGGTTACAATATACTTCAATACCTGGTTTTAGCGGATAGAGCTGGCTGTACCGGACGGTACTGCTATTTGCCAGGTGAAGCGCCGCACCGGATGGTAGTTGTTCCATAACGGCTCCGATAGCTGCCAGGTCAGAAAAAGAAGGAGTAGGTAAATCAATCTGTTTGCTATACGTATGCCAGGCGGATTGATACGCTTTTCTTTCTGTTTTCTCTGTTCCGGAAAGCTGTTGTGTCAGCTCTCTCAGGAACATGGTAGCATTACATTCAAACACTTCGGTAAGTGATTGGAACAGATCAGCCATTTCACCTGTCTCACTAATATGCCAGTGTGCTGATGGCTGGTGCCTGTGTAACACTTGTTTGATACGTTTGGATACCACATGTCCGCCCAACGTGATAAGCAGGTCGGGAGCCAGGCTGGTAACCTGTTCCTCCGGTAAGGCATATAAGATCGGGTCGAAGTTGCTTACTATCTGGCTGCCGGTTACATTTGCCAGATGCTCTGCCAGTATAACACAAACTTCTTTTTCAGATAGTCCGACTAAAAGATTTGCCAGTTGTTTATCGGGCAGGATTGTCCCACCAATAGCATAGGCCGTTTATAAGAGGCAAAGCGCCGGCCAAGGCCGGGAAATCCGGCAGTATTGTTTTCCCGGGCGGGCAGGTGCCGTGTTATTTTCCTTACCTCCGGTAAACGCTCTACCGTATAATTAAAAAGAGGTTCGGACAGCGGGATATTGATCTGTACCGGTCCATAGCCGTGATGGTTGATAGCGGATAGTGCCTCATTGATCAACCGGTTACAATACCACCGGCTTTCAGTATTCGTACACTCTGGCAGTTGTACCGAATGCTTCACCAGCGGTCCGAATATATGAGGTTGCGGAAGGGTTTGCCCATCCATCTGCCCGATCCATGCGGTGGGGCGGTCGGCTGTGATTACCACCAAAGGAAGCCTTTGGTAAAAGGCTTCGGCTACGGCAGGCCCCAGGTTGAGAACGGCAGTACCCGACGTACAACATATGGCTACCGGTTGCCTGCTTTGCATAATCAGTCCGAGGGCAAAGAAACCTGCACTCCGTTCGTCGACAATTGAATAACATTGAAAGCCGGGGTCGCAGGCGAAGGAATGGATCAGCGGCGAATTACGGGAGCCCGGTGAAAGGACTACCTTCTCAATTCCGTATGCTTTTGCCAGGGCTACTAATTGCAGGACATTCTCTTTATCGGAATACATATCGTGTTTATTATCTGGTGAGCATTAACATGGTTTGCAGTTTATCTTCCGTTTCCTGCCACTCTTCCTCCAGGCTCGACGAAGCCAGCAGGCCGCCTCCGGCATACAATACCAGCTCTTCCGGAAGAATCTCCATACAACGCAGGTTCACATACAGCTCACTGCTGCCTTCGGGATTAAGCCGGCCGATAAAGCCGGAATAATATTTCCGTTCATATCCCTCGTGCTCGAGGATAAAATGATAAGCCGCTTCTTTCGGCAAACCACAGACAGCCGGGGTAGGATGGAGGAGTTGTAGGATAGTACCTAAATGGCCGGTATCGGGAAGATGGAACCTAAACTCCGTTTTCAGGTGGGCCAGCTCACCGGCACGTACGGTATAAGGAGCCGACCGCTCCGGACGAAGGCCCGCCAGCCGCAACTGCTGTTCGATATAATGAGCTACCAGCTCCTGTTCCTGCCGGTTCTTTCTGTTCCAGTAACCGGGTAACCGCTCATTCCGTATCTTCTGTGTGCCGGCCAATGCCACCGTTTGCCAGGTTTCCTGTGCACCCGACAGCAGGATTTCAGGCGTACTACCCAGCCACGTTCCTGTCTGGGGTGTATGGCACAGGTATACATACGAACGGGTATACCTGGAGCAGGCTGCCAGGAAAGCGGTAGCGGGCGAGAATGCTTTCTCTTTCCGAAGTGTGACTGTACGTGATAGCACCAGTTTATCCAATTACTTTTCGTCCAACGGACGCAGAAACTGCCGGAAACGTTCGGTATATCTCTCCTGTCCGCCGGTTAACTGTCCGGGTATATCTCCACCAACCGTTTGCCGGTCACCCGCCGGCAGCTCTCCTAAAGAGATCTCTTCATCCGGCCGGATCAGTACAATAGGATAACGTTCGGATATATGGAAAGGAGCAATTACATACCCATTCTTTCCATCCAGGCTTTCAATAGTATGCAAAAAGGATGCAGAACCGGATGCCTGCATGACCATCCGGGGTGTTTGTTCCCCCGGTATGCGGTAAATAGCAAATGTCCGGTTCTGCCTGATTAAACTGTCGATATAGTCAGAAATATGCTCTTGGCCGGCGATCATCGTTTCTTTAATATACTATTAACAACACGTATGGACGAAACAAGTTTATCGGTAGAGGTAAAAACATCTACATTCCATACATGTGAAGAGCGTCCTTTGTGGATGATAGTGGCTACGGCACGTACGGTATCTCCCTCGTGGGCCGACGACATATGGTTGCTGCTTACCTGCATACCGACTACAATCTC
This sequence comes from Tannerellaceae bacterium, assembly GCA_021204405.1. GTDB lineage: Bacteria > Bacteroidota > Bacteroidia > Bacteroidales > Tannerellaceae > JAJPZJ01. Next base: position 18,485 of record JAJPZJ010000166.1, on the reverse strand, counting down.
GTCGGGCTGGCAAAGCACCATCGACCCCAGCCCGGCAACTGTTTCCGCCAATGCCAGCGTAGCCCCGCCATGCAGGATACCGAAGGGCTGGCGGGTACGTCCGTCGACCGGCATGGTAGCTTCCACCCGGTCTTCCGAAGCATAGGTATACTGGATACCCAGGTTACCCATCAGCGAATGTTTGGCACGGGCATTGAGTTGGTCTAACGGGATATTGGCAGGACGTACGGCAGCAATAATCGCTTTTTCGACTGCAACCGCCACCCCATCCTGTTCGTTGGTAAGGGTAATATGGTCGGTACAGGCTTTCACCGAATCGCGCGCATTACCCATAGCCACACCCAGGCCGGCAAACTGTAACATCGATACGTCGCACACGCCATCGCCGATGGCCATAATGTTTTCAGGAGCCACACCCAGTTTATCGGCCAATACACCTAACGTATTTCCTTTATTGATAAACTCAGGGGTCACTTCGAGGAAGTAATCTTCCGAACGGAACGCTTCCAGTGTACCGGCCAACCGTTTCTTCCAGTGGTTTTCCAGTCCTACCAGTGCCTCCTCATCGTTGCTCACCAGCATACATTTGCAGGGGGCGAAAGTTACGGCTTCAGAGAAGTTGGCAACCTCTACGATCTCCATATGATTCAGTGCAGCCTCTTCCTGTACATGTTTATTGGTTGCATCCGTAGTAATGACCCTGTTTTCGTGATAGGTCAGCAAAACGAAGTTGTTCTTTTTAGCTTTCTTTTCAATATAAGGAATCAATGCGGGATCGATCCGCTTTTCGAACAGCAGTTCGCCGGTCTGTGCATTGATAATCTGCCCTCCGTTATAAGAAAAGATCAGGCCGCCGAATTTATTCATATCCAGCTTTTCGGCAATCGATTTCAAACCATAGGTAGGTCGTCCGGAGGCAAGTACCAGGTGGACACCCATTTGCTGTACTTTCAGTAAAGCAGCCAACGTGCCTTTACTGATCTCTTTATTATCATTTAGTAAGGTTCCATCAACATCGAGAACGAGTAACTTGTATTTCATAGTCGTAATTTTATAGATGAAAATACAAATCTAACTAAATTTTTAACTAAAAGGTATCCGGTTTCGAACCGTTAGAAGAATTTCCGGTTATGGGATAAAGGATATGGAGAGTATAAATAGTTTGAAATATGATTTTTATTATATTTCAACAGGAGAATATATGGTTCTTGCGTCTCTCTCACCGAAGAGGTTGTGAAATCAGTATTATTCGGAAAATATTCTTTTAGGCCATAGGTCTTGGTAACGCCGGGGAGTGATAACGCAGTATATAGGTTATGCACCATAGGTACAGTATACTAAAAAACGTCGTTTGGCTCTGCCCTAATTAGTATAATAGTATTATATTGGGCCTCCAGCCCGCAACCCTTGGGGTATCATTACCCCGGGCAACGCCCGGGTCTGGGATATAGAAGCCCCAAACGGGGCATTACCGGTTAAGAATAACCAGCCATAAAGTTATTTACCAATAAATCCGACACATAACCGTTATCCTGCAAACTCATAACTAAAAAACCACAAAGAGCTAAATGATTACAGCCAGGTGAAATAGATATTACACCTGGCTGTAATCATTTAGCATTCTATAAGAAAATAGTTAGCTTCGTAAAGAATAGGATATAGGACTCAGGACATAATCAAATAGAGTAGTACAAACTTAAAGAAATGAACCGGGGTAGCTTTCACTTGTAATTGTACAGCAGGTTCCCGATAATTCCTGTTTATCAATTGATAGAGTACATCTATACTTCCCGGATAAAGTGCAGGCCCGGGGCCGTTATTCCGTTTTAATTTGTTACATTTGCTACTGTTTAAGGAAAATAATTAGTAAAAACCAAAATAGTTTAGTCTGATGGCAAAGAAGTCTATAAGAGAAGAAGCATTACGTTACCACTCACAGGGAAAGCCCGGAAAAATAGAGGTGGTACCAACCAAACCATATAGTACGCAAGCCGACCTTTCACTGGCCTATTCACTGGGCGTAGCAGAACCCTGCCTGGAGATTGAAAAGAATCCCCTTACTGCCTATGAATATACGGCCAAAGGCAATCTGGTAGCCGTAATTTCCAATGGTACAGCCGTACTGGGCTTGGGAGATATAGGTGCGATAGCCGGTAAACCGGTTATGGAAGGAAAAGGGTTGCTGTTCAAAATATTTGCCGGTATCGACGTATTCGATATTGAAGTAGATGAGAAAGATCCAGAGAAATTTATACAGACCGTCAAGGCCATTTCGCCCACTTTTGGCGGTATCAACCTGGAAGATATCAAAGCACCGGAATGTTTTGAGATCGAAACGCGCCTGAAAGCCGAACTGGATATCCCGGTTATGCACGACGACCAGCATGGTACGGCTATTATCTCCGGAGCAGGGTTGATTAATGCCCTTGAACTGGCCGGCAAGAAGATCGAAGAGGTTAAGATCGTTGTCAATGGGGCAGGAGCGGCATCTATTTCATGTACCAAACTATATGTAATGTTAGGGGCGAAAAAGGAAAATATCATTATGTGCGACAGCAAAGGGGTGATCTCCGTACATCGTACCGACCTGAATGAATCAAAGAAAGAGTTTGCTACCGAAAGGAATATCAAAACGCTGGAAGAGGCTGTAGCCGGGACGGATGTATTCCTGGGACTGTCGGTTGCCAACGTACTTACCAAAGAGATGGTACGTACAATGAACGACAACCCGATCGTATTTGCACTGGCTAATCCGAATCCGGAGATCTCTTATATGGAGGCTATGGCATCACGGGAAGATATTATTTTGCAACCGGACGTTCCGACTATCCGAACCAGATCAATAATGTATTAGGTTTCCCTTATATCTTCCGCGGGGCATTGGATGTACATGCCAAAGCGATTAATGAAGAGATGAAGCTGGGCGCCGTATATGCCATTGCCGAACTGGCCAAAGAGCCTGTGCCCGATGTGGTAAATGCCGCCTACAAACTGAAACGTACTACATTTGGCCGTGATTATATCCTGCCGAAGCCGCTCGACCCGCGTTTGCTTACCCGTATATCTTGTGCAGTAGCAAAAGCGGCGATCGAATCGGGGGTAGCCCGTAAAACAATTACCGACTGGGAAGGATATGCCAATCATCTGCGTGAAATGATGGGATATGATAATAAACTGCTCCGCTCGTTTACTGAGATGGCTAAGGCTAATCCGAAACGGGTTGTATTTGCCGAGGCCAACCATGTAAATATGCTGAAGGCTGCCGTAGAGGCGAAAGCAGAAGGGATCTGTATCCCGATCCTGCTGGGTAACGAAGAGCGTCTGGCCAAGATTGCTGCGGAAGAGAACCTGAGCCTGGAAGGGATTGAGATTGTAAACCTGCGCCATGACCGGGAGGCCGACCGCCGCGACCGCTATGCTTCTATGCTGGCAGAGAAAAAGGCACGCGAAGGGGTTACCTTTGCCGAGGCCTGCGAAAAGATGGTAGACCGTAATACCTTCGGAATGATGATGGTAGCGGCAGGCGATGCGGATGCTTTTATCACAGGGGTATACAGCCGGTATGCCGAAGTAACCAAACTAGCGACTGAGATTATCGGTATCCGTGCTCCTTATAAGCATTTCGGGGCGATGAATATCATTACCGGTAAGAAAGGAACCTTCTTTATTGCCGATACACTGATTAACCGCCATCCCTCTACGGAAGTACTGATCGACATTGCCCGCCTTACCCACGATTCGGTAAAATTCTTTGCCCATGAGCCGGTAATGGCTATGCTTTCATATTCCAACTTTGGCTCTGATAAACAGGGAAGCCCGAATAAGGTGCACGAAGCAATCAACTATCTGCATAAGAATAACCCGGAGATCCTGATAGATGGGGAAATGCAGGTGAACTTTGCCCTGAATAAAAAGTTGCGGGATGAGACCTATCCATTTAATAAGCTGAAATGTAAAGATGTAAATACGCTGGTATTTCTAAACCTGAGTTCGGCCAACAGTACTTACAAACTGTTATTGGAGATGGGTATTGTAGAAACGATCGGCCCGATCCAGATGGGACTGAACAAGCCGATCCACTTCACCGACCTGGAAAGTTCTACACGCGATATTGTGAACCTGACAACGGTTGCCGTAGTGGATGCGATTGTGCAGGAGCAGATTGATAGTAATCAATAAATCGCTCTGGGCATTATAAATTAGAACACTCTCTGTGTTCCCCGCGCAGGCGGGGACCGCATGAGAGCAGGCAGTATTTTTCTGTTTTTAATACTCAAACAGACAGTTTTGGTGCGGTCCCCGCCTGCGCGGGGAACTAAACCTGTTTGTTTTTACTTTTTAGTCACTTTTTGTTTAACAGCGATAAAATCTCCCTCTTTATCTATTCTATTTGCCTTTTCAGGAAAAGAAATATAGCTTTACCTGTATCATTTAACTCATAAACAAAAAGAAGTATGAAACACATCTGCTTAGCTATTGCCCTTATTCTTTGCGGGGATAGTACGATCGCACAGGAATTGCAACCGGTTCAATTAAATCCACCAGCCAAAGTACGTGGCACTTCTGTTATGGAAGCTTTCCAGAACCGGCAGTTTATCCGCGAATACCAGGAAACGGAACTATCTTTACAGGACCTTTCAGACCTTTTATGGGCTACGTATGGGATTAACCGTGAGAATGGCAAACGTACGGCTCCTACTGCCCAGAACTCACAGGATGTAAATGTATATGTATGCCGTGCGGAAGGTACTTACCTGTATGATGCTGCCAGCAATATGCTTCAACCGGTAACTACAACAGATATCCGTCCGCTGCTGGAAGGACGCCGCCCGACAGGGGCTCCGGTATGTATCCTGCTGAGTGCAGATATGTCGCGCTATAAAGGATATGCTCCTGATAAAGATACCACACATTATTATGAAATGGGGGCCGTGGATTGCGGGATTATTTCGCAGAACCTGGCTATTTTCTGTGCCGGAGTAGGATTGGCTACCGGTCCGCGTGCCGGGATGGACCAGGATGGGATCCGGCAGGCATTGGGTATAAAGGATACTGAAATCCTTTGGCTGAACCATCCGGTAGGCTATCCGAAAGAATGAAATAACAGTTAGGAAATCTAAAAAAAGAGTATAATTGCCTTCAGGGAGCCGTAAAACAGGACAAATAGAAAAACAATTGGTTGAGCTACATGTTTGAATAGAAACAAGTTTACAAGTATTGTTTAACTAATAGATGAAAGTTATGTTTTCAAAAACTCCAAAAGAAGGAAAATATACAGTTGCAATTGAAAAACAGACCTCGAAGATACCTTCAGGGGTTTATTTGACTACTGCGTTGACAGCTATGGCTGCTTCGCTGGCTTTAAAAGGTTTCAGAAGCAGGAATACGGCATTGTTCGTAGGACAATGGGCCGCACCTTTATTAATTATGGGTTTATATAATAAGCTGGTAAAGGTAAAGGGACATAATTAAACTGGTAAGTTCCGGATAAAAAAAGAGGATATCTCGTACGAGGTATCCTCTTTACACATATAAAACATGAAAACACACAATAAACATATTCCTTACTTCACTTTTAGCCTGGTTACTTTTTCTTCGTTTAAAACAAATAAAATGGAATGATCATCATACCACTCAATCGTTGTGGTACCCGGAATAATGTATTCTGTGTCGGTATAGCCGGTCAGCATCCGGAAGGATGCAGTATCGAAATTGTATAACCAGATCTGCGACGATCCGGTACGGTTAGCTACAAATGCCATATAATTGCCTCCGGGCGATACCGAAGGTGCCATACCATTCCATTCTTCCGGAAGAAGTAGCGTGGTTGTTCCGGTATTTATATCTGTCTGGTAAATGCGGTAATCGTCATAGGCCGTCAGACAATCAAATAAAATACGATCCTGATCCCGCCACGCCAGTTTATTCACTGAACGCAGGTAGAAGAAACTTTCGTCAACCACCTCCTGTTCGGTCAGGGTTTCCAGGTCGAGCATAGCAAGCTTTAGCAGGTAATTATTATTTTCAGCCTCCTGCAATAATGCCTGATAGGCCAGGAGAGTACCGCCAGGCTGGAGTTTGCTTCCCCATCTCGAAAATTCATCTCCGGTAAGCAGGGTTATGGTTTGAGAGGCTATAGCTAGTCCGGCCAGTTGTTCTTCTCCCTGTCCTGCTGTTGGATTTTCATTATAATAAGTAAAATAGAGAGTTTCTCCCGTATTCGACCAGCATGGATAGGTTCCGTTTACGGCAAGTATTTCAGTATTACTGCCATCCAGGTCGCTCATCAGCAGTGCGGTAACTGAATAGGGTACATTCTCTGTTTCATATTTATAAAAGGGATCTACATAGGCCAGTTTATTTAATTGGGATGAAAAAGCAATCTGCCGGACATCCGTTTTTGTAAAAAGCGTTTCCGACTCCGGGGCAGTACCTGGGATAACCATTAATGTATCCGAGCTGGTTACTTCCAGTCCTTTCCGGGAGGCTGTTATATAAAAGTAATAGGGAGTATCCTGTTGTAATCCACTTAAAGAGAAGGTATAATTACCTTCTTTATTTTCTATTCCGGCAAGTTCTTCATATCCGTTATCCAACTGGCGGGACCGGTAGATATGAAATTGTTCAGGATCTATATCCGGTAATATATCCATTAATCCACTGGTATATTGGGGCTGGCTCCATTGTAACTTTACGGAAGTGGCGGATGTAACCAATAGTTCCACTTCGGGTTTCCAGACCCTGCCGGAAGTACTGTTCATCCAGGTTTCATCTTCTTTTTCGCAACTAGTAAATATTGCCAGCCCGAGCACTGCCAACAATATCCATCCATATAAATACCTCATACGCTCTACATTTACTTCTATTCAGAAAGACGTATTTTTATTGGCAAACGCTGCTTGTAATGATTATAAAAAATAGGTAAACATTCATATATTATTCATTTTTCAAACTATCCACCGGATTTTGCATAGCTGTTTTCCAGTTCTGGTAGGTAACGGTAAGCGAGGTAACAAAAGCTACTGCTATAAAAGCCAGGGCATATATCCACCAGTAGACAGGGGTTTTGTAAGCAAAGTTTTCCAGCCATTTATGCACACCATACGAGGCTACCGGTACAGCAATCACAAAGCATACCGCCAGGATACGGATGTAAATTTTATTGAACATCAGGAGGATCTCCTGTGTGCTTGATCCTAATACTTTGCGTACGCCAATTTCTTTCCTCCGGTATTCACTTTCAAAAATTACTAAACCAAACACACCTATAATAGAGATAAATACAGCCAGTAAACTGAATATGGTAATAAGCCAGGTAAGGTTCTGTTCTTTTACATAGAGGCTGTTCAATACCTCATCAAAGAAGTGAACCTCTTTCATATAGGTAGGATCTGTTTTTTTTATTACATCTTCCACATGTTTCCTGGTTTCCCACAAATTAGCACCCTTTTGAGTTTTTACATAGACAAAATTAGCGCTTGTTCCCCAATTATCAGTACCCCATACATAGAAAGCCATGGGTTCTACATTTGTACGGAAAGAGGCAATTTAATATTGGGTATAAACCCTATAATTTCTCCGTCGCGAATCTTTTTTCCTATCTCAAGCTTATATTTATCACGTGCCTCTTCATTAAAAATAAATACACCTTTGGCAGTCTGTTCATCTCCTTTCCGGAAATCACGTCCTTCTACTATATCTATACCTACTACCTGTAAAAAGGAGGGGTCGACTGGTAAACACTGGAACTCTATCTCCTGTCCTTCATAGTTTTCTCCCCAACCCATGTATTTGTCGCTACTTGAAAGTAACATCTCTGCCCTCGTGATATCTGCTATCCCTGCATAAGATTTCAATTGGTTTTCCAATGTATTCCAGTTCGTATTAAGTACATCATTTAATTGGGCAACTATCATCTCTTCTTTATCATATCCTAACGGACTGTTCTGCATGTATCTGTTTTGCAAAAACATGACTAGCGAAGCAATTATTAATATGAAAGAAGCAATAAATTGAAAACCGATTAAGGTATTACGTAAGGTTTTGCCTTTAGGAGTTAACCCGAAATTCCCTTTCAGTACTAAAGCAGGCGAGAAGGAGGTAGCATAAAAAGAGGGATAAATACCGGCTCCGATACCTGTCAGAATGGATATAAGTGCTGTTAATCCCAGGATACCCGGATGAGCAGACAACAAAACATCTGCGCTTAACAGCGTAGTAAAATCAGTTTTTGAAATAAAAAAGACTAACCCGATAGATAAAAGGAAAGCGACCAAACTAATAGCAACTGCCTCCGAAACGAGTATCCATTGCAGGGTGCGTTGACCGGCACCCAGTATTTTTTGTGTATTGATACTTTTTATCCTAACCGGCGTAAGTGATGTACTGAAATTGGTAAAATTGATTACTGCAATAAGAATGATAGCAATCGCAATCGCTAATAATACCAGTAAAGTCTGATAACTTGTTTTAGGGAGAGGATCATAAAGGATATTTTTCGAGAAATGAATTTCTTTCAATGGAGTTAACAGTACCTTAAAAGAAAGATCCCAGGTAAGTTGTTCTGTTTTAATAGTAGTTTCAAAGATTCGTTTGAAATTGTCTCCCAGGGTTGCAACATGTTCCGGATTATCTACACGGACATAGTACAAATAGTTCCAGTTTCCCCAGTTCTGAAGATTCTCTTCTGCCCGTATGGGAAAATAGATCCTGTTTTCTATCTGCGAATTAAGCGGAAAATCGTTGTAAACGCCTCCAACTGTCCATGCTGTGTTATCAGGCTGTGTAAATAATGTTTTACCTACGGCATTGCCTTCTCCAAAAAATTTCCGGGCCATACTGCGTGCTATTAAGATTTGATCCGGAAGCTCCACAGCGTTAGCTATTCCTTCATACATGTCGAATGTAAATACCTCCGTAAAGGCAGGCTCAATCCGCCAACTGTTTTCCGTAAAGAAACTACGTTCTCCGGATGCTGATTCTATGGAAAAATCGACTACTCCATTATAAGGGTCAACAATTGCACCAGCCAATATATGAGGAGATGAAGCTGTAAACGCATTTGCAAAAGGACGGGATATAATTGCTTGTGTGAGCCCTTCGGAAGAAGCTTCTACACGAAATATATGCTCACCTTCCGGATGACAGCTATCGTAAGTAAGGTCAATTTAATTGCATACAGATTACCATAAAAGAGGCAAAGGCTATGGATAATCCCAGGACATTTAATGTGGTTGCCATTTTAAACCGGCGTAGTATGAAAAGAAAATTTCTTAGGATAGTTTTCATATGTTTGTCTGTTTTTATTCTCTATTCCTTATAGGCAAAGAATGTGCCATAATCTTTATTTTAGTGTTAATCAATTAAATGAAAGAAGAGTACATAACTGAAGTGTCTAATTATTTGATGATTCTGTAAAATATTAGACACTTTTATCAAACTATTTATATCATCCCATTTACTTTTTAAAATATCAGCTTGTAACATCGTGGTTTATTCTTGTTATTTGATAAACGGGTACAAGTATAAAAAGAAATTACCTGACTATTAAACATTCGCGTTAAATATTCAGGTAATTTTTATAGAAATAACTACTAAATGGCAATTAATAGTAGGTCAGACTTTCTTTTTCAGTGTAAAGAAAAAAAGTTAGGCCACTTCCCGGGTTGCTTTTTGCGGAAATCTGTCCTTTATGGAAATTAACTCCGTTTTTAACGATCGAAAGTCCCAGTCCTGTACCGCCCACTTTCCGGCTACGGCCTTTATCTACCCGGTAGAAGCGTTCGAAAATCCGGTTAATGTGCTCTTCCTGGACACCGACACCATTGTTGGAGAAGCTAAAATAGTAGTATTTAGGATCTTCTTTGTAGCAATTAAGTGTAATCCGGATACCTTCGCCGGCATAGGCGATGGAATTATCGAACAGGTTACGGAAAATAGAGTATAGCAGGGAATAGTTTCCATAAATAACAGGCTCACCCGGCAGTATAATTTCTGTTTCGATCCGTTTCTCTTCCAGTTCTTTCGAACATTCCTGCCGGATTTCGTTTACCAGTTTGGTTATACTCACTTCGGCCAGTTCAAACATTTCGGAAGCCTCTTCCAGACGGTTTAATACGGAAATATCCCTTAATAAGCCGGTTAAACGGCTACTTTGTGAGAAGCAACGCTCCAGAAAGAACTGCCGTTTATCGGCAGGGAGGTCCGGATTGGAAAGAATGGTTTCCAGATAACCCTGGATACTGCTTACCGGAGTTTTCAGTTCATGGGCCACGTTCTGGGTAAGCTGGCGTTTCATCCGGCTTTCTTCTTCCTGGCGGGAGATGTCGCTGATCACTATTTCATAGCTGTTGTCGAGGAAAAGCAGGCATTCAATAAAAAATATCTTTCCTTTTTTGTCGATTGTAAGGGTTTCACGCAATACTTTCCGTTTGCGGTAAATATTGGGGATATTCTTATTCAGGAAAAGCTTGACCGGTTTCATTTCGGGTATATCCAATCCATCTTCCGATTGATGGATTTGTTTATCTGATAATAAATTCAGGAACTGGATATACAGGATATTGGAAAGGATTTCCCTTCCTTCTGCCGTAAACATAGCGAAGCCTTCCTGGGAATACTGGAAGTGTTTTACAATTTTATCCCGCTCCATAGAAAGTGCCTGTTTGGCTTTCTGCTGGCTCCGGTAAAGGGTAACAATATTTTCTGAAATATCACCCAGTTCATCATGTGGGAATACATAGTCTTTATCCGGTATATTCCCTTTTTCCACATTCCGGGCAAATTCTCGCAAACGTGAAATCGTACGCCCGATACTTACGGAGAAACGTGAAAGTACGAAACAACATACCATAACCATCAGTGCCAGGAAATAGATAAAATCCTTATTGATAGCCAGTACTGTCTTCACATATGGATCGTAGGGCAGGGCAGAGCGGTAAATGTATCCACCCATATTACGTGCCGAATAGAAATAACGTTTTCCGGTTGATTGGGGTACCCTGACTGCGTAGCCCTCATTCTGATTCCGTGCGCGGGTTACTTCCGGACGGTCGTTATGGTTTCCCAGCTCTCCATCGGCATCATTATCAAACAACACAGTTCCTGCGGGTGATATGATGGTAACACGCATTTCATGTTGCGGAATTTCATCGATAAAGTTTCTTACCATTATATCGAGGTTATCCGCCTGTTGTGAACGTTGATAGAGCTGGTAATTATAATTATTCAGTATATTATGTAGTTTTTCCTGTACGAATTCCTTCTCCCGCTGATACTGGAAAAGCAGAAAACAACAAATAAACCCTAAAAAAATTGTCAGTACCGACCAAAATAAACGTTGACCAAATGGAATGCGATTTGTTTTTCCTTTTTCTATACTAACCATATCTGCCGGTTAATTTTCAAAACAATAACCAAAGCCCAGACGGGTTACGATATTCTTGCCATACGGACCGATCTTCTTCTTGAGCCGGGTAATGTTCACATCGATCGTGCGGTCGAGTACGTATACTTCGTCTTTCCATATGCGGCTCAGGATTTCTTCACGGGAAAATACATTTCCTTTATTTTCTAACAGGAGTTTAAGTATTTCAAATTCTTTTTTGGTAAGCGGAACTTCTTTCCCGTCTACCGAAGCCTTGATCCGTTTGGTATCCAGGAGTAGGGTCTCGTACTCCAGGGTTTCATTTACCACTTCTTTCTCTTTCTCACTAGTACGGCGCAACACTGCTTTTACCCGTGCCGTTACCTGGCGGATGGAAAAAGGTTTGGAAATGTAATCGTCTGCTCCCAGGTTGAACCCGGTAAGCATATCGTTTTCGATGTCTTTAGCGGTAAGGAAATAATAGGAAGATGCGCTGTCCGTTCCTCTTTATGCAGGAGGCTGGCCATTTTGAAGCCTGAGATTTCGCCCATCATTACATCGAGTAATAACAGGTTATATCGTGTCAGGTCCATTTTTAAAGCCTCTTCCGCACTGAAAGCCGTATCCACTTCATAGCCTTCGGTTTCCAGGTTAAACTTCAGGATCTCACACAGATCCTCTTCATCATCTACAACAAGAATACGCGGTAATGCCATATCATACAATATTAATAAACGCAAATGTAATTAATTATTGCAAAGGAAGAGGTTTGTTGTTTCGGGAAAATGAAATAGATGTTACGATTGTGTGACAAAATAGAAAAGACTTTTGTACAAATTATAATTAAACTAGAGTTTAATTATAATAGGAAATTAATTTATTAATCATAGGATATTTCATTTATACTATTATATTTGCAAAACATTTTGTGTATATTGGTTTACCGGTTTATATTATGTGTTTTTGTTTTCTCTGAAATTTTTTAGACTACTACTATATATGAAAAAGAAATTCTTATTGTGCCTAATTTTTGTTTTTTTGTTGGAGAAATTATTTTAAGATTGTATTTCTCAAAAGATTTGGATTTTGTTGGGACTCCTACTGTTTACCAATTTGATCCCGTTGTCCACTATAGTTATATACCCAATTCTTCTTTTATTCGAAAGGGGAAAAAGGTTAACATCAACCGGGACGGGTTCATGGGTAATGATTTTTCTGTCCGGGATTCAAATACTTTCAGGATTGTTGTAATAGGATCCAGTAATATTTCCGGACCCAATCATCTATTAGAATATCATAACTTTCCGGAATTAATGGAAAAGACATTCAGGGAAAACAATATACGAGTAGAGGTATTAAATTGTGGAGTGGACGGAGCTGGGAGAAGTTTACAGCTTCTTCAATCCATACCTTACAAAATCCTGGAATTTGAACTGGATTTAATTTTATTTGAATGCGAGCTACCTTTATATAATTCTAATATATCCAGAGAGGCATATAGGGGAGTTAATATTTTTATCCTTATGATAATATGGAATCCAAAGAGGATGTAAAAAATATGTAGATGGTTTTCTAAAATACAGACCTCTGATTCATGTTTTACACTACTCTTATATTCTACGTGCAGCTATGAAATATTATACGTATACATTAAACACCCAAAATTTGCAGCTTATCATATTAATGCCTATAGATCAAACTGCTGGCATTCATGGGGAAATGAACAGGTACCTATTTCAATAGAAGAATCTGTTGAATTGATTCTAAAGTTAAAAAATGATTTATCTGCTAAAAATATTTCCTTTTTTCTTTTTCAGTTTCAAAAATCTGAAGATTATATTAAAATTGCAAAAGAGAATGGATTACCTTTAATCTCTTTGAGTACCGTTTTTACCGAAGAGGGCTTTTATTATAAAGATGGACACATAAATGGAAATGGTGGGCAGAAAGTTGCAGACCAATTCCTGGAAATTCTCACTAAGTATAAATTAATCCCTGAAAATATTATTTACTTTCAGGTAATAGATAGGGTTTTATTGGATATTTTCTACGGGCTGTTTTTAATATTGTCCGACAAAGAACTAAAAAAGTCCCACGTTTTTTAAAAAACGTAGGACTTTTTGGGTACATATTATCAGTCAGCCGTTAGTTTAATTGTAGCTCCTTTTAATCCCTGCGAAGTAGCTGTTAAAGTGATTGAACCTGATTCGTTCTTCTTTGATTTCAGAATCACCAGTGCCATCCCATTAAAAGCCTTGATATGGTTGTTCTGAAAGGAGGCATGGCTTGTCTGATCTCCGTTATCGGTAGCTACGATCCGGGCGGCTCCGGTAACCTCAAACGTTATAGGGTTATGGGTGCGTGGAACCAGTCTGCCATTTTTATCTACTATTTTAACCGTAACATAGATAAGATCGTATCCATCTCCCTGCATACTGTTACGGTCTGCTTCCAGTTGTAAGGCATTGGGTTGACCTGTTGTTTGTATGGTTTCTTCCGCTCATTTCTTTCCATCTTTATAGGCTACCGCTTTTAGTTCTCCCGGTTGATAAACCACATCATCCCAACGTAAACGGTACTCATATTGCTTTTTATTTTTTTTACCCAATGACTTACCATTCAGGAAAAGTTCTACCGAATCACCGGAGGTGTATACATGCACAGGGGTGACCTGCCCGGTCCGTTCCGGCCAATTCCAGTGGGGAAGAATATGCACCATAGGTAGGTCTGGTTTCCATCGTGCCTGATAGATATAAAACCGGTCTTTTTTGAATCCGGCCAGGTCTACGATCCCAAAATAGGAACTCCGGGAAGGAACGGTTATTTTTCCAACCTCCTGCAATTGTTTTTCGGCTTTTGCTTTTTCGGCCGGGTCATGGTAGTTGGTTAAGATGCTCATATCAGTTGTGAAAGGGGTAGGTTCTCCTAAATAATCAAATCCGGTCCAGACAAACTCACCAGCATCTGCTGGGCATAGGTCCTGTCCTTTAAATTCTACATCGGGAGAGGAAGCCCAATCAGGTGCATATAGATCATAAGAACTCATGAAAAAGCCTATTTTTCCTCCTGATTTATGATCTTCTACAGGAAATAAATATTCTCCCCTTGTGCTGATACATGAGGCTGTTTCGCTTCCATAGAGAGGAATATGCGGATTTGCAGTTTTAAATTTAGTATAGAGCTCAGGTTTGTAATTATAACCAAATACATCGACCCCTGTTTCAAAACCGTTGAAGCCGGCATTAGGGTTATCATTTCCTATGGTAGACGGGCGTGACCTGTCTTCTTCCTTGACAATAGCCGCTAATCGTTTGGCGATCAATACACCAAACTTTTCCTGCTGTTCTGCGACCTCATTTCCTATACTCCAGGCAATGACTGAGGGGTGGTTGCGGTCGCAGCGGATAAACGCCCGCAGATCCTGTTCGTGCCAGTCGTTGAACAAACGATTATATCCGTTTTCTTTTTTAGGGATGATCCATGTATCCACAAATTCATCTAAAACTAGGAATCCCATGCGGTCACAAAGATCCAACATTCCGGGAGCAGGAGGATTATGGGATGTCCAGATCGCATTCACACCCATTTCCTTCAGTATCTCCAACTGCCTTTCCATGGCTCTGTAATGAAATGCCGCACCTAATGCTCCTAAATCGTGATGCATACAAACACCCTGGAGGCGGACTCTTTTTCCATTCAGGTAAAAGCCATCGTTTGCCGTGAATTCTGCAGTACGTATGCCGAAAGGGGTTTTGTAACAATCTATCTGTTCGTTGTTTTTAAGAATAATCGTTTCAACAATATACATATTGGGATTATCAATCTCCCAAAGTTCAGGGCCGGGAAGATTTACTGTTTGCCTGATCGTAGTATCCCCGGCATTTAAATAGCAATCAGTGGTAGAGGATGCTAATCTTTTTCCTGCTTTCTTTCCGTGTATGTCTTGTTTATAGATATGAGATTCTACAGTTACCGCTGCACTTTCTTTTTAGTATTACGAATATTTATTTCAATGTCGACATGGGCAGCTTCCTTATCGATTCCGGAAGTTGTCACAAATGTTCCCCACTGGTCAATATGGACAGGAGCTGTTTTTGTTAGCCAGACATTCCTGTAAATCCCTCCTCCGGGATACCAGTGGGAAGAGTTGTCGGGATTATCTAAACGGATGGCGACCAGGTTCTTTTCTCCAACATTTATATAGGGAGTCAGGTTTATTTGAAAGGAAGCATAGCCATAGGGCCATCCTCCGGCAAAATAACCATTTACCCAAACGGTTGCGTACGACATAGCTCCTTCTACTTCGAGGATAAATTCTTTGTTCCTGTCGCTGGCAGGTATGTCGATGCTTTTACGATACCAGGCTACACCCATCCAGGGGAGTTTGCCTGTTTCGCCTGCATAGTCTTGTATAAAAGGGCCTTCAATGCCCCAATCGTGAGGTAAATCCAATGTCCTCCATGCGGAATCATCATAAGTTACCTGACCGAACTTAGCTGGTTGTATGTTTTCTTCAGGCAGTTGATATTTGATAGAACCTTTGAGGAAATTGTTTCCTGTAGGCAGGATCCATTTTTTTATTTTAGCATAATTCAGCAGGGTATCCATATCCAGTGAATCGAGTTTTTGGAATTTCCAGTCCTCATTCAAGGAGATCCGGTTCCTGGATTGCAGGGGAGGGCTGACAGTTAGTATAATAACTATCAGTAGCATATATTTTATATTCATAACTCTTACCGGTATTATTTGTTGGGAGTATCCCATTTGTGGGTTTTACTGCATGTAATATTTAATGTCTGGTTACCGTTCTGCAACCGGAAATCACCCTGTTCCAGTATCCATTTACCATCAGCGCCGACAAATGCTAGGTCGCTACCTTTAATCGATAAAGTAACGGTCTGGGTTTCACCGGGCTGCAATTCCAGCTTTTTAAAGCCCCGTAGCCTCCGGTTTTCAGGAGTAAGGGAAGCCACCAGGTCGCGGCTGAATAGCATGACGATCTCTTTCCCGGCACGTGTACCACTGTTGGTAACGTCTACGGAAAAGTGAAGTTCATCATTAGCGGTAAATGAGGTAGCGTTTGTCTGGAAATTGCTATATTCGAATGTGGTATAGCTAAGACCGTAGCCGAAGGGCCATTGTACGGAGATGACCGCATCGTAATCGTATGCTCCTTCCATCTTGTCTGTTCCTTCGCTCACTCTATAATCGTATGTAGTCAGTTCCGCTTGATTGCGGGGGTATGTGTAAGGCATCCTGGCACTTGGATTTACATCGCCGGCCAATATATTGGCTAATGCATCCCCTCCATAGTTACCCGGTAACAGGATATTTATGATGCCACTGGCCAAAGGTTCAATTTCATTGATGATGCGCGGCCTGCCTTCGTTAAGTATCAGTATGATGGGCTTGCCGGTAGTGGCCAGCGCTTTTACAAGGTTATTTTGATTGGTGGAGATAGCCAGGTCGGATAGGTTACCGGGTGTTTCACAATAGGAGTTTTCGCCGATACAAGCAATGATTATGTCTACATCGCGGGCGGCCTTGACTGCTTTTTCGATCTCCGGCTCATTCTCTTCGGCATAACCAGCTTCGGGCTTATAAGTTACTCCTTGTTCGAGGCGGACATTGGCTGAGCCGAACTTATTACATAAAGCCTCATAAATGGTGTTGTATTTGCCGGCGAACCTGTCTGTTAAATGTCCCTGCCACGAATAGCTCCATCCTCCATTCAGGCAGCGCATGGAGTTGGCATTAGGGCCGGTAACGAGAAGTTTTTTACCTTTTGCAAGCGGCAATATATTACCCTGGTTCTTTAAAAGTATTTCCGATTCTTCGGCTGCCCGGAGGGCCAGTTCAGCATGTTCGGTACTACCAAAAAGCGGATAGTCTTCTGCCGGGGTATTAGGTTGGTCAAACAGTCCTAACCGGTATTTTAACCTGAGTACCCGGCGTACGGCGTCATCAATGCGGCTCATTGGTACCTTATTTCCCCGGACGAGCTCTTTCAGGAGGGTACAGAAATTAAAGTCATAAGGTTCCATCGCCATGTCTATACCGGCATTGATAGCGATACGGATGGCATCTTTCTTATCGGTTGCAACATGTTCGCGGGTATATAGGTTGTTGATGTCGGCCCAGTCGGTGATCAGCATACCATCCCAGTTCAGGTCTTCTTTTAACCATTCGGTAAGCAGGCTGGCACTGGCATGTACCGGTACTCCGTTGATAGAGCCGCTGTTGACCATTACGGTCAAGGCTCCGGCTTCTACACACGCTTTGAAAGGGGCAAAACATTTTTCCCGTAATTCAGGATCAGCAATGTAAGCCGGTGTACGGTCTTTGCCGGTGCGCGGCATACTGTAACCCATATAATATTTAAGGGATGCCGCAACACGGCCGGCCGGAATGTGGTTAGGGTCATCTCCCTGGTAACCACGGACCGCAGCGCTACCCATCACGGAATTGACTAAACAGTCTTCACCAAAACTTTCCCAGACACGCGGCCACCGGGGGTCACGTGCCATATCGATAGTAGGCGAGTAGGTCCACGGACAATTACCGGCACGGGTTTCATAGGCAGTGACACGTGCTGCCTCATAGGCAAGGCCAGGGTTAAAGGATGCAGCTATATTGATATTTTGTGGAAATATGGTACCTCCTAAGGTATAGGTGGTACCATGGGTTTGATCCAGGCCATAAATACAGGGGATACCGATCTCTTTCATCAATACAGCCTGTATTTTTCCGATGATCTCCTGCCATTTCTCTTTGCTTTGTGCGACAGATCCCGGAGCATTCAGGAATGAGCCTACTTTAAACTCTGCTATAGCTTTATGGAGTTTGTCTTCATTAAGCCGGAATTCATCATCAACGAAATCTCCCAATACATCAATGGTAAGCTCTGTCATTTGACCTATCTTTTCGTCAAGTGTCATCTTGCTGATCAGCGCTTCTATCTTTTGTTCTGTTACGGGATCTTTCCCTATGGCCGGAGGGGTTGCCTGCGTTAAGCAGGCAACCCCCAGTGTCATTTACAAATAAGCGCGCCCCCGAGACCGGGGCGGGTGTCGTATTGCGGGGGGGGGGGGTAAAAAAAAAGGGGGGGGGGGGGGGGGGG
>JAJPZJ010000123.1 GCA_021204405.1 Tannerellaceae bacterium | reverse complement strand
ATAACTCCGACTTTAAATCCAGAATTTATAATAGGACATTATGCGGATAATCATAATTCTTTTTTCAGGATAACCTGAAGTAAGATGGATAGGATTATTTGTTACATATAGTAAGAAATTAAATAAGTATGAATACAAGAAATGTAAAAGCATTTGGAACAGAGGCTGCTCTTAAGCCTTTGACAGACCTGACAATCGGGCGCAGGGAAGTGGAACCGCAGGATGTGGAGATTGAAATACTGTATTGTGGTATTTGCCATTCAGACTTGCATAGTGTGCATAATGATTGGGGTGATACTATTTACCCGGTCGTACCCGGCCATGAGATTGTAGGGCGTATTACCCGCGTAGGTAGTGGGGTTACTAAATTTAAAGTAGGCGAACTGGCTGGTGTGGGATGTATTGTGGATAGTTGCCGTGAGTGCGAACATTGTCATGAAGGCGAAGAACAGTTTTGCGATAAGGGCTGGACAGCTGTGTTTAATTCGCCCGATAAGAAGCATGGCGGCGTAACCTATGGGGGTTTTTCAGAAAGTATTGTGGTAGATGAAAATTATGTGGTCCACATTCCGGAAACATTGGATTTGCCGGGTGCTGCCCCTATTCTTTGTGCGGGTATTACGGTTTATTCGCCTTTGAAGCATTGGGGTGCAGGGCCGGGTAAGCAGATTGGTATTATAGGAATCGGAGGGTTAGGACATATGGCTATCAAAATTGCGAAAGCAATGGGAGCGCGTGTAACTGTATTCACTACTTCGCAGGCGAAAGCAGATGATGCCCGTCACCTGGGAGCAGACGAGGTAGTCTTGTCTACGGATGCCAATCAAATGGCTGCCTGCCCGAAACAGGATATGATCCTGGATACCGTTTCGGCTAAACACGACGTAAATGTTTATCTCAATTTACTGAAAGTAGATGGTTCGCTGGTGATAGTAGGATTACCTAACGAACCGCTCGAAGTCGGGGCCTTCAATGTGGTGAATGGCCGGAAGAGTTTTGCAGGCTCTAATATTGGGGGAATAGCCGAAACACAGGAGGTGATTGATTTCTGTGCAAAACATCACATTACGGCTGATATTGAACTTATCAATATACAGGATGTGAATGAGGCTTTTGAACGATTGGAAAAAGGACAAGTAAAATATCGTTTTGTTATTGATATGGCTTCGCTGAAATAAAAGCGTTATCATAAAAATAAAGTAGTAGTTTTAAAAAAGAACCCTATTCCTTTTTTCAAGGAGGAATAGGGTTTGTTGTTTGTTTGGTTGTTCGAATGTGATGGTTACATTTCCTGTGCCTACGGCTGCTTCGAGTCCGGTAGGATTGTCGATCCTGCCAATAGGCGTATAGCTGTAGGAAGAGGTGAAGGTTTTATAGAAAAGCACCAGACAGTTGTTGCCATAGAGCATCAGGTCGCCGCTACGGATGGTTCCGGGACGGGATGGGGCGGTAGGGAATGAACCGGAAAAGTTATAATACTTTTCATTACGGTTCAGTTCACTTATCTGTATAGTGAGTAGCAGCATGGCCTTGAATGCTACTGCTGTTACGTTATCGTGAAGTGTTGCTGTGAAGGTTGTTGTACCTATTTTTATCTCTACTTTCATCTGGTCTGTATTTTCCGGTTCTTCCGGTGTACCGGTAGGATTGCCGGAACTGCCGGGTGTTTCTGGGGGAGGCGCCATATCGTCTGTACTACAGGCTGTAGCTCCGTTCAAAAAGAGGAAGCAACCTAGTATACAGAGAGATAGTGTAATATATTTCATTTGCATATTATTTTAACCGATGGAAACGAGTTGGCATTGTTGTGTATCTATCCCTATTTGTTCCGCATAATCTACAATGTGGATGCCGTTGCGGGATTCCATGCGTTCGATCAGATGTATTTTACCGTGGTCGGTGGAGGCGTATACCTGGTCTACGCAGGCTTTATCGAGTGCAACCGGATTGAGTGACGCCAGGATACCGATATCGCCCATTTCAGGATCGGCGGGGTTGGAGTCGCAGTCGCAATCCACCGAGAGGTTATTCATTACGTTTATGTAAAGGATTTTCTCGCCGCAGTAATCGGTTATGGCTTTGGCTGCTTCAGCCATAGATTCGAGGAAGTCGTCCTGTGCAGGATTTCCCCAGTCGGTTGTGCTTGCTCCGGCGGAGTGGATATATGTTTTTCTGGCTGATGAGGCGATACCGATAGAGATGTTTTTGAGGGCTCCTCCGAATCCTCCCATCATATGGCCTTTGAAGTGGGATAGTACGAGGGTGAAGTCGTAGTTTTCGAACCTGGAGCCTACGATGTCGTATTGGAGGTGTTTGCCTCCGGCAACGGGTAGACGGATTTCGCCTTCGGAGTCGAGGATATCTACGGGTGCGATGGCTGTAAATCCGTGGTCTTCGGCTGCTTTCAGGTGTAATTCGGTAGTGGCACGGTTGCCACCGTATGCGGTGTTGGCATCGATAAAGGTACCGTTTACCATCCGTACGAGGTTGCCCACAAGTTCGGGTTTGAGGTAATTGTGTCCTCCGGGTTCACCCATACTGATTTTAACTCCTACCTTTCCGGTGGCTTCGCGTCCGAGTGCCTGGTAGATCCGGATAAGGCTTTCGGGGGTAATCTCTTTGGTGAAATAGACGGTAGCTGGTTGGGTGTTTGCCGGGTTGCTACTATGATCCGGAAAAGTGATACTACCGGCTTTTCCGGCTTTTGTGCATCCAGTTACGGTAGTTGCCAATAACATGCTTGCTGATGTCATGAGGAAATTTCTTCTTTTCATAAGCGAGATATGACTTAAATTAGTATGTAGCAAAGGTAAAAGGAAAGCCACAGAGCTTTTTTTGCTCTGTAGCTCAAAGTTTTTTGTTCAGAAGATCACGGTCCTGTTTTATTCCTGTGGGATTACTTTGCAGGTGAATATCCATAGTGCCGTTTGAAGGCGGAATAGAAGTGGGAAAGGTTTTTGAATCCGACCTCTACATATACATCGCTTACTTTTTTTCCTTCTTCCTGAAGTTTTTCATAGGCTGCCTGTAGTCTTTTGTTGATGAGCCATTTCTGAGGTGTAAGATCACTTATTTTAGCAAAATCGCGTTTGAAAGTGGCAAGGCTTCGCCCGGTGAAGGTGGCAATTTCTTCCATAGTAAGGTTGTACATATAGTTTTCGTTCATAAATTCGAGTATATCGATTTTCCAGGGTTCGGTAAAGTCAAACAGGATAGGATAGAAGATTTTGTCTGTATTTAATAATGCGTAAACGCCTTCCTGTTCTTTCAGGTTTATAATTTCTTTGGTTGGTAAGATGGAGGCATCGAAATAGGGAGTAAGGGAATGGAACAGACTGATAAGGTCCGGCCGGGGAGCGATGGGATAGATATTCCTGTCTGCTGCCTCTGCTTTTTCCGGTATCGCTTTTTTATTCAGTTTGGTATTATAGAATTCCCGGAGGAAGTTGCGCCGGAAGGTCATAAATATGCCTTTAAAGTTTTCATCTCCGCAGGCCTGCTTGGTCATTACGGTACGGTGGTCGCGCCGAATGAAAAGGCATTCCTCTTTGTGGAAGGTTGTTTTTGTGTTTTCTTCTTCCAGCAAAAGTTCGCCTGCATATATGTACACTAATGCATGGTCTCTCATTTTATGAACACACTGGTGTTTGTAATCTGAGTAACAGGAAAGGAAAGTACCTGCATAGTTAATGGTTGGTAATGATGCCATAGTTTACTATTTACATTTGAATATGCCTTTCAAAGGTAGGATAATCGGGAAAGTATATCAAATGAAAGCTGTCTTAATAAAGAACCGGTATTTCGTTTTTAGTAGTTGTTTTTCATTTATTTAATTACGGATGCAAAGGTTTTCCGGGTAATTACGAAGGGGAAGTGCGCGACCGTCTGTATACGTGGTATGAAGTGAATTTCTACCTGAAAAAAGAAATCTGCCAATAAAAAAGCTCCTGTGTTTGCAGGAGCTTTTTTATCATTCAGGTGAATAACAGACTTACGGTCAATCCTGATTTTCTTTTTCTTCTTTTGCCTCTTCCTGGGCAACTTCCTGAGTAGCCTCTTCTTTTTGTTCTACGCATTCTTTTTAGCTTCTTCGGTTTTTACTTCTTGTGCATTTATATAAACTGCTGCAGAACTCATAAGGGCAATTGCCAAAACTAATAACTTTTTCATCTTTTTTAATTTAAACGGTTTAATTGTAGAAACGGTTTTGTGTACCGTTTATTTGTGTACCGTTTATATATAGAGCGAATAGCGTGCCAAAGTATCAAAAGATAGATTGTGTATATACTATTCTGTTAGAAGTATTATTTGATTGTTAGTGTTTTAATTCTGTTTTGTGTTTTTTTTGGTATGAATGTGTTCCTTAGTGGGGATAATCGGGAAAATGTAGAAACTTTTCCCGCCCCAATTCCTCAATTGTGGGATATAACTTATAAGATGGTAAGCTGTGCCAGATAATCATAATATCCCCCTTCCTGAACCAGTTCTGCCCGAAACCCATTATTGGCAGCATAGAGGCTCAGGGTATGGAAGTCAATATATAGCCAGTCAAATGTTTCGCCTTTCATCTGCTTGTATTGCATTTGGAAATCGACCTCCCCATAATAACCATCATTCAGGTCGATCAGGAAGCTACCGTCTTCTTCTTCAAACAGGAAACGCAGGTCGCTGGAATCGAGCAGTATAGAGCCACCGGGAGCCAGCAGTTGCTTCATCCGGCAGAAAAAGCAGGCAGGTGAGCGATCCGGCCAATAATGCCTGCCCCATTCATCAGCATCAGGATCGTATCAAACTTACCGCTAAACCTTTCATCAAATAAATTGGCTACTTGCACTTCCTGTACGCCACGTTGTTTCATTATTTCTACGGAAAGGGAAGAGATATCGATGGCGCAAACCTCTTTTCCTGCTTCCTGCAAAGCCAGTGAATGGCAGCCGCTTCCGGCGCCTACATCCAGTATCCTGCCGGTAGCCATCCCGATGGCAACCTGTTCGAGTGCCGGAAATTGAGCAGGCGTACGGAACAGTCCGGCAACCGGTATCTCATCTTCATCAAACATAGAAGAAAATACACGCAGCCGGCTGGCTTTACCCTGCTGGAAATAGTCTGTAATGGCCGTACCCATCGGATCTTTATCTGTGGAAAGTAAACCTGTATACATTTGCGGTTAATTGTTGTAACAGGCGGCAAAGATAGGTAATTCCCTCAAAATCCTTATCTTTGTATGCAAAAATAGGAAACAGGCAATGAATATAGAAGATATATTAAGAAACGGGATCGTATTTAAGGGCATGAAAGAGAAGCCTGTAGAGGAGGAACCTAAGATCAGGACCAAAGCTAAGAAAACGTCGTATGTGAAAGGCCAGCACAAATCGGGCTCGGCTAAAATGAAAGCGGAGATACGCCGTAAGCGGGCTAACCGGAGTAAGAAAAAATAATATTTCCGTTAATTTACTCTTTGTCTCCTTCCGGGGCGGCTGCATGTAAAATAAAGGTAGTTGCCCCGATAGTAACCACTGTACCATCCTCGATGCGTACACGTTCCCTTTTTCCAATCAGGTCGTTACCCAGGAAAGTACCCGTAAGGCTGGGAAAATCGCGGATGGTATAGATATATCCGCCGGCCGGATCGGGTTTGACGTTGATCACACAGTGTTTACGTCCCATACTGGGGTCGCTTGTGATAATGGGTACATCTACTCCCTGCGTGTCTTTATTGCGGCGGCCAATCATATTATCGCCTTCCACCAAAGGAAGTTCCTGTTTGAAAGCAAACTGGTTTTCGATAATGGTTATATGTCCGCACGAAAAATCGGGCTCTTTTACCTCCTCTATCTCACCACTTTCTGTTTTTACCAGCTTCCGGCCCAGTTTGATCTTGAACTGTGAGCCACATTGCGGGCATACGAAGGCCAGTACCTTTCCTTCCGGATATTTAGCGGGATTAAACGTAAGTTGGTTATCGCATTTCGGACAGAATATTCTTTTCATTTTACAACCTGTGTTTACTTTGTATGTTTCCCTGGATAGGAAACCGGGTGCAAAAGTAGGTAAAAGTTAGGGAAGATTCAAATGAAGGGAGGCATACTTCACAGCATCCTCCCTTGCAAACACAAAACAATCAACAAAAAACTACTGTCTGATATTTTTTATCTAATGAATAAAAGCTCTCTGTATTTAGGTAGTGTCCAGATCTGATCGTCGACTACCAGTTCGAGCTTGTCGATATGGTAGCGGATCTCTTCCAGCATCGGAACGATCTGATCGTGATAAACAATTGCTTTTTCACGTTCACTTTCGATCTTATTGGCTACTTTACGTGCTTCGATCATTTCGTCAACCTTTTCTTTGATGAAGTTGGTACGGTTGGCAATGTCTTCAATGATCTCGAGGTTGCGTGAAGAAAGTTGGGATGCTTTATCGGCAGGGAACAATTCTTTCATTTTATAAACGTTGTCGATCAGTGGCGACTGGTATTTAGTAGCTATCGGGATGATATGGTTCATCGCCAGGTCGCCTAATACGCGGGCTTCGATCTGGATCTTCTTTGTATAAGTTTCCCATTTCACCTCGTTGCGGGCTTCCAGCTCTTTTTTACTCATGATACCCAGCGATTCGAACATTTTCACTGTGCTCTCTTTCAGGTAGGCATCGAAAATCAATGGTACGCTGGTTTCGCAGTCCAGGCCGCGGCGTTTAGCCTCTTCTTTCCACTCTTCGCTATACCCGTTGCCATCGAAGTGGATGGCTTTACATTCTTTGATATCTTTACGGATTACCTCCAGGATAGCAGCAAACGTATCTTTACCCGCTGCAATTTTTGCATCTACTTCTGCTTTGAACGCTTTTAGCTGTTCGGCAACGGCACTGTTCAGTACCAGCATGGCAGCAGCACAGTTGGCCGACGAACCTACGGCACGGAACTCGAAACGGTTGCCGATAAAGGCAAACGGCGATGTACGGTTGCGGTCTGTATTATCGATCAGCAGTTCGGGGATGCGTGCAATATCCAGTTTTAATCCCTGTTTGCCTGCCAGTTTGAAATCTTCGCTGTCGCTGTTTTCCAGGTTTTCCAATACTTTGGAAATCTGTGCTCCCAGGAAGCTGGAAATAATAGCAGGAGGTGCTTCGTTTGCTCCCAGACGGTGGGCGTTGGTTGCTGACGAGATACTTGCTTTCAGCAGGGCGTTATGTTTGTAAACAGCTTTCAGTACATTTACCACGAAGGTGATAAAGCGCAGGTTGTTTTCCGGAGTTTTACCGGGAGCCATTAATAATATACCTGTATCTGTTCCCAGCGACCAGTTATTGTGTTTACCCGATCCGTTTACGCCTTTGAACGGTTTTTCGTGTAACAGTACACGGAAACCATGTTTGCGGGATACTTTACGCATCAGCGACATGATCAGCAGGTTATGGTCGTTGGCCAGGTTACACTCTTCGAAGATCGGGGCTAACTCAAACTGGTTAGGAGCAACCTCATTGTGGCGGGTTTTTAATGGAATACCCAGTTTCCATGCTTCCTGTTCGAGCTCTTTCATAAACTCCATTACGCGGGTAGGGATGGCACCAAAGTAGTGGTCTTCCAACTGCTGGTTCTTACTACTTTCGTGTCCCATCAGCGTACGGCCGGTCAGCAACAAGTCAGGGCGTACAGCATATAAACCTTCGTCTACCAGGAAGTATTCCTGTTCCCATCCCAGGTAAGAATATACCTTTTTTACTTCCGGATTGAAATAGTGGCATACATCTACAGCAGCTTTATTTACAGCTTCCAGTGATTTTAGTAAGGGAGCTTTATAGTCTAATGATTCGCCGGTATAGGAGATAAAGATCGTTGGGATACACAGGGTATCGCCTTCGATAAATGCAGGCGAAGAGGGATCCCATGCAGTATATCCGCGGGCTTCGAAGGTATTACGTATACCACCGTTAGGGAAGCTCGATGCATCCGGTTCCTGTTGGATCAGCAATTTACCTGAAAATTTCTCGATCATACCTCCTTTGCCATCATGCTCAACAAAGGCATCATGTTTTTCGGCAGTACCTTCTGTCAGGGGATGGAACCAGTGTGTGTAGTGGGTTGCACCCTTTTCCATCGCCCATTTGCGCATACCATTTGCTACGGCATCGGCAATTTCGTGGTTCAGGGGAGTACCGTTATCAATAGAGTTAACCAACTGTTCGTACGCCTTTTCAGGAAGATATTTAAACATCTTCTCACGGTTGAACACATAGGTACCAAAATACTCGGATGGTCTCTCTGTTGCTAAAGCAACTTCTGCAATTTTTTTCTTGAAAGCAGTTTCAACTACTCTGAATCTTAACTTTGACATACTTGTTTGATTTTATATGTTATTTATTGAAATTTATTTTGTTTCTCTTTATTCCGGCAGGAGGAGCCATCTCCAATTCCTGCTATCTACCTACCAGCAAATTTCTGAGTCCCTACAGGACTTCCGTATCTTTTTACAGCAGGTTTATATTGTGTTGCCGGCAAATTTCGATTTGTTCCTCCGGCCAGATCGATGCCTGCACTTCGCCGATATGGGCTTTGCGGAGGAAAAACATGCAGAGGCAGCTCTGTCCGATACCACCCCCGATCGAGGCAGGCAGTTTGTCTTCCAGTAATGCTTTATGGAATTAAGCTCTGAACGTTCGGGACAACCACAAATCTCCAGTTGGCGGGCTAAAGCCTCTTTATCTACCCGGATACCCATAGAGGAAAGTTCGAAGGCACAATCCAATACATCATTCCAAAGAATAATATCACCGTTGAGGCCTTCAAAGCCGTCGGAGTTGGAAGTACTCCAGTCGTCATAGTCGGGAGCGCGTCCGTCGTGCTTTTCGCCGTTGGATAATTTACCACCGATACCGATTACGAAGATGGCGCCGAACTTTTTGGCAGCTTCGCTCTCCCGTTCTCGTGGTGAAAGCTCCGGATACGTAGCCAGTAGTTCCTCAGCGTGGATAAAGGTTATATCCGAAGGTAGGGAAGGGGTGATGTGAGGATACTGTTCATATACCATGGCTTCAATTTCTTTCAGGATGCCATAGATGGTACGAACGGTTTTTTAAGGAAGTCGAGGTTACGGTCTTCCGGACGGATGGTTTTTTCCCAGTCCCACTGGTCTACGTAGAGGGAGTGGAGGTTGTCCAGGTCTTCATCACCGCGGATGGCATTCATATCGGTATATAACCCGTAACCGGCCGGGATGCGGTAAGCCCCCAGTTTCATCCGTTTCCATTTGGCCAGCGAATGCACCACTTCGGCTTTGCAGTCGCCCATACAGTGAATGGGGAAGGTCACAGGACGTTCCACACCATTCAGGTCGTCGTTAATACCAGTACCGGCCAGTACGAACAGCGGTGCGGTTACCCGGCGTAGGTTTAGTTTTTTTGCTAACTTTTCCTGAAAAGCCTGTTTCAGGATCTGGATTGCCTGTTCGGTAGTTTCAGGCAACAATGTTTGTTTGTAGTCTTTGGGAATGATCAGTGACATAATTCTTTTGTTTATGATTGTTGATTATTTTGCTTTTTATTATTTTTTATTTTGTGTCGTACTTACAGTACTCACTGTTTTTTTGTTTTGTGAACCCAGGGCGTTTCCCTGGGCTATGTTATTTCGTCCTTGCAGGACTTTCTGTTATTTTGTCGAAGGGGATTAAGAACCGTCGGTTGGCCCTGGCTAAAATCCTCTTCGGCTAAGTAGCTTTTCTGTTCCCTGCGAAGGCGGGGACCGCAGAGACACTGTCTGTTTGAGATATAAAACAGATAATTTATGTCTGTTCTGATGCGATTGGCTAAGGCCGACCTACGGTTCCCGCTTTCGCGGGGAACAAAGTCTATTCATTAGTTATTATAAGTTGTTTCACCATGCTCATAAATATCCAGGCCTTCTTCTTCGATTCGTGCAGGAACGCGCAAACCATGTACGAGGTCTAGTCCTTTGAATGCTACGAATCCCATAGCTGCTGCCCAGCAACCTACTACCAGTGTACCGAAGGTCTGTGCACCCAGGAAGCCGGCACCATGCCCGTAGAATAATCCCTCTTCGATAGCAAACAGCCCGGTCATGATAGTTCCCAGCAAACCACATACACCATGTACGGAAGAGGCACCTACAGGGTCGTCAATTTTTAATATCCGGTCGATAAATTCTACCGAATAGATCATCACCACGCCACAGATAGCTCCTATAATAGCGGCACCGGCAGGTGCAACCATATCACAGCCGGCAGTGATACCTACCAGTCCGGCCAATACACCGTTCAGCGTAAGTGAAAGGGAGGGTTTTTTATATTTTAACCAGCTTACTACCAGGGCTACAAATCCGCCGGCACAAGCAGCCAGGTTGGTGGTCAGGAATACGTGGGAGATAGCTACCCGGTTTTCTTCGCCCGAGGCAGCCAGTTGCGAACCGGGGTTGAATCCGAACCATCCCATCCAGAGGATAAATACCCCCAGGGCTGCGATCACCAGGTTGTGCCCCGGTATAGCACGTGATTTACCATCTTTACCATATTTACCGATACGCGGTCCGATAATGGCAGCACCTACCAGCGCTACCCATCCCCCAACGGAATGTACAATGGTTGAACCGGCAAAATCGTGGAACACAGTACCGAATGTACTCATCATAAAGCCGTCGGCCTCTTCGTTCATCAGCCAGCCGCTGCCCCATGTCCAATGGCCGGAGATCGGATAGATCAACACGCTGATCAGTACGGTATAGGCCAGGTACATGGAGAATTTGGTACGTTCGGCCATAGCTCCGGATACGATTGTGGCTGCTGTGGCACAGAATACAGTCTGGAAAATCAGGAATCCTTCAATAGGCAATTCGCTATCGATAATATTTATATGAAAGAAATTAGGCATTCCCAGGAAACTGCCGGCCCCGAACATGATACCGAAACCCACAAACCAGTAAAGTAATGAACCCAGGGAAAAGTCTACCAGGTTTTTCATCAGGATATTAGCCGAGTTTTTGCTTCTTGTAAAACCAGCTTCCACAAGGGCAAATCCTGGTTGCATAAAGAATACCAGCATGGCTGCGAGCAGCATCCAGACCGTGTCGAGCGATAACGCTAAATCAGCTATTGTTGTATATGTTGTATCCATAATTGTCGAAATTGTATTTTAATTTGTTGAAAGGAAATTAATTTAATCGGTTTTTACTTGTCATTTTCAGCCAGGTAAAGGGCTATGTCGCCCCGCTCACCTGTGCGGATTCGTACGGAATCTTCTATTGGGATAATAAAGATACGGCCGTCGCCAATCTCGCCCGTCTGGGCAGCTCTCAATATAGCCTGTACGGTTTTTTCAACATTAATATCACGTACAACAATAGAAATTAAAATACGTTCGATCGAACTGGTGTCGTATATCACACCACGGTAAATACGCTCCTGGCGGGCTTTGCCAACCCCTCTTACATCGTAGTAAGAAAACCATTCGATGTTGGCTTCCATAAGCGATTCTTTTACATCTTCAAACTTCGTTTTGCGGATAATTGCTTCAATCTTTTTCATACCTGTTTGTATTAAATTTGTTTCAAAAAAGACGTATAGATAGCCGCCGCAATAGTCAGGATGGTTGTGGTATAACATTCTATAAAATCAATACGTGTGGCGGCTTATTCTATACAGTCTTTTTATTTCTGATAACCTAAACTTTTGATATATAGTTATTTAATTGTTAATCCAAATACAAGGAACACAGTGTCCTGATTAGGCGCTACGATGGCTTCTGCGAAGATAGGTAGCGAGAATGAGTCAGTTATCTTTATCTCTTTGCTGGCTTTTACAGCGATGGTCGACAGGGCAAATCCGCTGGTGCCTTCCCGGTGGTACATTCCGGTCCAGGGCGAAACCCCGATACTCGGTGTAACATCTACTCCCAGTACATTGAAGTCGTAAGCTGCTTCAATAAAGGTGGAATAGAAAGGATCACCATTTTCTTTCTTTTCGTCTGTCCCCGGTCCGAACATCGTGCTCCAGCTGAGTGATAGGGGGCACTGGTCACCAAAGTAATAACCTATAGAACCTTCGTAATAGTGGTTGGCCGAGTAATTACCGTAGCGGGCTCCTTCGCCTGCCCACCAGTAATCGGTTACCGCCAGTGTTAATCCGCCTACTTCGTAAGCCAGGGTAATGTCAAACTCTTTTGCGATACCCATATCATTGGCTGTCGAAAAATCGGTAGATCCCCATAAATTGAGTGATAAACCACCATAAGAAGCCGTGAGGCTTGGTTGGATAGAAGGTCCTGATTGATGTACACCGCGCCATACATAGCTGCTAACCAGGTCGGCTTCGGGTGTAATTTCAAACTTGGGTGCTTCCTGAGCAAAGATAGATAAAGACATAAGTAGGGTTGTCACAGCTAAAATCGTCTGCCTTAAAGTAAATGTTTTCATCATAATTTTCTTTTAATTAACCTTAGACTTTTGTCTCTCGTCCTTGCCGGCTGGACAGGGGAACAAACTTGTTTATAACCACTTTTTCAGCCTGGCCACGGCCTCCAATGTGTTTTCTCTGTCACCGAATGCGGTCAAGCGTAAATACCCTTCTCCGCTGGGGCCGAACCCGACGCCGGGTGTACCCACTATATGTGCTTCGTATAACAGCTTTTCAAAGAATTTCCACGAAGTAAGTCCATGTGGGGTTTTAATCCATAGGTAAGGGGCGTTGGTACCACCATATACGGTAAGTCCGCAACCTTCCAGACCCTCTTTCATGATCTTCGCATTGGTCATATAATAATTAATGATCTCTTTTACCTGTTTTTTTCCTTTGGGCGAGTATACTGCTTCTGCTCCCCGCTGGGTAATATAGCTGGTACCGTTGAATTTGGTACACTGGCGGCGGTTCCACAGTCTGTTAATCTCTACCTTCTGGCCTTCCAGGGTAAAAGCGTTCAATTCTTTCGGTACTACGGTGTATCCGCAACGAACTCCGGTAAACCCGGCGGTTTTTGAAAAACTCCTGAATTCAATGGCTACCTTTTTGGCACCTTTGATCTCATAGATGGAGTGCGGTACATCGGGGTCTTGTATATAGGCTTCGTAGGCAGCATCATACATAATCAGCACATCGTTTGCCAATGCATAGTTTACCCACTTTTTAAGTTCTTCTTTTGTTAGTGTTGTTCCGGTTGGATTGTTCGGATAACACAGGTAGAGGATATCTACCCTGCGGCTGGGTAATTCGGGTATAAAATTGTTTTCTGCGGTGCAGGGAATATATACCACATTACTCCATTTGCCATTTTCGAGTACACCGGCCCGCCCGCACATGGCGTTTGAGTCGATATAAACCGGATATACCGGGTCGGTTACACCGATACTGTTGTCGTGGCACAGAATGTCGCCGATATTGCCGGTATCACTTTTAGCACCGTCGCTGATAAATACTTCGCTCGGTTCCAGGGAGATGCCACGGCTGGCATAATCGTTTTTAATGATGGTTTCGATCAGGAAAGAATATCCTTGTTCCGGACCGTAACCATGGAAGTTCTCTTTAGTACCCAGGTCGTCAACCGCTTTGTGCATGGCTTCACGTACGGCAGCAGGCAAGGGTTGGGTTACGTCACCAATTCCCAGGCTGATAACTTTTTCCTTCGGATGTGTTACCTTAAAACTGTTTACCTTTTTTGCAATGTCGGAAAAGAGGTAATTGTTTGGTAGTTTGAGAAAGTGTTCATTAATTAATGCCATAGTTGTTTCGTTGTTTTGTGTTGTTGTTTTATTGTGTTTTGCTTTATTCTACTTCAATACATCCTTCGAATACGGTAGTGGCCGGTCCGGTCATCAATACCCGGTCGGTTTCCCGTTCCCACGTGATATGAAGGGGTCCGCCGTCCATAATTACGTTGGCTTCCGGCACACTTTTTCCGGTTGCAGCCGCTGCCACCAGTGTAGCACATGCACCTGTTCCGCAAGCCTGTGTAATACCTGAGCCTCTTTCCCATACCCGCATCCGGATATCGCCGTTGGGCAGGATCTGTGCAAATTCTACATTGGTACGGTTGGGGAAATGAGGATGATTTTCAATTTTCGGACCAATCACAGGCAAGTCAATAGCATCCATATTATCTATAAAAATGACAAAGTGAGGATTCCCCATAGAAACCTCACTTCCTGCATAGTTAGTACCTTCAACGTCGAGCGTTAACGAACCAGCTATGACGAGCGGGCTTCCCATATCGACAGTAACCTCTTCTACTTTATCGCCGGAGATTGTAAGTTTCAGCACTTTAATTCCCGATAAAGTGTTGAGTGTGATATGATCTTTGGTTGTAAGTCCTTTTTCGTATACATATTTACCGATACACCGGGTAGCGTTGCCGCACATCAGGGCTTCAGAGCCATCGGCGTTGAAAATACGCATACTGAAGTCGGCTTTATCGGAGGCACCTATTAAAACCAAACCATCTGAGCCGATGCCTGTATGAGGAGCACTCCATGCAACCGACAATGCTTCGGGGTTGCTGATAGGATATTCAAACGTATTGACATATATATAGTCATTACCTGCTCCATGCATCTTGGTGAATTTGATTTTTTGTGTCATTTTATCTTTGTAATTGTTTTTATTGTTTCGTTTTATTTTCTTACAATGCAAATATACGACGTTTTGATATAAAAGCGTATCAAATAAATCTAAATGTTTAAAAAATAATCAGCAAGGTAATAATTTTTCTGATTCCAGCCTATAGAAGTAATGATTTGTTACTATGTTGCGGTTTGAATTGTCGTACTGTAAGGAGGTATATATCCGGTTTTGTTATAAAGATTAGGAAAAGGATGTGAAAGTTACTATTTGAATTCTGATAGGAGGGATATTTGACAATAATGATAGATAAATAACCTGGATATGCTACTTTATGTCAGAGTAATTAGATTTCCGGTTATTTCAGGATTATCCATCCGGCAGTTCCCCGCGCAGGCGACAGGGTTGTTAAATTCTTTTTCAAACTTTTGATAGTTTACTTGCGCCTGATACGCTGCAAGGCTTTAAAGCAACCGGGAAGACCGCCCTTAGCGAATAGTCCAGGAAGGTTGGACCAACAGCCTAAAGTTGACCAACGGTCTAAGGTTGAGCCAACAGCGGTACCCTGTAAGGGTTAGAAGCAATAGCCCAGGGTTGAGTGAGCAGAGCGAGCGGTACCCTGGGTTACAAATGCGTAGTATTTCAACCCCGAGAGGGGTTGCCTATGGACTGGGGAAAACTCCTTAGGGTAGAAATGAAACCCTTACAGGGTTTT
This sequence comes from Tannerellaceae bacterium, assembly GCA_021204405.1. GTDB lineage: Bacteria > Bacteroidota > Bacteroidia > Bacteroidales > Tannerellaceae > JAJPZJ01. Next base: position 29,672 of record JAJPZJ010000123.1, on the reverse strand, counting down.
TGGTTTATTATCTTTTTACCCAGGGTACCGCTCGCTCTGCTCACTCAACCCTGGGCTATTGCTGTTATTCCCTCTGGGAATTGCCCTTGGCTCAATCTTAGGTTATTGGTTCACCCTTAGGCTATTGCTAGGTCCGGTCTTCTTCGATTGTTTAAATCCCCCTCTGGGAATTGATTTATTCATTTATTCCCTCATTCCCGGAAGTATTGGGCAGGATTGATTTTCGATTGCCCGGGTTCCTTTTATGGATATGTTTATAAAACAACAAGCGTATTAGAGAATTTAACAGCCCTTCGACTCGACCGGGGATCGCACTCTAATAGACTTTTTTCTTTCTTTACTGCAAGAAAAACCGATAGTTCGTATGCGGTCCCCGCCTGCGCGGGGAACTACTATGTGCTTATGTAAAGTGAAATGTGCTTTTTAGTAATATTTTTATATATTATCTATCATATTACTGACATGTCGTTTCTGTAATTGTTTTAAACTACAACAGGAAAATTAAATATGGTTTTCGTCTTCTACAAGGTAAAGTTCCGTTTTCTACAAGCCAATTGCCCGGCTTGTGCACACTATACTGCCGGCTTCTACACTCCGGGAGATTGGTTTCTGTAATCCGGAACTTTACCTTGTAGAAGGCGGAAAAAAGGCTTGTATTTTCACCCGGGAAATTTCAATAAAAGCAACAAAACAGGAGCAAAAAGTAAGTTTTTTAGGCTAAACCGGCTATAAAATATGCTTCGGAATATTTACCGGATTGTAACCGGAAATTACTTTTAAAAAACTCGTATGAGCTATTCTTTATAGAAAGAGGGAAAACAAGCTGACATTCCGGCTCATAAGCTGCTATTTCTCTTTCAGATTGTATTACGTATATTTCATGAGAAGTAAATATTTATTACCTCTCCGGCTAGTAACCCTATATAGTGCACGCAGCAGCAGTTAAATTGTCAGATTGTCAAATTTTCATTTATATATAATTATTACCTTTGTCCGGTTATAATAAGAAAAATATAAAGATATGAAACAAGCATGTAAAAAACGCCTGTACTATGAATAGTCCAGGAAACTTAGTGCGGGTTCCATAGCTACATGTTAAAATATTTATTTGTATGAAAGATAAACTGACTCTGGTAAAGGTAGGAGGAAAGATCGTTGAGGAACCAGCTACACTGCAACAACTACTGGATGACTTTTCTAAAATTGAAGGATTTAAAGTATTGGTACATGGGGGTGGCCGTTCGGCTACTAAACTGGCTGCCGGACTGGGTATTGAAAGTAGGATGGTGAATGGTCGCCGTATTACAGATGCTGAGACCCTGAAAGTAGTTACTATGGTATATGGTGGGTTGGTGAATAAGAATATTGTAGCCGGGTTGCAGGCTATTGGTATAAATGCATTAGGTTTAACCGGTGCAGATATGAACCTGATCCGTTCGGAAAAACGACCGGTAGCTGAGGTTGATTATGGGTATGTGGGTGATGTGAAGGAGGTGAATGCCGGTTTGCTGGCTTCCCTGATTGGACAGGGAATTGTTCCGGTACTGGCCCCGCTTACCCACGACAAACAGGGGAATATGCTCAATACCAATGCTGATACTATTGCCGGTGAGGCGGCCAAAGCACTTGCTCAGTATTTTGATGTAACGCTGATGTTTTGCTTTGAAAAGAAAGGGGTATTACGTGATGAGAAAGATGACGATAGCGTAATTCCACAGATTGACCGCGAATTATTTAAGCAATATGTTAATGAAGGAGTGATTCAGGGGGGAATGATTCCGAAGCTCGAAAATTCTTTTCAGGCTATTGATGCAGGTGTGAAAGAGGTAATTATTACTATGGCATCTGATATTCATACTGGAGGGGGAACCAGGGTTTGTTGATTTATGAGGAAATAAAGGTAATAAACACGGAGACACGGAGGTTTTTACAGGTCGTAGGCCTAACATATGCTAGTCTCCGGCAATGTTGCTGGCTGTAAAGACTGAGTTCGCCTGCGCAGGGAACAGAGTTAATTTTCCTCTGTTACCAGATTAGTTGCTTCAGCCTCCTCTTCTATATCCGCTACCGGTTCTTCCGATGTTTCTTCAGGCTCTGTAATATTTTCTTTAGTTTGTATTACCTCTACCTCTCCGGGGTTTGTATTTTCAGTTTCTTCTGGTTCTTCAATAATTATTTCATCCTGTACGGTTTCCACCTCTTCTATCTCCTGTGATATTTCCTCCGGTAGTTCAGGAGTAGCCTTTGGGCGCTCTTCTTTTGGCTTGATTTCACGGATCTTTACATTTTTGAAATATATGGTTGCATTTCCGTGCTTTCCCTGCAAACCGATGTAACCTTTTGTAGGCAATTCGGCAAACGGGGTGGGGAGCCAGGAAGGTATTTCGGTAGAGTCGGGATTATGTGTTCCCGAAGTCCACAGTGCCATATCCATATGAGTCACTTTCCTGCCATTTAAAATGACCATGATCTGTTGTCCGTTGCAACGTATGCGCATATGGTTCCATACACCCGGTTCTTTCACTATAGGAAACCGGTTAGGAGCCAGATGCCCGTAAATGGCACCACACCGTTCATGTGGCTGGCTTTCTGCCCATTTTTCATAATGATCGTCGGCAATCTGTACCTCTACCGAGTTAGGTATCCAGTTCTCTATATCCGTACAATATACTATCACTCCGCTATTGGTACCCGGATCGGTCATAAATTCCAGGTCGAGTTCAAACTTCTCATACTCCTCCTTCGTCCAGATAGCATCATCTTTTTCTGCAGTTAGTATCCCTTCTTCGGTAAGGTGCCAGGCTGAAGAATTATAAGATGCATTTTCCAGTTTTTGGCCAAACAGGCTGGTCCAGCTATTTTTTTGCTGAGCCGTTACAGATACAGAAAAGCAGGTAAGAAGCAGCGGCAAGATAGATATATATTTCATATAGTCTGGTTTTTTATGTTTGCTACAAAGATATTTAAAATTGAAGAATATCCCTCTTTTTCCTTTCTCTTATATGGATGTGTCCGCACAAAATTTACGATTAACATATTTTAATTATATTTTTAATTATTTTATTGTCTGTACATATTTCTTGCCTATATTACCGTCAAGAATTATGTACAGACTTTGACGCCTTATTATTTATTATGCTATTAACCACGAGTTAAGCGTATAAATAAAAATTGCTACTAACCATTTAAAAGAGGTGAGTTATGAGAAAATTATGTTAATAATGATGGTTGCTATTGCATTTGTTGCATGTAGTACTGAGAGTGATTTTGACCAGGCAACTGTTTCTTTGGATACCAGTGAATTAACATTAAGAGTGGGTGAAGTTTATCAATTCCATATTAATTATGATTCTACTGATGGAGTTAGTCCTGTTTGTTTCTGGGGAGTAACCACTGAAGAGGATGAAACACCCATCGCCGAGGTTGATGAAAGAGGCCGGCTAACTGCTATGACACCGGGAGCAACTACCGTGCGGGTAGGGCTTTCGGTAGAAGCCGGCAGGTTCTATCTCGATCCTAAACTTACAGCAACCTGCAGGGTAACGATTCTTCCGTAAGAAAATATATAAGATATAAAAATGGGTATGCTAACACCGGCATACCCATTTTTTTGTGAAAACCTTACTAATAAGCTACCGGAAAAACATTTATTTTCAGTAGAACTACACCCACCGTTTATTTGATGGTTTCTTTAGCCGGAGTATTTCCGGTTTTTACATCGTTGTTCCTAGGTCTTTTTTTACCATAGGATTTTCTGAACAATTTGCCTTTGTACGTTTTTACATCACCTTTACCCATAATAAATAGATTTTAGTTATAGAACAATTGCACATGGCAAAGGTAAAAAATATTGAGATTTTTTTAGTTTTGAAGGATAACTTCTTCATAATAAAAATTCCCGGATATTGAAGTGAACCCCAAATTTTGGACAAAAAACTTTTTGTTCACTTCATTAATGCTGGTCTTTTTTATTTCTACTTTATTGAATTAATATTATTATGGTTCTCTCACACATCTTACATAAAATTTATTACTACGATCTTTATTGCTTACATTTCCTGTATTTGCTATAATTCCGGTAGCTCCGAATACAACACCAATATAATATTCAGTACTACTCCAATAAGTTGCTCCTGATTTTAACGTGTTATAGTCTGTCGCTAATTCCTGCAGTTCAATATGGTTAGCCAGTAACCATTTGTTCCGGTCGGTCGATTGTTCATAATAGCCTCCGCAGCCGCTGGTTGTAGTTGTAGTATAAGTATAATTTTGATAAGTTCCTTTGTCTTTTCCTGTAAGCAATTTACTGTTATAGCTGGTTGCTATACCCATAGCTTCTGCCCAGGTTTTTGTACCGCTTACATCTTCAAGTGCAACAAGGCGTCCGGTAGATTTTAGAATAATATGTTTAATTACCGGAATAGGTTGTAAACCAGATGAACTGTTAATCCATGTGACACCATTATCTATCGAATATTGCATGGTAATCATTCTTTCTTTTCCACTATCATTTGCCGGCACCTGAATATATTTTGAATCAGGTGAATTTTGTGGAGTAGTAGCGGTAGTGAAAATAATTATTGACAGTTGTTTTTTCGCTGTTTCATCCCATGTCCTGAATCTAACATCCGGATAATATCCCCATACATTTACTGTATATGTCTCGCCATCGCTATCAATTTCTTTCCCATCTATATGGCTACAGGTGAAAGTGATATAATAACTTTCCTGCTCTTCGCTACGAATCAGTTTCCATTGATTTGAGTTGAAGTATTCAAAAGCAACAATAATGTCTCTGGGCTGGGTTATATCATATGGATTCCATAAGAGAGGAATGGATAAAGTTGTGTTTGCCGAAACAGGATCGGCAGAAACCGTACTACCTGTAATAAAACAGTCATCTGTAACATTCCAGGCTCTAACCTGTGTGTCATCGAAATATCCTTCAATGGTAACTGTACGTATATCTCCTTTTGCAGGTATTATTCCGGTTGGAGAAATGTAGATTTTATCAATGTACCAGGCATATTGTTGTATTTTAACATGCATGGTAAACCTTCCGGCGGTTATATGGATATAGGCTGTACGTGAAGTATTCGAATCATTGTGGGTTACATCATATACAAGATAATTTCCGGATAAAGAACCGGTGTATTTTTTATTTTCTTCGTGAGATGTAACCTTAAGCCAGTCTACTTTATTACCTTCGGTTTCTGAGTCGGTAACAGTATATGACCAGGTTGGATAATCTATCCTTATCTTTAGTTGATTGTCTTTGAGTTCATTTACCCAAAAATTTACTTCAAGAGGACTTACACTGTAATAATACTGACCATCAAACCAAACATCTTCCATTTCTGCATTTACCCAGTCTATAATACTTGTTTCAATATGGACCGGATGTGCTTTAAATGCTTCCTCCTCGTCTTCATATCCCGGGCCTGAAACACTATTTACAATAACATCATACCGATGGTTTCTGAGTAAATCCAGGTAAGAGATAGAGCCGTCTTTATTGTTAGCAAAATCAACCCGATAAAAATACTTTTTCCATGTTGTATTATCTTCGGTATACTCTCCTCCGATAACTAAACAGGTATTTTCGGTATAGTCTGTAGTATTAACCCCCTTACGGGCTTCGAAGGTATAAATTTCATTTAAGCATGCTATATCTGCTGTTGTGAGTGAATAATCCAGATAATCTGTCAATGGGTTTGAAGGTTTACCCGGATTTGCAGGTAAACTTACATCTGTTACCCGCTCAGTTGAAGCATTCCATTTTGACAGGTCTGGTATAATACGTCCTGATGTATTCCGGTTATATAAACGGATCGATTTTAATTTAAAATTCTTTTGTGCTTCATTTCCTACATGTATATCTATTTTTGCTATCATTCGTGAAAGTTTTATATCACTACCACTGGCATGGGTTAAGTTGGTGGAATTATTAATAGTAATATTCTCTACTATTCCCCACATAGGTATATGAAATGCCATACCAACGTTGTCTGTATCCCATTTACCACTATTGGTTACAGTCAGTGTTTCTATAATTGTACTACGGGAGGTATTTTCAGGTATTTCTCCTCCGAAACTACTTATTATATATTTACCGGAGTTGGCTAAAACCATCAGGTCAAACGTCCCTTGCCGAAGTTTTACTTTGAATGATTTCTTGCGGCTATCTGCCTGATCTGTTGTTATATTTCTCCGATAGCAGTATAAAGATAGTTTCCTCCCGTATTAAATACAAGAATTTCGATAGATTCGACATGGTTTTCGTCTGTTGTATTTAATGCCCGTGTTGCCGGAGGTACATTTCCGGGCAAAGTTATAGAAAGATTTACCCAGGTTTCACCTTCTCCATTTTCAATCTCTGTCTGATTGTAGATCGTATCATTGCAGGATTGTAATATAAAAGCCACAAGTAGTAGCAGTAGTGGCGGAGTTATATTTATTCTTAATACTTTCATTTTATAAATTTCATTTTATTATTTTTATTATAATACCGGCGATATGCTTCCTCTATTCCATTCTGAAACGGTAATGGATACCATACTACCTGTAAAATCTACTTCAATATCAATTTCTGCTTTCATCCCTTTTGCCGGAATAAGATTATTCTGGATAAGAAAATCCTGCAGGTCGATCTGATATTCAGTAGTTCCTGTAGAGCTTTGGATTATATTTATAAAAATGGAATCACTTATATCAAACTGAGGAACAAGGAAAGAGGTATAAGACTTTATACCTGCATCTATTTTTATGGGTTTGGCTTGTTGCTTAAATGATAAACCGTTTCCAAAATTATTACATAAATAATTATATCCTTCTGGTAAGCCCGTTATACAGACTGTCGGATCAGTTGTTCCTTTGTTTGCCTCAGCAAACCCACAGATATAAACATTTACAGTCCAATAACTACAAATGAATTCAAGCTCAACTTCATTCCTACTTTCTTTTGAAGTACTTATACTTTGAAGCATCTTTGGATCAGTTCCCATTTTTAATGAGGATGAGGTAGTGGCCGAATAAAAAAGAGCATCCCCACTTTCCGAACCTTCATGAATAAGGGTGAAGTTTTCCATAGGGATACCTGGTGTTAAATTTACTTTCGTATTATCGGAAAGGTTTGCCCAGCAAACAAAATAATAGCTGCCGGGTTCAAGGGTGAGGTTTATTCCCTGGAAATTGTTAAGTTCGTTTTTCGTAATTTCATACGAATTTTGGAAACTCATATCTTTCCGGAAAGTGATCACATTTACAGAGTGTATATTTTCAGGGAAAACATCTTTTCCATTTTCAACATAACTGAAATGAAGAGTAATCTTTTCACCCTTTATACACCCATCCATATTTTCCTTCATGCAACCAGTACAGAGTATGCATAATACAATCAATAAAGGTTGAGCTTGTTTGAATATGAAGTTCATTATTTCTTATTTTTGTGGCAGGAAAAAGAATGGGCTATTATAGGTCTGCAATAACAGATTGTACAATCCAGCTAATAACAGTTATATCAACATCTACCTCTTTAGGATCAGTACCTGGATTAATTCCCGGATCAGTACCCGGATCGGGAACTGTTAGTTTGTCGGTTAAGTTGGTACTATTAAACTGCAGGTTACTGATGGAATATACATTCCCTTTTACAAAGAAAAAAAGCTTATTACCGTTATATCCTTTTACAGTCAGGTATTTAGGACCTGTAGCAGTTGTTCCATCTGCGTATTGAATATTACTTAAACGTATAATAATATGTGGAACATCTTTATTTGTTGTGTTTGTTCCTACCCCAGGAAAGAGATTATAAGCCCATACATTTCCAATGTTAGCTGAAGCATATTCGAGTGTAGTATTATTAAAAACTCCTAACCCACTGGAGTTATAATCCCATAAAGGCAATTCATCGGGATATTCGGCACTTCCTCCTTTATATTTGGTGTGATTATCGTTTTCCTCACCTTTATGAATGAGGGAAGAAGGGGTACCACTAATACTCATAAATTGATAGAAGCTACTAATAAATATACCGTCTACCTGGTATTCTTTGATATCATTTTCTGCTGTGAACTGTTTGATCTCTAAACGTGAACCTACCGGTCTGAGATCAACATGTGTTTCCCAGTAACCCATTTCTTCACTGGAATTAGTAATATTGCCTATACCATACAGAGGGATAGCCGCAACCCCACCGGTACCATCTGAGAGTTGGTTTACATTTAATGCCAGGTTTTGAACGGATGTGATATTTGCGTTTTCCGGTGAAGAAGGAAATCGGCTTTCTACTTCCGTCGGTAAATTGGATACTGCAATGACATAGACAGAGCTTGCAGGAACATTTGAAACCATGACTCCTGTTGTGGTAACATCAGTAATATTAATATTACTTCCATCGGATGTTGGACTATTATTAATAGGTATATGCTTCGTTATGGTTCCATTGGAGACGACAAACAGTAAATGACCTGTTCCAAACTTTATAGTTGTAGCTCCGGTAACCGGAGTTGCTTCTGAACGGGTAGGAAGACCCCCTGTAATAAGGTTATCTGTTATTTTTAGAGAAACGTTTTTTTGATTGTTTCTCTAAGAGAAGAGGATCTTCACTATGTGTATTACAACTTACTATAATTAATAAAACTAAAATAGAGATAAATAAAAGATAGTTGGTTTTCATAATGATAAAATTTATTAATAATGAATTGTTCTTGTGGTTGTTCGGAGTTTCTTATCTGAAGAAATAAATAAGGGAAACTCCAAGGCCGGTTGGACTAAATGTGTGTTTAGCTGCTGATTCAATCAATTCTCCACAACTCTGACATTCGTATCGGTCATAATTCAGATAGGCATACCCTATCCCTAACTGAGCCTCAAGACTCAGCTTACCGGTTAAATGCCATTGATACCCATAACTAACTCCGGCTCCTGTCATATATCCGTCGTAGCGACTTTCTCGCATATCCTTAAAAAGATTCAGGGGGAGCTTCATACCTCCAGCGTTATATTGTCCGTAAAAACCATGCATACCAATAAAATGGCCATTAAATTTTCATTCAACCATCGGCGGGCTTTAGGCTTTACAATCCAATGTTTTATTTTTTATTAGCTGTTTTATTTCCAAATTGAAAAGGATTATAACTACCCGTAACACTCATTGTAGTTTTTGGAGCTACCGGAATTTCAACAGATAAATTGGGAGTTGTAGTGGTCCAATAAAGAAAATTAGTTTTAATACCTATTTCCTGTGACCGTACGAAAGTTGGCATTAAAATCAGAAAGATTAATAAGTGGTTGATTTTCATTGTAAAATAAATTGTTATTTTAATTTTCTTGTTTTAGTGAGCTTTAATTGTCTGTCATCCTTTTTAGGATGCTTTTAATGCATAAAGTCCTTATCCGACACTTCCTAAGTGCCGGATGAATAAAAAAGCAGCCGTATATTTCTGTTTATTTGTGTGTTATGCGATTAATGGAAATGATAAAGTTTGATTTGTAAAACAAAAGTGAAACTTTTATAGCCGGAAAGGTGCGATTAATTTATCCAAATAATAATTTTGAAAGAGTGAGATGATTAATTGAATCTTCTGACGGTCCGATAATGTAAAACATTTGTAAAACATGGACTATGATTTTGTGAATCATATAGTTATATTTATAAATAAGAAAGGGTTAAAATATGTCATTCTATGAAAAGAAGATACAGATGTCCTGTGGGGAGGAGATGAGGTTATTGTGTAAAAAAAAATCCGGCACTTAGGAAGTGTCGGATATAAAACAAATATATTAATTTCTGATATGTAAAGTAAATAAAAAAAATAATACCTATGATTTTTAAGGGCTTAATCTTATCTTTTAATTTAAGCATATAGTGTGAATTTTTTATCGTCGATAAATAAATCCAAACGTTCCGGAGACATATCGTATTTTTGCCAGACATTATATAAAAATAAAATTATGGCATCAATTAATGTGGTATTGCGTCATTCTTCCGGAAAGGGCCATTCTCCTGGGAGTTTGTTACTTCGGGTCATTCATTGTCGGCGGGTAAAAACTGTAACGTTACGTCAGGGTCGTATTTATCCGGAAGAATGGAACGAAAAAGAACAAAAAATTATTTATCCGGTAAATAATCCTATACGTAAAACTTTTCTCGAAAGCATGGCAGGGAAATTAGAATATGAAATAGCGTTGATAAATAGTTATATTTTATCTTTGGAGAAGAACGGTTGGTATACAGTAGATGAAGTAATTAAAAAAATACCGGGAAAGCAACACTGAAGGTAAACTGTTGGGATATACAGAGTTGCTTATAGCTGATATGTATAGAAATGGGCAGGAACGAACGGCTAATGCATATCGTACCGTGGCAAAAGGTTTAGTGCGATTTAATAAAGGAGAAGATATTCCGCTTGATCAGCTTAATAATACATTGATCAGATCTTTTGAAAATTACCTCAAACAAAATAATAAAATGCCAAATACAGTATCTTATTATATGCGTAATTTGAGGGCGATCTATAATAAGGCTGTGGCCGATAAACGTATACCCGATACTCAGCAGAAAAAGCCTTTTGCAAATGTATATACAGGTATAGCACAAACTAAAAAAAGAGCATTGTCATTGGAAGAATTAAAAAGGTTACACCAGCTTGCTCCGGATAGATTTTTATGGAATATTGGACTCAATTCTAAAAAATACCGGAAGTTTGAAAATTTGTACAGAGCATGGCGGTTATTCTTTTTTTGTTTTTACGCACGCGGCATGAGTTTTATAGATCTGGCTTATTTGCGTAAAGACAATATAAAAGGTGATATCCTTAGGTATTCCAGAAAGAAAACAGGACAAGTAATAGAATTAACGCTTACTCCCGAATTAAAAACTATTCTGGAAAGTTTTGCAAAAGAAGTTATTAACTCGGTATATCTGTTTCCTATTATTTGTCCGGATGGAAACTCTACAAGAAGGCAATATGAAAATGCACTTCGTATACAGAATGTCCGATTGTGCAAATTAGCATTGATGGCAGGAATAAAGAAAAAGCTAAGTACGCATGTGGCTCGTCATAGCTGGGCAACAATAGGGAAAAAGCAAAATATACCGATACGGGTATTGAGTGAATGCCTGGGACATTCCTCAGAAAAGACCACTTTAATTTATTGGGATTGTTGGATAGTTCTTTATTAGATGCAGCGAATGCGCAAATAACGCTGGCTGTTACTAATTATAATCCATAAGGATTCTTTTTGGAAAGCTGATTCCCCAACTTAATCCAAATACTAACTTTGGGTTATGTTGGGGAATTAAAAACATATTTGTGTTATTTTTTTGAAGGTTCTACACTCCAGCCGGAAATTACCCCGCCATAAAAATAGAAGTTAACCTCAAAAGTTAGTTTACTATTGTTATCGGTTACCTGATAACATTTGGTTGCCCCATATTCATCGGTCAGCTTATAATCGGCTAATGCAAGAGTAGACGTAGAGGAGTTTTTTAGCAGTTTCAATGTATTTTGTCATTTCCTGATGAATATTGTCCATAATACCTTTGTTTTCAAATGGATTGGTATTAACCTTCCTGCCGGCTGTATTAACAGGGTAAGTATTGGCTGCCTTCAGTGTTTTTACACTATCGGTATAGGCTTTAAAGCGGTTGCGCACTTCGGCCGAACGTAGTCCGTTGACGGTGAAAATCGCTATCCCTTCCGCACCATTATTAAGGGCTGCATCCATACAGTCAAACATTTCCTGTCCATCGGTTGCCGTCATACCACAATATAAGGTGGTATTCGGATTTTTATCCCGTACATTGTTGATGGTGCAATCTGAAATAAAACTTACGTCTTTTGTATAAAAGTTATGGTATACCATGGGGAAGACAATATCCAGGTTCCATTTACCCCAGTCCTGGCGCACCATTTTACGCGATATGGCAGGTGTAGGAAAAGGAGAAGCTGCCATTACCTTTCCATAGCTGTGTACTACATCCGCAATTTCGTTGGCAACTTCGGTAATTTGGTCGCAGCGGAACTGTAACCATAGTTCATCCGTTGAAGGATCTTCCTGCTCACGCGGATCATACCCATGCTTTTCCCGGAATAATGCCAGCATAGCCGGGTGATATCCATAATCCCATTCTGGATATTCTTTATCCTGTACAATGCCATATTTAGGCCATAAGGTAGTAGGAAGTACTACGTCTACAAACCGGTGGTAATCGATAGCAATACCGTTTAGCCCCTCAACTTTGCAATACGCATGTATTTTCTTTTGATATGTTCGCGTACTTCCGGGAGGGCGGGACACATAAACTTGTAATAATCCACGTAGGCATTTGTATCGGTCAGGCTTTCTCCCCGGCGGTTTACACTAAACCATTCTGGGCGCTCTTTGAGCATAGCTTCGCGGTCGTGCTCCAGATTCATTGTCCATAGCCAGGCATATACTTCGATGCCATAGGTATGGGCAATCGGAATAGCCACCCGGTAATCGTCGGGAGTAGGGGCATTCAGCATAATTCCATCAATGCCTGTTTGTTGTAAAATTACACATACCGAATCGAAATTCATATCCGGACGGTAATCCAGCCAGGTCCAGAACATAGGGTAAGTTTGATTAGTATCTGTTGCTTCGGTGGTTTTACCGGTACAGGCACTTAAAGCAATGATGGTTGCCAGCAGAAAAGAAATTGTTAGATTTTTCATGGTTTTGTTGTTTATTTGATATTGTAAATGATTAAGGAGAACATTCTTATAAGATAAACAAAAATAATCCTTTTCTGGTATAGTTCCTAATTATTTTCCTTCCTGCTGTGGGATCATGGTTTTTGTCAGCTATTATAAAGAAAAGGAGATTGCTTTGCAGTTAACACTTTTCTGTCTCGTGCTGATCTTTATTTTTTATATTTCTCCCTATCCTTTTTTATGCCTTTCAACTATAAATTTTATATCTTTCGAACGAAAGGAAAAACGCTTTCAATTGTGTGCTTTATGCCTTTCATCCGAAAGGTATAATATAGATATAAATGTTATGAAAAAGCGGGTATATATCTTTAATTGTCAGGGGGATAACGTATGCTTTTATCTATAAAGCAAAAGATATTGTACCAGATCAATCACCTGTTATTCTTAATATTCCTTATATTTTCTACCTGTATTTGGTATTTTGTTAAATATTTCTTACATTTGTATCAAATAAAAAGAATGAATTATATTCATAACAAAGATAATTAAAGTTTTGGTAAAAACGATTTTCGCTCAGCTCATAATTAGAGTAGAAAGAACGCTCTTGATCGTAGAGATCAGGGGCGTTTGTCTTTTTAACCCGCTCTGTAAACAACATCATTTATCTAAGCAACTGGATAGCCTGATGGCCTAAAACAATAAAAAACAGGTTAATAGCTCTACGGAAGAAAAGAAAATTAATTGATAACATCCATCTCTTTTATTGTATTTTTGCAGGAAACATCTATCCCATGGCTAATCACATTCCACTCCATAAAATCTCCGAAGCCTTTGAAGGCGAAGTTGCCCTGATCCGGCATATTACCGAAGATACGATTGTGCCGGCAATCACCTATCCCCATAAAGACGATTACTATGTTTTCCTGATGCTCAGGGAAGGATCGGGTACCATGATGATAGACTTTCAGGAGTACGAGATAAAAGGAGGGACGGTGCGTTGTATATTGCCGGGACAGGTTTACTTCCCGGTTAGTAATGTACAGGCACGTAGCTGGTTTTTGGCTGTAGACCCTGTGTTTGTAAAGGATGATTATAAGCATATTTTTGAAAAAGTATTGCTTAAGGAGAGTAATATGCCTGTAGATCCTGATGCTATAGATGAGTTAGAGCATGCCGCTGTTGCCATACAAAAAAGACTGGCTGTGAAAGGTGATTACATCCGGCAGCCTATCCTGCATGATCTTTTATTCTATTTTGTAGGTATTATTGCTGAAATCTATCAAAAAGGTGCTCCTATTCCTATCCATACAAGTACAACCCTGATTACCTTTAAATTCAAAGCTCTCCTGGGTGCTAATTACCAGACAATGAAGCGTCCGGCCGAATATGCCTTCCAGTTAAATATTACGCCCGCCTACCTGAATGAAGCGGTGAAGAAAACAACAGGCCTTACGGTAAGCGACTGGATACAGTATGAAATTATCCTGCAGGCCAAGCGTCTTTTATACCATACGAGTATGAGTGTCAAGGAGGTTGCCCATGAACTGGGATATGAGGATTATGCCTATTTTAACCGGCTTTTCACAAAAGTGGCACACATGTCACCCGGCCAGTTCAGGAAGAAATACTTCAAATAGTCCAATACCAACCCTTTTCTCTCTATTTCCTTTTCTTTGGGATAGCCGTTACTTTGCATTATTAATAAGGGTGCTCATTGTACATGTAGCAGATAAGTTTAAACGCTTTACGGGTCTTTTTAAAAGTAAAAAGACTACAATCACCCCGAAGAAATTCTCTTATTCAAAATAATAACCAAGACCGAAGCTTAAAACAAAAAAGTCAATCCCCGGGATTGGCTTTTTTATAATTGCCGGTTTCCTGTTGCAGGGTTTTGAGAAGTTCGTTGACCATAAATTTGCGGAAAGGGAGATTGGTTTCTTCTTTTCGTAATCGGTCAAGAGCCTGGATGTAGGCTGCTTTTTCTTCCCTGTTTACTTTGGTTGGAATTACCTCTTTATAATATTGAATATAGTTCATTAAAAGCCGGGACGTTCTGCCGTTACCATCTAACCACGGATGGATGGTAACCAGATTCAGATGGGCATCGAAACTGAGATTATAGATATCCTCTAGCGTTTCCACTTTTTCCAGTCTTTGATTCAGCTCCTTACATAATTGCTCTACATACCCCAGCACTTTACGAAAATCCATATAAGAATCACCACCCGGTCCTGCAGTAACCGAACATAGGCGGAAATCACCTTTGGCGGAGTTGATGCTACCAAGTACATTATTCATCACCCCACCTGTAGATCTCATCACATGTGCATTCAGTTCTCTAAGGAAAGCAGGGGAGATAGATGTTTTGTTTTTTTGCCTTTTCCAGGGCAAAATCGTAGGCATCTTTCAAATCTTTATTCATCAGGTGATATATAAGAGGTTTCCCTCCTGCGGTTATTCCTTCATCCAATAACAATTGCGTGTCGAGCTCTGTTAGTGTAGAACCTTCAAGGGCTGTGGAATGGGCAATAATAGAATACAGGTAAAACTTGTCGTGATCTACCACCTCATGAATATTCAGCCTGTTATAAAGGTCTGTTTCTTCTTGAATAGCTGTCCAGATATCTCTTTTACTTTCCATATTCATTACAATTAATACAAAGATAGGAATAATAATGTTTTGATAAAATCCGGACTATACCTTCCACAGGCTGAGTTTTACCGGCAGGTATCCTTTTACTCTTCAATCAGCGGTTTAACAATATCTACCCATTTCAGGTAACCTTCGCCGTTGAGGTGGAGGCTGTCGTTGGTATAGCGGATGTCCATTTTATCGCTACCGGGTTCTGTAAAGTGAGAAAAGAGGTCTATGTAGTTAACTCCCTCACGTTCGGCCAGTGCGATGAGTTTCCGGTTGATTTCCTTTACCACTTCCCCGCGTAAGGTATGACTGGTGAACATATTAAAATGGTCGTTTACCGGGAGGATACTTTGGATATAGAGCTTTGTTGCAGGCGAATCAGCCTTAACTTTCCGGGTAATCATACTGATACGGTTAACAATGCTATCCACCGGCACGGCCTGTGACATATCGTTTGTGCCGATCAACAGGAAAATCTTGGCCGGGTGCCGCTGGTAATTGCATCCAGTCGGTCGTATACTCCATACGCCGTATCTCCGCTGATTCCCCGGTTCTTTATTCGTTTGTCGTTAAACAACTCAAACCGTTCAGCACCATCTGTAATACTATTTCCTAAGAAATAATATCTTCCGGATAAACCGGCAGCACTTCAAACAGGGTAGTACGTTGGTAATAATAGGGCCAGTAAGTACGCTCCTGTGCCAATACCACTAATGAAATAAATAGTGGGATAAAAGTTAGTAATAGTTTTTTCATCATTTGAATAAGTAAGAAATAAAAACACGTTAGAATTTGTTTGGTTAAAAAGCCTCTGTTCCCCGCGCAGGCGGGGATCGCACTAAAACTGTCCGTTTCGGCTGGGAATAAATTTCCTGTCTGTGCTGATGCGGTCCCCGCCTGCGCGGGGAACAGACTAGTTTCTTGTAACTATACTTTTTAGCCTCCCAAAAGTATAGTTTTTTGTTAAAACATGTTCTATAAACCGGAAATAAATTAATCTTATTAGTTTCCGGTTCTTCTCTGGCCCAGGAAAGGAAAATGTGCCTATTTGATGTTTTTTGTATTGAAAAGTGTATTAAAAGACGTTTATTGATAAACCAATGTTTCTTTTTGATTCTTTTTATTCCTATCTTGCGGCCATTTTAACAGAAGAAATAACCGTATGCAGGAAATAACGAATATACTTAACCTGATTGACGCCAATTTTGGAGGTTCCCAATAGTTTGTGCTGGCATTGCTGGGAACCGGCCTCTTTTTTACCCTTTATCTGCGCTTTCCGCAGATCCGCTTTTTCGGGCATGCCTGGAAAGTCCTGAGCGGAAAATATGACAATAAAAACGATAAAGGAGATACCTCTCATTTCCAGTCACTTTCAACCGCCCTTTCCGGTACAGTGGGAACCGGTAATATTGCCGGCGTTGCGCTGGCTATTCATCTGGGTGGTCCCTCGGCTCTTTTCTGGATGCTGGTAACCGCTTTTTTAGGGATGACTACCAAAATGGTTGAAGTAACCCTGTCGCACAAATACCGCGAACAGACTGCTGATGGTACAATGGCAGGTGGGCCTATGTATTATATGAAGAATCGCCTGCATATGCGCTGGCTGGCTATCCTTTTTGCCATAGCAACTATCTTTTCGGTTTTTGGTACGGGTTGCCTGCCCCAGATCAATAGTATATCGAATGCGATGTTCGCAACTTTCGGGCTTAAGTATTATATAACCGGAGCCGTCCTTTCCGTGCTGCTGGGACTGATTATTATCGGTGGAATCAAACGGATTGCTAAGGTAGCCGAACGCCTGGTGCCCCTGATGGCAATGATCTATATAGGAGGGGCCATAAGTGTGCTGGTATACAATTATGAGAATATCTGGCCTGCATTGGTTGCTATGTTTTCGGGAATTGTAAGCGGTACGGCTGCAACCGGTGGATTCATGGGCGCAACACTGGCCTGGGCTTTTAACCGGGGAGTGAACCGGGGACTTTTCTCGAACGAAGCCGGGCAGGGGTCGGCACCGATTGCCCATGCCGCCGCCAAAACCAAAGAGCCTGTATCGGAAGGAATGGTTGCCCTGCTTGAACCTTTCCTGGATACGATCCTGATCTGTTTCCTTACCGGGATGGTGCTGCTTTCTTCCGGAGCATGGAATGAAAAGTTTGATAACTGCTTCCAGCAAACAGATGTACTTGTTTTGGCCGGAAGTTATAACGAAGCTGACCCTGCGCACAAAGCACAGGTCTCACAGCATATTATGGGATTTACTTCGCTACCGTTGTTTACCGGCCGGCTGGAAGTAGTGGAGGGAAGCATCAGCACCAATGAGGTTACCCTTTTGCATGCCCGTTCCTTTGCGGATGGTATCCAGGTATATACCGGTAATGAGTTATTTACCGGTAGTCTGCCGGTAACGAACGGAAGGTTCGAACTGGCTGCGCTTACAGATAGCCGGGTGTATCTTACCGGGCAATCGTTGCTGCATTCGGCACCTCTTTCTACCGAGGCTTTTAAAAAGGGAGTTTTAGGAGACTGGGGGCAGTTTATTGTTCCTATCTGCCTGTTATTGTTTGCTTTTACCACCGCAGTAGCCTGGGCTTATTATGGCGATCGTGCCGTAACCTTCCTTTGGGGAACAAAGTATGTAAACTATTTCCGGATTGTATATGTACTCGGATTCTTTATAGCCTCTTTTACCGACACAACGATTGTCTGGATCGTTTCGGGTATCACCGTCGCGCTGATGACGGTTCCCAATCTGTTGGGTATCCTGCTGCTGCACAAAGAGGTAAAAGAGTCGGTGAACGACTATTGGAACAGGATCAGGAAATAAACCAATCGCTGTTACTCGAAAAACAGGCTCATGTACCCTGTCCTGTCCGGATAGTTAACCAGCAGGTGCAGGAGGGAGGTATCGTCCATCATTTCCAGTTCTCCCCGGGTAAAACCATTACAGGGATTAGCGGCTATAAACAGGTCGGTCAGCCGGTTGCGGTTAATTATGCGTGCCATACCTTTGCGGTGTGAATCGCCGGCTACCGGAGGTCTATAGTAAAGTACCTGGTTGGCGTTATTCTGGATAGCCGCTTCCTGTAGGAGGAGTGCTTTTATTTCTTCCGTATCGGCAAGTAATTCCCTTACAATAGCCTTTTCGCCCGGAATCAATGTATGATCTTCGTAGGGAGGTAAAACGAAAGCCATCCCGACTGGTTGCCGTTGTATATCCAATGCCACCAGTAGCTGTCCGTTGCTGAGTTGCAAATCCTGGAAGATAGTGTTAAAATCGTCGAACGTATGTTGCAGGCAGCAATTACGCTCTTTCATCTTTTTGTCAAAATAAGGATAATAATCTTTGAGTTCCAGGATGCGGGCCGGTGTTACAATGACTTCCGGCAATTGGATGGCTGTACCGGTATAGGTGTACATCCGGGCGGATTGATCGAATGCTTCGGTATAACCTGACCGGCGGTAATAATCGAACAACCAGTCGGCCGCGGGCACCAGTACGGTAAGTGGAATATCCCGGCGTTCCATCTCGGCGAAAGCACTTTCCAGTAATTCGCGCATCAAACCTTTATTCTGCTCCTGCGGCGCTGTACAGGCACCGGCAATATAGGCAACCGGTATTTCATTCCCCCAGAATGTCATGGTGTAAGGCAACATTTGCAAAGCAGCAACTACCCGGCCATCCTTTTCGGCTACCAGGGTATTTTCCGGTTTGTATACCTGTGTGAAATAGAGATCGATAAACTCATCGGAATCGTTAAACGAAGTTTTCCACAAATCAATAACCTGTTGCTTATCCATAACTAACTGTTTTCTTTAAATAACAAAATTAAACTTTCCTGGTTGCAGCATATTTTTCCAACAGGATAATCGGCTTATAGGAAAGCTTAGCCTGGCGTAGTCCCGGGATGCCCAGGTCTTCTTCACGGTTGATATAGGTATATTGCTCCGGAATGTGCGAGGCAAACTCCTGGTTGATCACTGTATACGCTCCTTCATAATTCACATCGGCTTTCTCTACATGTACGCAGAATGTATCCGGATTGATGGGGCTTCCGTAGGTAAAAGCGATTACTTTCCCATCCACACATAAAGCGCCCCCTTCGAGGCCAAGCGCCTGGAAATTATTTAACGCATATACCATGGAGCAGCGTTCGTCATGCAGGTCGTCCGCATCCTCTTCCGTCCAGTTGGCCTGATACCATTTGCACTGTAATTGCAGGCATTGGTCAATGATCTCACTGGTAATGGGTACATACCTGTAAGCATATTGTTTTTTGAAATTATTGATATGGTTTCGTTTCGACTGGTATTTCTTGCCCGTTAATGTAGCAAGGTTCTCCCGCAGGTAGATATAATCGAAATAATCGCGTTCGGGCAGGAAGGATAGGTAGCCCGGCATTTCCACCTGTAATTTTACTTTAGCCTTCGGGGTAATTCCTATTAGGCAGAATTCACTTCCCTGCTGCCGGGCATCTTCCTCAAGCAGCGGAATAATATCGTTGAGGTTGCCTTTTCCGGCAGGCATCATATAGGCCAGTTGTGAATTGTGTTCGATCCGGAACCGGATCGCCATAAAGCCATTGATAACCGTAAACTCACTCCCACACAGGAAACGCCAGCTACACATATTCGCAAATGCAAAATCGCAGTTTCGATAGGCAGAAAGGTACGTATATGAGGTGATCAGTGCTTTATCGTCTATTGTAATTGGTTTGAATGCTAGTTCCATGTTGTTTTAACTGTTCACTTCCGGATACAAATATAAAACTAAAAACCCAGAGGCATAGTTTAAAAAAATAGTAAAGTGTTATTAAAACGTGCCCGGTTAAACTTAAAAAAGCCTTTAAGTATTTAATACCAAAAGTGTAATACGTTATCAATCATTAACTATGGAAATAAAAAAAGTCTTTCCGGCTGATCTCTATTATACGGTATCAGTAGCAGAACTAAATCTTGAACAATATCTGAAAATATACCATTTCTCCGGTACGGAGTCGTTTCCTGCGTTGCCTGACGAGCGCGGTACACTATTAGCCTGGTGCGTTGCCGGAAAACTGATATGTAAAATAAGTGGCGAGCGGTGTGAAATATCACCGGATTATATATTGCTCGCATCCAGTACCGATATAGATACGGTCGAACCGCTTACCAAAACCAAATTTGAAGGGACTATTATTTATGTATCCGAAAGTATATTCGTGAATCGCCAGCGCCTCTATTTCAGGAAGCTCCGTTCGGCCGAGATCGACGAATTGACTACACTTATCCAACTGATCGATACGGAAATAAATAAAGTGCGCGAGGTACGTGTCCGGGTGGTTGAATCGTTGCTGCGTGCCCTGATTATCAGTATACAGAATCCGGTTCAAGCTTCCGGAAATAAAGATACGGGTGTGCCGGCTATCTTGCGTAACTTTGCACGCCTGATAAGCCGTTACCATCACTCGCCGGCCTATTTCTATGCCGAAAAAACTGGAAGTAAGTACCCTGAAACTGAATAACTATTGCCGCCGCTACTCGGATATGTCGGCAGCCGAATGGATTAGTAAATATGTGTTGTTCGAAGCCAACGACCTGCTTACCAAAACCAACCTGCGTCCGGGTCAGATTGCCACCATGCTTGGCTTTTCCAACCACGACACATTTACACGCTGGTTCAGGCGCAATACAGGTAAACTCCCGATGGATATAAGATAAACCAGATAACCGCGAAAAAAAACATACCAACATGGAATTAGCAGATATAGGAATGATCGGGCTGGCCGTAATGGGCGAGAACCTCGCCATGAATATGGAAAGCAAAGGCTTCCGGGTGGCCGTATATAACCGGAATGCACCCGGCGAAGAAGGAGTGGTAGAACGCTTTATGACCGGGCGGGCTGCCGGCAGGAATTTCATTGGCACGCATACCATTGAAGAGCTGGTAAGCTCGCTCAAAATGCCCCGCAAAATAATGATGATGGTACGGGCTGGCGACCCTGTAGACGATGTGATCTCCCAGTTAGTCCCTTTCCTTACCCTGGGTGATGTGATTATTGATGGAGGTAATTCCGATTTCCACGACACTGAACGCCGGGTTAAGCAAGTGGAAGACAATGGTCTCTGGTATATCAGTACCGGTATATCGGGAGGCGAGGTAGGCGCCCTGACAGGCCCTTCTATTATGCCCGGCGGATCGCCCGAGGCGTGGCCGATGGTAAGCGATATCTTGCAGGCTATTGCAGCTAAACTAGATGATGGGACACCTTGCTGCCAATGGATCGGACGGGGAGGAGCCGGCCATTTTGTAAAGACCGTACATAACGGGATTGAATATGGCGATATGCAACTGATCGCCGAAGCTTATTCACTCCTCCGGCATGGACTTCATATGAACCTGAACCAACTGGTGGATACCTTCAGTGAGTGGAACAAAGGGGAACTGGAAAGCTACCTGATCGAGATTACCGCCCGTATTTTGGGAGTGAAAGATGCCGACGGAAGCCCCCTGATCGATCATATTCTGGATGTAGCCGGCCAGAAAGGCACCGGTAAATGGGCGGTAATGACAGCACTCGACGAGAGCGATCCGCTTACATTGATTACCGAGGCTGTATATGCCCGTCTTTTATCGGCCTTGTATGCCGAACGCACGGAAGCTTCCCGGCTGTATGCTACCGACCAGACAGAGGCCACTCCTTTAGCAGTAACCCCGGAAGAGGTTCGGCAGGCTTTGTATGCCGCCAAACTGATCTCGTACGCCCAGGGATTCTCACTGATTATCCGTGCTTCCAACCGATATCAATGGGAACTGGATTGTGGAACCATCGCTAAGATCTGGCGTAAAGGGTGCATTATTCGTTCGGTATTCCTACAGAAAATAACCGATGCCTATGCAACTAATAAAGGGTTGGAAAACCTGTTGTTCGATACCTTCTTCCGCGAAAAGATCAGTGCCTGCCTGCCCGCCTGGCGGAAAGTTGTGTCGCAGGCTGCCCTCCGGGGCATAGCGGTGCCGGGTATGAGTTCGGGACTCAGTTATTTTGACGGACTGTGTACCTTGCATTCGGTAGCCAACCTTATCCAGGCACAGCGCGACTTCTTCGGTGCCCACCTGTACGAACGGACAGACCAGCCGCAGGGTACCTTCTTCCATACCGACTGGAATGGTGTGGGAAGCGAAAATGTATCTACTGTATACAACCGTTAAACCAAGACTGTTATGAGATATCCATCCGACCAGTTACTAGTTATCTTCGGAGCTTCGGGCGACCTGACCGAGCGCAAGCTTATGCCGTCGCTTTTCGAATTGCACCGCCGCCGGATGTTGTCTGCTCATTTTGCTATCCTGGGGGCATCGCGCACGGTATATACCGACGAAGCTTTCCGGCAGGATCAGGGCAACCATATACGGGCAGAGAAAAACATGGGGAGATTGATGAGGCTGAACTGGATGCTTTCCTGGCGAAAGTATATTATGTCTCTTTCAACTCAGTTAACCCGGCCGAATATGCGCACCTGCGTGAGAAAATAAATGTTGTGGTCCGCGACAACCAGATACCCGACCGGATTCTTTATTACCTGGCTACTCCGCCTGTTATGTACGAGCTGGTACCAACTGCACTCAAACAGAACCATATGAACCGTGCTACCACTGCCGGTGGCTGGCGGCGGATTGTAGTGGAGAAGCCATTTGGCACCAGCCTGGAGACTGCCCAAAAGCTAAACTGCCGCCTTACTGCCATCTTCCACGAAGATGAGATTTACCGGATCGACCATTACCTGGGTAAAGAAACCGTACAGAATATCCTAGTACTGCGTTTCTCTAATGGTATATTCGAACCTTTGTGGGGGCGGCATTATATCGATTCGGTGGAGATCAATGTATCCGAATCGATCGGTATAGAAGAACGGGGTAAATACTACGACAAATCAGGCGCTATGCGTGATATGATCCAGAACCATCTGATGCAATTGATGGGTTTTGTAGCCATGGAGTCGCCCGCTGTATTTGATCCTGAACCGATCCGCGACGAAATTGTGAAAGTGTTCCGTGCCGTACGTCCCTATGCAGACGAAGAAATCGATAAGTATGTGGTACGCGGACAGTATGAAGGTTACCAGGAAGAAAAAGATGTAACGCCCGGTTCGACAACCGAAACCTTCGTTGTCATGAAGTTTTATATCGACAACTGGCGGTGGAGTAGGGTACCTTTCTTTTTGTCAACCGGTAAAAAACTACCCGAAAAGAATTCGGAAGTAATCATCCATTTCAAGGCTACCCCGCATCTGCTCTTTGCCGGGCAGTGCTCGGGAGGCTCTTGTAATAAACTGGTCATCCGTATCCAGCCTGATGAAGGAATCTCACTGAAATTCGGATTGAAGATACCGGGAGCCGGTTTCCGTGTTAAACAGATAAGTATGGACTTCCGGTACGATTCTATTACCAAAGACTCATTACCCGATGCCTATGAGCGGCTATTGCTGGATGCTATGCTGGGGGATTCTACCCTCTATTCCCGTAGCGATGCCCTCGAAGCCAGCTGGAAGTTTATCGACCCTGTTCTGGCATGGTGGAAAAAGAAAGGAGATAAGGGTTTATACTATTATCCGCCCGGGCAGGATGGACCGGTGGAGAAAATCCGCCTCATTGCTATACCCGAAGCATGTCCGTGTGAATAAAAAATAACTATACCTATGCAGATTGATAATTATCCCGACAGCACGGAAGCACTCCGTGCCCTGACCAACCGGCTGGCTTTGCTGGTAAAGGAAAAAGGAAGCCGTATTTTTAACCTGGCCCTCTCCGGAGGCGATAGTGCCAAAGCCATGTTTGCCCTCTGGGCCAGTGAGTACCGCGAGCGTTTGCCCTGGCAACAGATCCGCTATTTCTGGGTAGACGAGCGTTGTGTCCCTCCTGCGCGGGTCCGGATAGTAATTACGAACATGCCGAAGCCCTGTTTTTCAATCCGCTTCAGGTGCCGGGCGAATATATCCACCGGATCAAAGGAGAGGAGATACCCGAAGCAGAAGCCCGTTATTATTCAGACCTCGTATGTGCCTTATTGCCCAAACGTGAAGGTCTTCCTTTCTATGATTGTATTATCCTGGGGATAGGCAATGATATGCACACGGTCTCCATCTTCCCTAATCAACCGGGCTTATTAATGGAGCGCAGACCTTATGCGATCGCCCGGCATCCGGTAAGCGGCCAACGGCGGGTGACCATGAGCGGCCCTTTTCTCCTGAACGGTAGCCCGCTGCTGGTACCGCTGCTGGGAAAAGGGAAAGCCGGTGTACTGGGA
Source organism: Tannerellaceae bacterium (assembly GCA_021204405.1). Lineage (GTDB taxonomy): Bacteria > Bacteroidota > Bacteroidia > Bacteroidales > Tannerellaceae > JAJPZJ01. Next base: position 5,064 of record JAJPZJ010000123.1, on the reverse strand, counting down.
CAATTGATGCAGGGTTTTTCGCCGGTACATCCTACGCCGGCCTCTTATATCCTGGCACATGCCGATAATCCTGTTGTGTTTGCCGCTACCTGAGTGTATGGAGTGGAGTTGTGTCAATTTGTCATTTATTCTTAATGGCATTTAATTTGTATTCCTATTACCAGATATAACTAACGAAAAGATATATGAAAGGAGATATAAAAGAATGAATTTGAATAATTTCACTATCAAAGCCCAAGAGGCTGTGCAACAGGCGATCCAGTTGGTTACCCAGAATAACCAGCAGGTGATTGAGCCGGTGCATTTGCTGAAGGCTGTCATTATGACGGGTGAGAGTGTTACCAATTTTATCTTCCAGAAACTGGGGATAAATGCACAGAACCTGAATATGATCCTTGACCGCCAGATCCAATCTTACCCCAGGGTATCGGGTGGTGAACCTTATCTCTCTAAAGAGAGTAACGCTGTTTTGCAGAAAGCAGTAGATTACTCCGGTAAAATGGGCGACCAGTATGTTTCCCTTGAGCCTATCTTCCTGGCACTGCTTACCGAAAAGAGTACCGCATCCCAGATTTTGAAAGATGCCGGTATGACCGAGCAGGACTTGCGTAAAGCTATTGAAGAACTGCGTAAGGGCAATAAGGTAACCAGCCAGTCGGCCGAAGATACCTACGACGCCCTGGGTAAGTATGCTATCAACCTAAATGAGCGTGCCCGGAGTGGTAAGCTCGACCCGGTGATCGGACGCGACGACGAGATACGCCGTGTGCGCCAGATCCTAAGCCGCCGTACCAAGAATAACCCGATCCTGATCGGTGAGCCCGGTGTAGGTAAAACAGCCATTGCCGAAGGACTGGCACACCGTATTATCCGGGGCGACGTACCTGAAAACCTGAAAAGTAAACAAATCTACTCGCTGGATATGGGTGCGCTGATTGCCGGCGCTAAATATAAAGGTGAATTTGAAGAACGCCTGAAATCGGTAGTTAACGAGGTAACCCGGTCGGATGGCGAGATCATTCTCTTTATCGACGAGATCCATACGCTGGTGGGAGCCGGTAAAAGCGATGGGGCAATGGATGCCGCTAATATCCTCAAACCTGCTTTGGCACGGGGTGAACTACGATCGATCGGTGCTACCACCCTGGATGAATACCAAAAGTATTTCGAGAAAGATAAAGCGCTCGAACGCCGTTTTCAGATCGTTACTGTCGATGAGCCCGATGAACTGGATACCATCTCGATCCTGCGTGGACTGAAAGAGAAGTACGAAAACCATCATAAGGTACGTATTAAAGACGATGCCATTATTTCGGCCGTACAACTTTCATCCCGTTACATAACCGACCGCTTCCTGCCCGATAAGGCGATCGACCTGATGGACGAAGCAGCTGCCCGGTTACAGCTACAGGTCAACTCCGTGCCTGAATCGCTCGACGAAATATCACGCCGTATCAAGCAACTGGAGATTGAGCGGGAAGCTATCAAACGCGAGGATGATACAGCTAAATTGGAACAGCTTACCCAGGAGATCACCAACCTGAAGGAGGAGGAAACCAAACAGAAAGCGAAATGGGAAAGCGAACGGGCACTGATCAACAAGATCCAGCAGAATAAGGTGGATATTGAAGACCTCAAATACCAGGCCGACCGTGCAGAGCGGGAAGGCGACTATGGTAAAGTGGCCGAACTTCGTTATGGTACCATTAAAGCCAAAGAGGAGGAGATTGTACAGGTACAGGAACAGCTCCACCGAATGCAGGCCGGACAGGCGATGATTAAGGAAGAGGTAGACAGTGAAGATATTGCCGATGTCGTATCACGCTGGACTGGTATACCGGTAAACAAAATGATGCAGAGTGAAAAAGATAAGCTGCTACGCCTGGAGTCTGAACTGCATACCCGTGTGATCGGGCAGGAAGAGGCTATTGGGGCTATTGCCGATGCGGTACGCCGTAGCCGGGCCGGCTTGCAGGACCCTAAACGCCCGATCGGCTCGTTTATCTTCCTGGGTACAACCGGGGTGGGTAAAACCGAGCTGGCTAAAGCACTGGCTGAATATTTGTTTGACGATGAGAATATGATGACCCGCATCGATATGAGCGAATACCAGGAAAAGTTCAGTGCCACCCGCCTGATTGGTGCTCCTCCGGGATATGTGGGTTACGACGAAGGCGGACAGCTTACGGAAGCCATACGCCGCAAACCTTATTCGGTAGTACTGTTTGATGAGATCGAAAAGGCTCACCCCGATGTATTCAATATCCTGTTACAGGTATTGGACGACGGACGGCTGACCGATAACAAAGGCCGGATCGTAAACTTCAAGAATACGATCATTATTATGACCAGCAATATGGGCTCCTCCCTAATCCGTGAAAATTTCGAGAAGATGACTCCCGAAAACCACGAACAGGTAGTAGATGAAACCAAAATACAGGTACTGGAATTACTGAAGAAGAATATCCGTCCGGAGTTCCTCAACCGCATCGACGAGATCATCATGTTTACACCGCTCAACCAGGAAGAGATCGGCCAGATCGTACGCCTGCAATTGAATAGTGTAAAACGCTCGCTGGCTAAAAACGGCATTGCCCTCGAATTTACGGATGCAGCCCTGCGTTACATTGCCCGCGAAGGCTTCGACCCGCAGTTTGGTGCACGTCCTGTCAAACGGGTAATCCAGCGGTATGTATTGAATGAATTATCCAAACAACTGCTGGCCGGGCAGGTGGATAATGCCCATCCGATCACGATTGATGTGGAAAGGGATCAGTTAGTATTCCGTAACTAACGGGAAGAAGAATAATAATGATAAGAACGAGTTATCCAACCGGATGGCTCGTTCTGTTGTTTTCCCCTGATTGTAACAAAGACTGAGTTCCCCGCGCAGGCGGGGATCGCATTAAAACAGACAGACTATTTCTATTTATATAATTGAAACGGTTACTTTTTATGCGGTCCCCGTCTGCGCGGGGAACTCGGTTTTCTTATTTTTATTAATAAATAATGAAATTATTCGTATTCAGCTTAACATACAGCACCTCGTACTTTATCATACAGAAGATAAGAAACTGGCTACCCGTAAAGCTTCCTATACAGCCGAAGCCCGGCAGGTTTTTTCCGGCCGCATATTTGTACCCGGTGATCTGAAAACGATCGGGCTTTCGGTATCCGCAGGTAATACCCTACTGGGTAAATTCGGGCTGCTAACAGATAAGTAAGAGCCTTTTCATCTGCTAAAACTCCTTGTTTATAGAAAATTTTCTGTGCTTTGGTAGATTTTATTTTCTATTCATCCGGTTATCCGTTTGTTTTATATGTAACTACGGAAAATACTGTTTAATAGAATAATTACTACTTATGAATAACAAGTTTACTATACTTACTTTCTTAGCTATATTATTTACCACTGTTTGTTGCTCCAGCGAAAAGGATACAGATAATACTATTTCCGGTGAAGAAGAACGTATGAAGGTAGATGTAGATATTTTTTATATCCGTGAAGGAAGTATTACCAAATTTCCGATAGATGAAGAAGAAGAGATCCGGTTAGCTATTGGTGATACGCTCAGGTTTTATATTGAAGAAAAAGAAGATTATTCAATCATGACCGATGGGAAGTTAGAAAGTATTGAGAGCGACCAGGAAGGATATCTGCAATACCAGGTAGTGGCTAAATCAATAGGTTTGGAAGAGAAATATATTGGGGTAATGAGTAAGAGTGGCGAGCAGGAAAGGCTGATTTTACCGTTTTACATTAATGTAAATACTTCATATGCCGTTTACTATTATTTTATCCATCGCCTGTTTATACGGTAGAGACAGGGAGTCCGGATATGGATGTGGCTATCCTGGAAGATCTTCAAAATTCTACATGGCTCCCATCGGGGAAAGAGTATGTGAGCCTATTTAAATTCAAATATACGGCATTTCTGCAGGGAGAAGTTGATTATATAACCTTTATAATTCCGGAAGGATCAGTAGCCGCTGTACCAAGTACTACTATAACAGATACTTTTACCTCGGATGGGTATGGCCCGGCAGCTACCCACCTGGTTACCGATGAACTGAGTTATAATTTTACGATAACCGAAACCAGTGAGGCAAATGTCAATTGCGTGCTGACATTTGATCTAACTGCCGGTTACCAGCAATTATATCCTGCTGAAACGATTAACCGTGTAACAGTAACATACGAAGGGACCTGGACAGTAGAAAATATGCGTTGGTAAACCGACTGTCAGTTCAGCTTCCTTTCGTACCGGTAAAACTCTTTCCCGTCGGGAGTAATACCTGCCTCAACCCTTATCATACCCACGGCTTCCGATAGCTTTACCGAAGCTATATTGGCTGCATACATCCGGGCAACCACCTTACGGATATGTAATATATCACGGCAGTAAGCAACCAATCCCTGGCAAATCTCTTTCCCATACCCTTTGCCCCACCAGTGGCGGCTAAGTATATATCCCAGCTCCAGCACAGAAGGGTCTCCAAAAGAATTGAACAAGCCCGCCTCGCCAATCGCTTCCGGATTGCCGACCGGCTGTATGGCAAACAGGCCATATCCTGCATGATAATTGATATTTGCCCGGGCATATTTAGTACGGATCTCTTCCTCGGTCCAGTTATATTTGCCGGTAGAAATAAAACGCATTACGGCAGGATCTGTATAAATGGTATGTAAATAAGTACAATCATTTTCTGTTACATCCCTTATAATAAGCCGGTCTGTGCAGAACCTGATAGTATAGTTTGGGTCACATGTAGGAACTACTTCCTTATATTGTTTATCCATATAAGCAGGAACATTTTGATTTATTATTATATTGTAAATATATAAAATAAATTGGTTTAACACTTAACTGGTAGTATGTGTAAAAATGAAGTATAAATATAGAGACGAATTTAAAGAATTATATGCGTATTGTAAAGCTAATTCCCTGTATTTAGGTACAGGTAACCCGGATGCACCTATCTTGCTGGTGGAGCGGGAGTGTTTATACAAATGATTATCCGCATAATGTCCTATTATAAATTCTGGATTTGAAATCGGAGTTA
>JAJPZJ010000165.1 GCA_021204405.1 Tannerellaceae bacterium | reverse complement strand
CGACTTCAAATCCAGAATTTATAATAGGACATTATGCGGATAATCATTTAATTTTTTTACAAAAACATCTGTCATCTGTTACGCTTTTGGGGTTAATATACTGATTATTAATTAATAAGTTGGTGACAGATGCCTTTTTTCATCTGTCACATCACGGTTTATCTGTCACGTTCGGCCCTCATCTGTCACGCTAACCGATAAAAACTGCTTCAAAATGATTGATAAAAAGGAGTCATGTTTCCGGTAGTATAGGTAACTTCTAACTGTAGGAAAAGAGGTTTTATCTCTTTTGATGTATGTTTTTATTAGCCCACAACTGAGGGCTGGTCGGCTCACACGTGTGGGCCAATTAGCCCACGTACGTGGGCCAGAGGAAAAGTATAAGGGAAAATACTTAATTATAAAGGCAAAAGAATAAAAACCGGACGATGTAATAAATTGAATAAACCGAGATTAAATTTAACGCTGGTTGAATTTTTTATGCCCCAATGGGGCTTCCATATCCCAGACCCGGACAACACCCGGGTTTTATTATACGCAACGTACAGGCAGGCGGGCCAAAGGTCCAGTATATAAATTCCATAATAAATATATCACCCAGCAACCTACCTGCGTTTTACTATACTGCATCTACGGTATGCCAATATAGTTTTTTCTCCTCCCCGGCAACGCCGTAGGGCTGTTAAATTCTCTTCCCTTAGTCCTGCAAGGATGGTATATTCTAGCCCGGTACGCAGTACCGGGTGGTTGATATGTATTTTTTGAGTGCTGTAAGCACGGCATAAAAATGTACCTAAGATCAAATTTTTATTATGTCGTACTTACAGCACTCCTACAACATTATATTCCTAACTACCCAGGGCACCAGCCCTGGGCTAAGATAAGCCATCCTTGCAGGACTAAGGGAAGAGAATTTAACAGCCCTGCGGCGTTGCCGGGGATTAATCTACCAGGCTTAAAATCTGGAGGAAAATTTCCGGGCGGCATGGATGTATGCTACTTTATAAACCTTCCATTTTGGAAGGTAAAAACGCAAAAGTGTGACAGATGAGCCTGAAATGTGACAGATGAATGGGGTTGGTGACAGATGTTTTTTGCATCTGTCACACCTTTTAAACCTGGTTATCAACCCTTTAAATCCATTTTGTGACAGATGACAGATGATTTTACGAAAAAAACTTTTGTGTAGTACTTAAAAATCACTCATTCATCTCTGAAAGGCCAGCCAGACCGCCTTCGGAAGTCTCTTTATAAAGGCTGAAAAGGTCTTTGCCGGTTTGACGCATAACTTCTACTACCTGATCAAAGCTAACCCGGTGGCGCCCATCGGAAAACTGAGAATAGGTGTTCGCATCGAGTGCGCGGGCAGCTGCAAAGGCATTCCGTTCGATACAGGGAATTTGTACCAGCCCGCATACAGGATCACAGGTAAGGCCCAGATAGTGCTCCAACCCCATTTCAGCGGCATACTCAATCTGGGCGGCTGTACCTCCGAAGAGTTGGTTGGCAGCAGCGGCAGCCATGGCACAGGCTACCCCAATCTCACCCTGACAGCCCACTTCAGCTCCTGAAACGGAAGCGTTTGTGCGTACAACATTTCCAAAAAGTCCGGCTGTAGCCAGGGCTTTCAGGATACGGGATTCGCGGAAATCGTGGGATTCTTTCAGATGAAACAACACAGCCGGCAATACACCACACGAACCACAAGTAGGGGCTGTAACGATGCGGCCACTACAAGCATTTTCTTCTGATACAGCCAATGCGTAGGCATATACAAGTCCGCGGCTACGTATATTGCTCCCATACCCTTTGGCACGGATCAGGTAATCACAGGCTTTACGGCGTAGGCCCAATCCGCCCGGAATGGCACCTTCGGTGTCGAGCCCATGCTGGATAGCTTCTTGCATAATCTCCCAGACTTCGGCCAGGTAATCCCATATTTCAGGTCCTTCGCATTGTTCTACATATTCCCAATAAGAATATCCCTTTTTCTGACACCATTCCTGAATCTCCCGGATGGTACTCATCTGATAGATTTCCTGGGTTTTAAGTTCATTAAAATCTTCATTCGCCAATGTACCTCCACCGATACTGTATACAGTCCATTTTTCCAGTGGATGGCCTCCGGCATTAAAAGATTCGAAGATCATTCCGTTAGGATGGAATGGCAGGAATATTTTGGGTTCCCACAGGATAATAGTGGGTGCTATAGGTTCAAGGACTTCCACAATGGCCTGATCGGTCATATGCCCCTTGCCGGTTGCTGCCAGGCTACCATAGAGAGTCACCTGAAAACGGGCGGCAGTGGCATTGCGTTCGAGGAAGATACCTGCGGCACGCATAGGGCCCATGGTATGGCTACTGGATGGGCCGTGGCCGATACGGAATATTTGTTTAATGGATTCCATTGTCTTTTTATTGCGCTTTTGGTCATTTTTCTGTAGGCGCAAAGGTAGACAGGAAAATCGGGAAAAACCAGGAAATCATTTACCAAAGCTCGAACGGTCGATCATATCCTGGCTCCGGTCTTTATATCCACCAAATTTCCAGCTAAAGGCAATACCAAAGAGTTGGGTGGTATCGATCGTTTTCATGCGGCTGTATTGGTTTCCAAAGTCAACCACCATAGAACGAGGGCTGCGGCTGCGGAAGATATTATCATATTTAAGGATAAAGGTGGCACGGTTATTGGCAAAGAGCCATTTCAGTCCGGCTGATACATCGTAAAAGTTACCCAGTTTAAAAATACCCTGTAAGGCCGGAGTTACATAATAACCACTAAGGGTTAGTTTGATGTTAGGCCGGGCATCGGAAAGGTTAATGGTATTGTTCATCTGGAGGCGGCCAAAATAACGATTTACTTCGAAAGGTACATCGTAGAAGTTGTCGTTTTTTCCTGTAGGCGCATCCCCTGCAGGGTGATGCGGGTGCTGAAATGTTTTCCGAACGTCAGGGGTATAATGGTTCCTACTCCATACAGGAGGCTGTAATCAAAATTAACAAAGCGGAAAATAGTTTTCAATTCCTCGCCGGACTGGTAGGGCAATTGGCTGAATTTATTGGGATCATACTGGAAGAATGTCATTAGGATATATTTTTGTTTCAGGATATAAAGCAACTGGCTTTCATAGTGACGGCTGGGCTTGAGTGCAAGATTCCCCTCTATCAGGGAATAGGAATTCAGGTAGTTGACCTGTGGGTTTATACTCCAGTAAGAGGGGTAAACCTTATTACTCTTCACATTGAGCTGAAGGATACGGGCAGGCGAAAACATATAACTGACGGATACATTCGGAAAGAGATCCCAGTTATCCCACAACACCTGTTTTTTACCATTGGTAAAATAGTCAGACCGGAAATATTCGGCTTTGAGCGACAAAGATGCCGTAAAGCCGGGACGGAACGTATGGGAAAGTTCTCCGAAAAAAGTTCCACCATATTCTCTTTGTTTGTTATTGAGATTACTTTCCGGGCCGGGAATATATTGGTTATCTTTATTATAGAGATACTCCACCCAGGTGCGGAAGTTGGTATAGCTGCCGGTTGCTCCGTAATTTAATTTTGTTTGTTCCCCGAATGGATAGGTATGATTAATAAAAGCAAGGTATTTACGGATATGCTACCGGCTGTTATTCTGAAGATCAGTAGTTACAATTTCGTTATCGCAGTTGAGAAACTCCTGGGATTCGGGACTGCGGTAGGAAACAAAGTCGATCCCTGCCGTCAGGTCGGTATGGCTATCATACTGTACTTTGAAGTTATGGAGTGCGGAAGAACGATCTAAATCTGTTGTACTAGCGGCGAGGATCAAAAGGGATTCCTGCAAATAATTAAAATCGCTGGCAGAAGTACGCTGGGCCGCCATATCATCGGCATTAATATAATAAGAGGCTGAAAGACGGTCGGTGTTCGTAAACTGGTATTCCGTCCCTATACGGAATGTACCCTCTATCCTATTGTTACGGCTACGGTTAACCTGGTCTATTTCTACTTTTCCGGTATCCAGGGTATGGCGGGCAAACATATTTTCTCCACCATAGAAACGGCCTTTATTTCCGTTTGCCAATACATCCAGTGAAAAGCGGGAGGTAGTGTATAGCAGGTTGGCATGTGTCAGTCCGTTGGCGTAATGGCGCTGGTTATATTCCACTCCTACTTCGCCTTGTAACAGGTCGCCCTGTGATTTATCCTGTTCGATAACCACATTGATAAGTGCGCCTTTCACGTTGTATCTGGCAGGAGCGTTATACATAATTTCTGTTTGTTTTACCCGTGAGGCCGGAATACTTTTCAACATATTAATAAGCTGGTCGGGGCTGAGGTTGGTAAGCTGTCCGTTTATTACAATAGACACGCTTCCGGCACCCAGGAGGGATAGTTCATCATCTTGGCTAATGATACCCGGTAATTCACGAATAGCCTCAAAAGCATTGGTTATAGCTTTACCTTTAATAAGTTGCGGAGTATCATATACCAGGCCTCCTCCTGATACTTTCACCTGCGGCCGCTCTCCGCTGACGGTTATTTCACCAAGCAGGTGAGTTTTCTCCTCCAGTACGATCTCCTCCGGACAAGTACCGGCAATAGGCAATATACGGGTTTCATACAGCAGGTGCTGGCAGATCAGGCGGCCACTCCCAATCTCAGTAGTGAATGTAAAAGAACCGGATGCATCAGTTATTACGGCATCGATATATATAGAGTCGGGCGTTTGCAGTATAACCGCTACTCCATCGATTCCTACTCCTTGCGGATCGACAATACGGGAGGTAAGCTGCTGGCCTGATAAATAAAAAGGAATAAGTAATAGTAAAATAGCAGAAAAATGTAACTACCGTTCATCATGTCTGTGGTTTAAATTCTACTACAAAGGAAAATAGTTTCTGCCGTAAACTGTGTTACCGACAGCTTATAAAGTGTTATTTAGTCTTACCAAAGGGTGGGGAAAAGATGCTTCTCCTTATATTTGTAGAACAAAAACCACGGGTGTATGCAAACAAAACTACGATTTAAGGTAATCGCTTCCCTTATTCTTTTATCGCTGGCGGGCGTAATCGTTTCGCAGGGCTATTGGTTAAAGGGGCTTTATAACCGGCTATGGGAGCAGACTGCCGTACAGGTAGAAGAGGCTATGCGTATGGCTGAATACAAAGAGCTGTTCCTACATATAGAAGAGGTAACCGAAAGGGAAAAGGCCCAACGGGGAGATATAGGCGTTCCTTATTCAAAATCGTGGACAGTTACTAACCCTAAACCACATATAAAGCCACCGTCCACAACTTCACCGGCAGAGTTATCCGGACCGGAAAATCCTGTTCAAAGTGAAATGAATGTAGTATACCTGGATAAAGTTGAGAAAGAAAATATTATGGATAAACTACATGATTACCTGCAGGAAATAGGAAATGTAGAGAGGTATATCCAGGAGACCATGCATTATGAGATTGATAGTATTTATCCTATCCGGTACGAGGTATACGACAGTTTGTTGCGTATGGAGTTAATGGAACGTGGCATCCGGGATGAGTACTTTGTTGAAATCCTGCAACAGCAAGAAGGTACAACCGAACGTATGTATATTTCGGAGAGATATGAAAACACTAATCAATGGCATCCGGCCTCTTCTGAGTATAAAATTCTTACCGGTATTATTTACAGAACTACCCTGAGGGCTCCGCAGTTTATCGTATTAAAAGAGATGGGTGGGTTGCTGGCCTCGTCGGTACTGATATTTATAGTTATCCTGATTGCATTTAGTTATCTGCTTTATACTATTTTACGGCAAAAAAAACCGTAGAAGAGCTAAAATCTGATTTCACCAATAATGTAACGCATGAGCTGAAAACCCCTATTGCCATTGCGTATGCTGCCAATGATGCTTTACTGAATTATACCGAAAATATAGGAGATAAACAGAAAAAATATCTTACAATTATCCAGGAACAGCTCGACTATCTGACCGGTATGGTAGAGCAGATCCTTACCCTGGCAGTTGAAAACAGGGCTACTTTCAAATTGGCCCCCGGCCATATAAAAGTAGAAGAACTATTACCTGCCTTACAGGAGCAACACAGATTAAAAAGCAGCAAAGAGGTGGTCTTTATGGTGGATTTACCTAAGGGATTAACACTCTATGCCGACCGGAGGCATTTTTATAATATGATAAGTAACCTGATTGAGAACAGTATCAAGTACACAGCTACCGAACCGGTAAGGATCACCATCAAAGGATGGGAAGATGAGCACGAGGTTTGTATCGCTGTGGCTGATAATGGGATAGGAATTGACAGAAAATACCAGCAACAGGTTTTTGAAAAGTTTTTCCGTGTTCCACAGGGTAATTTACATATAGCTAACGGATACGGACTGGGATTGTATTATATTAAAGATATGATGACCCGGCATCATGGAAGGATAAGCCTCAAAAGCCAACCTGGTAAGGGTTCTGTATTTACCCTTCATTTTAATAAATAAACTATGGAAAAAATACGTGTATTACTGGTAGAAGATGAACCGACCCTGGCAATGATTATTAAAGATACGCTGGATGGGGAGGAGTTTGATATTATACTGGCTGCTAATGGAAAAGAGGGACTATTCCGCTATCAGGAGGTAAAGCCGGATATCATTGTTTCCGATATCATGATGCCCGGAATGGACGGTTTCACGATGGTGAACAGGATAAGGCAACAGGATACGGTCACACCTGTCCTTTTCCTTTCGGCCAGATCAGCTGCCAGCGATGTGGTAGAGGGATTTGAAACAGGCGGAAATGATTATCTCAAAAAGCCTTTCGGAATGGCTGAACTTATGATCCGTATCAAGGCATTATTAAATAAAGTGGCTCCGGTAACTAAAAAGGAAGAACCTGTTTTCAGGCTGGGAAATTACCTGTTTGATCCGGTTAAACAGACGTTGTGTTTCCAGGAGGAGAAACAAATGCTAAGCCACCAGGAGTCGGAAATATTAAAACGGTTGTATGAGTACCGGAACCAGGTGCTTCCGATGAAGGATATTTTACTGGAATTGTGGGGTGATGATTCTTTCTTCAATACCCGCAGTTTACATGTGTTCATTACCAAATTGCGGTACAAACTGACTAATGATCCTTCGATCCGGATCATAAACGTGCGGGGGATTGGTTACAAATTGATTATCGGCTGAGGTCAGATAAAGAAAAGGGAGACGCCGGCCACACTGATAAGTGCTCCGACCACCTCTTTGAAGGTGACCCGTTGTTTGAATAGCATATATGACGGGAGCAATATAATTACCGGGGTAAGTGCCATCAACGTAGAAGCGATACCGGCCTGCGTACATTGTACAGCCATAAGCGAGAAAGATACACCAAGAAAAGGGCCGAAAAAAAGTTCCTCCGGTTGCAGATAGCATTGACCGTCCATCTTTGAAAGCATGCAGCAGGGCGGTACCACGCCGTTTCCAGATCATTACCAGCAAGAAGCCTATCAGTCCCACAATGGCCCTGATCTGGGTGGAAGCAAAAGGAACCATTTGCATAGCAGCCGTATCCAGCGGATCAATATCCTGTACGTAGTAGTTCATTCCCAGCTTACTAAACACCAGGCCTACACCCTGCCCTACTCCGGCACCGATTCCAAACAGCACTCCTTTGAGCGGAAGTTTTACCGCTACCACCCGTTTACTTCCTTTTTCCGCCCGCCCCATAATAGAGAGGGCAATTCCCAGTAAAGTGACCGCTATTCCCAGAATAGCGAAAAGGCTGAGGTGTTCCCCCAGAATAAACATTCCGGCAATGGCAGCCGAAGGGGGTGCCAATGTCATAAAGAGTTGCCCGAAGCGTGAACCGATAAGGATATAGGAGCTAAAAAGGCAATAGTCGCCGAAAGATACCCGATCACTCCGGATACAGCCAGCCATAACCAGGCAGAACTACCGGCATCTACCGAATAAAGGTGTCCGGTAAAGATAAAAAGCGTGACAGCGAGCATGAGGATAGACATGCCCAGACGGATAATATTAAGTGATAAAGTTTCGAGCCTTTTACTGGCATATTCGAAACAAAGGGCGGTCAGCGTCCATAATATAGCTACGCCGATCGAAATAATCTCACCCTGGTATTGCATTTTATTGGTTTAAAAAGGTACTTCGTTACTACTGCCCTGGTTAAGGAAATCAGCTCCCGGCGCAGGGATGGGTGGTATGGGACTTTCCCCATTCATAGTTGAGGAGAATTCACGTACGGGAATATCCTCATCTATATTTATAAATTTGGCAAATTCGCCTTTGAACTTCAAGCATACATCGCCGGTAGCACCGTTACGGTGTTTGGCAATAATGATCTCGGCCAGGCCGATAAGGGAATTGCCGCGTTCGTCTTCTGTAATCTTATAATATTCGGGACGGTGGATAAAGCACACCATATCGGCATCCTGCTCGATAGCTCCGGATTCACGGAGGTCGGCCAGCTGCGGGCGTTTACCCTCTACTCCCTGCCGGCTTTCCACCCCACGGTTAAGCTGCGAAAGAGCGATAATGGGTATATTCAACTCTTTCGCCAGTCCTTTAAGCGAACGGGAGATGGTACTTACCTCCTGCTCACGGTTACCGAAGTTCATACCACTGGCATTCATCAGCTGAAGGTAGTCGATAATAAGGCATTTCACATCATGTTCGCGTACCAGCCGGCGGGCTTTGGTACGGAGTTCGAATACGGAAAGGCTGGGGGTATCGTCTACATAGATCGGTGCATCGTACAGCTCCCTGATCTTTACATCAAGCTGTTCCCATTCATACGGTTCAAGGCGGCCGCTTTTAATCTTTTCGCCCGGTATCTCGCAAACGTTTACAATCAGACGGTTTACCAACTGTACATTACTCATCTCCAGGGAGAAGAGGGCTACAGGTGTGTTATGGTTAACAGCCATATTCTTGGCCATAGATAATACAAAGGCTGTTTTACCCATTGCCGGACGAGCAGCGATGATAATAAGGTCGGAATTCTGCCAGCCGGAAGTTATCTTATCGAGTGCATCAAAACCGGTACGGGTACCGCTTAAGCCTTCTGTCTGGGCAGCCGCTTTTTTAAGCAATTCCATCGCATCCTTGATAACCGGATTAATCTGGGTGACATCTTTCTTTACATTGCATTGTGAGATTTCAAACAGTTTGCCTTCGGCTTCCTGCATCAGGTCGTCTACATCCTGTGTTTCATCAAACGCTTTCCCCTGGATCATGGCAGTAAAGGAGATCAGTTCGCGTGCCAGGTATTTTTGTGCAATGATACGGGCATGATATTCTATGTGGGCACTACTGGCTACTTTACTGGTAAGTTGTGAGATATAGAAAGGCCCTCCCACCTGTTCGAGTTCACCACGTTTTTTCAACTGATCCGTAACGGTAAGTAAGTCTATGGGTCGCTGGCTGGCTGCCAGGTCGACAATAGCCGCATAGATCATCTCGTGATTTTTTTCGTAAAAACACTCCGGTTTTAAGATTTCACTTACCAGCGAATAAGCATCTTTCTCAAGCATTAATGCTCCCAGCACAGCTTCCTCCAATTCGCGTGCCTGCGGTTGCAGCCGTCCCATATCAGGAATAACAACTGTTTTCTGCTTTCCTCTTCCGGTATTTTTTGTTCCTTGAACCATTGATGATATAAATTATTACGGGGGTTCAAAAGTACTATTTTATTTGGAATCTTTCCGCTTTTTATTTCATTTTAATATTCCGTAGAATTATTTCCAGCCCATAATTTTTCGCTCTGGTATACCGTCTTTTAAATAAGGTCAAACTACCTGCTCCGGAAGAAAACCTGCTGAAAGCATTCCGGAGGGAAACCAGGAAAAAGCCTATTGAAAGTATTCCCGGAGAGAATTTAAAGCAATAGCCCAGAGTGGCCGTTCGCTGTGCTCACTCTACCCTGGGCTTCTATGTTATAATCCAAATTAGGAAGTAATTATTAATTTATTTATAATAATATTTTTGACGATGGATTATTTCCTGATTGAACGCAAAATTGAATTTGTGTAATCTCAGCCAAGAATTATGTAAAACAATCCGGATTCCATTCCATACATTTAGCAGCAAATAATCAATAGCTATTCAAAACCATTCGTATAATAATAAATGATTATCCGCATAATGTCCTATTATAAATTCTGGATTTGAAGTCGG
>JAJPZJ010000003.1 GCA_021204405.1 Tannerellaceae bacterium | reverse complement strand
CTCATCACGCACCAGACGCCACTTCTTCAGGACGCGGCCGACTCGATCGGGGCCTTAACTGGTAATGTCTGCTTCGCATAGTTTCATCAGATCGTCTATATCGTTGCCGGCGTCAAACAGGAGGCGGCGGATGGCAGAGTCGGTTACCTCATCGTCGGCCAGGGCGATCGGGCGCATATGCAGGGTAACCATCTTCTGTACATACTTCATCTTTTCGTTCATGGGCAGTTTCATCCGGCGGAATATGCCCGGAATCATCTTTTCGCCAATAAAATTGTGATTGTGGAAAGTCCAGCCCAGCCGTTTGTCGAAACGTTTGGTGGCCGGTTTGGCTATATCGTGGAGCAGCGCACTCCAGCGCAACCATAAGTTGTCCGAAGTGCGGCTCAGACGGTCGAGTACCATCAGGGTATGGGCAAAGTTGTCTTTATGTCCGATACCCTCTTTCGTTTCTATGCCTTTTAAGGCCACCAGTTCAGGAAAGATCAGTTCCAGTAAGCCCGACCTGTCCAGCAGCTCAAAGCCAATGGAGGGTTTGGGAGATAGAATAATCTTATTTAACTCATCGATAATACGTTCTTTGGAAATAATTGAAATCCGTTCGCGGTTACGCTCGATCGCATCAAAGGTATCCGGGTCGATAAAGAAACCAAGTTGGGTGGCAAAACGGATGGCACGCATCATGCGTAACGGGTCGTTGCTAAAGGTAATATCAGGGTTAAGAGGCGTACGGATGGTGAGGTTATCCATATCCGACAAACCATCGAAAGGGTCTACCAGTTCGCCATACCTGCTGCGGTTGAGGCAGAGCGCCAGGGCATTGATGGTAAAGTCGCGGCGGTTCTGGTCGTCCTCCAATGTACCATCTTCTACGACGGGCTTGCGGCTATCGCAGGTGTAGGATTCTTTACGGGCTCCTACGAACTCGATTTCGAGGTCGCCCGATTTAACCTGGGCGGTGCCGAAGTTTTTGAAAACCGACAGGTGCGTACGTTTACCCAACCGCCTGGCAACTGCTTCTGCCAGTTGGATACCGCTGCCTACGGCTACTATGTCTATATCTTTAGAGGGCCTGTACAGGAATATATCCCGTACGTAGCCACCTATTACATATGCTTCCATTCCCAGCTCGTCTGCCACTTCGGATATTACCCGGAAAGGTTTATCCGAAATATACTTTACTATCTCTTCCTGTTTTATATACATTCGTTCGTTTTATCGTGCTGCAAAGATAATTAAATTCTCCCTATTGCTAAATTCTCTCTTTTTACCCTATCTTTGTAAGGGAAACTTCCGGATAACAGATACCTGCTTATAAAAATTTATTTGTATGAAAAAGTTAGCGATATATCTTCCATTGGTATTTTTTCTGCTGGTTGCCTGTAATGGTGACGGTAAGAAGGCACAGCAACGTTTTGACCGGGCTCAACAGATGTACGAAAGGAATGAGTTTTTTGCTGCAAAGAATGAAATAGATAGTATACGTGCGCTTTATCCGAGGGAGGTGAAGGTGATGCGGGAAAGCCTTCGCCTGATGCGCCTGATAGAGGTCAGAGAGTCGGAACGTACCATTGCTTATTGTGATAGCCTGCTGCCGCTTAAGCAACTGAAGGCTGAAGAACTGGTAAAAGGATTTATATTGGAAAAAGATACCGTATACCAGGAGATTGGTAACTATGTGTGGAAACAGCAAACGATCGAACGGAATGTGGAGCGCTGTTATGTAAGAGCCGATGTAGACGAAAAAGGGGAGATGTATCTGACCAGCGTTTATTTTGGCAGCCGCCCTATCGAACATACCGGTATGAAGGTAAGTATTAAAGACGGGCTGTTTGCAGAAACCCCTGCTATCCCCTATGACGGTGGTGTAAACTATCGTTTTAAAGATCTGGATAATACCACCGAAGTAGTAACCTACAAAGGGGATAATGCCCAGGATGTGGTTAACTTTATTTACACCAACGAGGGTGAACGCATACGGGTAGATTATACCGGTGGTAAACCTTATACGATTTACCTGAACGAGAATGATAAAAAAGCGATTGTCGCTACATACGATCTGGCTACTGTGCTGAGTGATATAGAAAATATGTCGGTAGCACGGGATAAGGCAGCTAAAAAGATTGATTACCTAAAAGGCAAACTGGATGAGGAGTAACTGCTATTCCAGTTCGAATGCAAGGGTAAAGTAACCACTCCACGGTTCGCCCTCACCTGCGTAATAATCGGTTACGATCAGCTTATAAATTCCATCTCCGGGTAACTGGTAGGTAAGTTCCCGGTCGAAAGGTTCTTCCATAGTGTTGTCGGGTAATATCAGGAAGCCGAAGCGGAGGTTGGCCTGCGGGTCTTGTGAGGAGATGCGGGCGGTCAGGGTGTTGTAGCCCATCGGTTCTATTTCTACCTGTACGTCCTGGGAAGCATATTTATAAATGTCGATATTTCCTTTTCCATCTACTATATCCGGGCGGACAATCCGGGGTTCACCGGCTATATACACGGGGTCACTTAGTCCATCTATATCTTCCACATATTCGCCTATATCGTCTTTATCGAGTATGTCGTAATCGCGCGGCGTATTCTTCTCGTTTTTACTGAAGAAGTTGCAGGCTGCCAGTAACAGGCACAATCCTGTAGCTGCTATTATCCTTTTATATATCTTCATAGCTGTTACTTTTTATTATTGTATTATATAACAGGCCGTGAAGCGGATTGGTTTTATTTTTTCAACCGGAGGAAGAGGCGGATGAGTTCGCCTATCCAGAATACCACCGAGGTAGATACAATAATAGCTATCCAGTCGCAGCGGGTGAGAGGTACCACGTTGAACATCTCTCCTCCGAAGGTAACAATCAGGTATTGTCCTACCAGGATAGAAAGTGCAATAAACAGGAATCCTTTATCTTCTTTCAGGTTGTTCAGGGCAGACCGGTTATCGCCGTATGCTTTTGCATTGAACATATTCCAGAACTGCAACATCACAAAGATGGTAAAGAACAGGGATAGTTCATAGGGTGAAAGGGAATTACCTGTGTGGCGGAAATAGAGCAGGATACCCATAAGTACCATTACGAAAAGGATGCCTACCGTAAATATGTTCCATGCCATGGCGCGGGTAATGATAAAATCGCCTCCGGGGCCGCTGCGGCGTGGTTTGTTCTGCATTACTTTTTCCTGTGGTGGCAACGAAGCGAGTGCCGCCGCAGCAAATGTGTCCATAATCAGGTTTACCCATAGCATTTGTGTAACAGTAAGGGGCGATTCGGAACCTACGAGCGAGCCGATCAGTACAATCAGGCAGGCTGCTACATTAATAGTTAGCTGGAACAGCAGGAAGCGCTGGATATTCTTGGTACAGGGAGCATCCCCACATGACGGCGCGGGTGATGCTGCTGAATGAGTTGTCGAGTATGGTTATATCGCTGGCCTCTTTGGCTACTGCTGTACCATCGCCCATGGAGAGGCCCACCTGGGCGGCTTTGAGGGCAGGGGCATCGTTGGTGCCATCACCGGTAACGGCTACCACAGCTCCTTTTTGCTGGAGGAGTTGTACCAGGCGTTGTTTGTCGGTAGGACGTGCGCGGCACATAATTTTTAATGACAGGACACGGTCGAGCGCCTCTTCGTCGGTCAAGGCTTCAAAACCGGGACCGGTAATGATATTATCAGCGGTATCTTCCTTGTCCCAGATGCCGATTTGCCGCCCAATCTCTTTGGCTGTACCGGGTGTGTCGCCGGTGACGATCTTCACATCTATACCTGCCTGGCGGCATTGCTGTACTGCCTCCGGTACATCCGGGCGAACCGGGTCGGAGATGGCTACAATTCCTAAAAAGGTAAGGGAAAAGTCGTTCAGTTTACCGTTGACAAAAATATGTTCCGGGTCTTTTCCTTCCAGCTCCTGATAGGCAAAGCCTAAGGTGCGCATAACCTGGTTTTGATAGGCAAGTAGTTGTTTTTCTATCTCCGGTTGAACGTTCTCAACGGGTTGGAGAGTGCCGTTGATTGCTACCTGGTTACAATGTGCCAGCACAATCTCCGGAGCTCCCTTAACATATAGCATAGATTTACCGCTAACAGGGGATTGTACAATGGTAGCCATATATTTTCTTTCGGTAGAGAAGGTAAGCTGGTCGATAATAGGTGTCTCTTCCCGAATGGGAAGATAGTTGATACCTTCATTATTAAGCCAGAGGAGTAAAGCCGCTTCTGTAGGGTTGCCGATCGTTTTTATCTTTTCTTCTGAAAAATCGAGAAAGGCGGTAGAGTTGACTGATATGTTTTCTTTGATAAGTGTACTTAGTTCGCTCTTGTCGAGTTGCTGCCCGGGCAGGTTGTAAAAGGCGGTTTCGTATACCTGCATCTGGTTTTGGGTAAGTGTACCGGTTTTATCGGTACAGATCATGGTAGTAGCCCCCATCGTTTCGCAGGCATGCATTTTGCGAGCCAGGTTGTTAGTTTTAAGCATACGGTTCATGCTGAGAGCCAGGCTCAGGGTTACACTCATTGGGAGACCCTCGGGAACAGATACTACAATCAGGGTGACTGCAATCATAAAGATATTGAGTATCTGGCCTACCAGGTCTAGCAAGGGAATACCGGAGGAGGTAAGTAATAGTTTGGCAAGCAGGGCAACGAATGTGATTCCGGCAATGGTGTATCCGGCTTTGCTTATTACGCCGGCCAATCCGTTAAGTTGTTGTTGTAAAGGGGTTTCGATATCGTTGTCGATCTGGGAGCCTTCATATACTTTACCATAACCTGTAGCGTCTCCTACCAGGTCTACCTGCATCACCCCATGTCCGTCGACTATGGAGGTGCCGCGCATCACTACGTTAGAGGGATAGGTAGCTTCCGGATCAAACTCTTCTTTCCGGGTGGTCTTATCGATAATCGGCTCGCCGGTAAGGGTAGACTCGTTTACCTGTAAGGAAACGGCTTCAATCAGGTGGCCGTCGGCCGGAACCTCTTCGCCTGCATCTAAAACAATGATATCACCAACCACTACCTCTTTTTTAGGGATCTGCTGTATATGGCTGTTCCGTATAACTTTGACCAGGGTATCGTCGTTAACGGTATTCAATACGTCGAAGGCTTTATTAGCCCTTACTTCGAAGAAAAAAGAGACTGTACTGGCCAGCAGAATGGCAAAAAAGATGCCGATTGGTTCCAGAAAGGCACTGAAACCTTGTTGTTCAGGTCCCCAGCAATGTACACCGGCCACAATAAGTGAAAGGAACCAGGCTACAAGTAAAATGCGGATGATAGGATCTTCAAATTTTTCGAGGAACAGGCTCCAGCGGGAGCGCTTTGCAGGAGGAGTTAAAATATTTTCTCCATATTTGATACGGCTTTCTTCTACTTCCTGTTTGGATAAGCCTGTATACAATTCTTTTTTCCATTTATTTGCAGTTATGTACGCATAGGGCATAGGCCTGCATAACAATTAAAGATGCGAAATTACGTAAAACTACCGAGAGTCCCGGTGTTTCATATTATTTAAATTATTAAACTAACTGATTATCGGCGGTTATTGTTGTATAGAAAGAACTTTTTGAAACAGCGGGTTTTACCGGAAAGTAATGTTTATTCCAGGAGATTCCTTTGGAGGATTGAAGAAAATGGTGTTTCAGGTAGTGGGTTATTTAAAATGAAAGCGTATGAAAGATAAGATAATTTTACTTTTTATATTAGGCCTGTGGAGTACTTTGGCAGCACAGGGAGAAATACTTCAATGGAGAGATAACAAAACTTTTTTAGCAGATAGTACGGATGTAAAAGTTATTGAGTATGATCATGAACAGCAGGTGGATGCAGGACCTAAAGATAGCTATAATGTATGGCATAATAACCAGCGTATTTGTATGCAGGTGCAGGGCAGTGATACGGTTACGGCTTTGGTAAACAGTATTTTGGGTGTTGAGGTTTTTACCAGAAGGTTATTACCTTATGAACAGGCTTGTACACCTTCCCTGATAAAAGGTGTGTATATTGTGGTTATACGCACTGCCGGAGAAGTTTTTTATTCCAAAGAGGTTATTAATTAAAAGAGATTATTAATTAGATGTTACCTGCCCAGAGCATTACTTTGTTATGGTCAGAAGACTTTGCCGGTGTGTAAAGGTTTATAACTTACAACGTTATCAGTTCCCCGCGCAGGCCGGTATCGCACCGGAACAAGCAGAAAACAACTTTTTTATATGTAAAACAGCTATTTCTTTTGCGATCCCCGCCTGCGCGGGGAACTGAACCTAAATCATCCAACCACGCCTGATTATGTATCCGGTGATTTTTGGAATGCAATTCTCTCAGTTCCATTGTCGGTATAAATAGTACCGCATTTTACAAATCCGTTTTTTATCAGGATAGCTTGCATGACTTTGTTATCCTGATGGGTATCTACTTTTATATTAGGATGTTGTTCGAAGTACTATTGCAGGCAATAGGTAGCCAGGCCTTTTACCTTTCCGTTGGAGGCCAGCCGGTGAACAACACCGTATGGTTCGTTATTTAGCCATTGTCCGTTATAGATTTTCCTGTAGGTTATATCGTCCTCCTGCCTGAAGTAAAATACACCTACTATCTCATTGTTGGAAATGCAAACATGGCATCCCCCTTTTTTATATCTTCCAGAATTAATTCTTCGGAGGGATAACCATTTATCCATTGATTGGGGTTGCCGGTTTGTTGCATGAATTGGCGGGCTACGGAGTAGATCCCATTTATAGGGATGATATCTGCCGGGGTCGCTTTTCTTATTTTCATATGGTGAAATTTTTTTATTGATTACTTTGGATATCCCGCCCTTCAGTGACATGTGCCAAACATTTCCACCAATTTCCTGGCTTCTTCGGAGGTAATAATGGAAACACATCCATGGCGGGCTTCCGAGGGAAAACTTGCATTTTCCTCCACCGACCAGTGGATAAGATCCGGTGAATAAGACACACCAAACCGGTTTGTCATACAGTAATCATATAGCAGCAGCCATCCGGGATTGTTCATATCTTTCACTGCTGTCGGACCTTCTGTTATTACAGGCACAATTTGGCCCTCATTCATGGGGCCTTCAATAACTGTGTAAGGTCCTTCAGGTTTTTGTGATGTAGCAAGACGGATTGCTCTCCTTTCGCCGGTTTTTACACCAAATTCTTTTTCTTTGTAGAATAAATAGTAGGTGCCGTCATGTTCGAGAAGTGTTCCATCAATCACGGAATACCCAGGAGCCAACAATACTTCTGCAGGTGTAAATGTCTGCCAATCGGTTGTTTTGCTGTATCATAGCCGGCTTTTCTTCCAACTGGCATCTTCGAAAGAAGAGGACCAGAATAGCATATATTCGCCAGTCTTTTCGTCGTAGAACCATTCCGGAGCCCAGATGTTCCGCGCCAATGCTCCTTCCTCATTTCTGACATCCTTCATCAGGGGCAAAGAGCTTTCCACCTGCCAGGTAACCAAATCTTTGGAGGTAGCATACAGACAAACCGGTCCTACTTTTTCGCGGCTCTCCGGGTTTTTCCCTCCGGTAGCTAAAACCCGCCAAATCCCATCAGGACCCCGGCGAACATACGGGTCACGCGTGGGTTGATCCCATACCGGGTCGTTATTGTTGAGCGATGTCCACTGACGTCCGTCGTGGGACAGGGCAATATGTAATTTTCTATTGCTATGGGGTCCGGCAACGGAACCTCGATAATTTTCCCTACGGAATCAATTTCAATGCGTGTCGGATACCGTTGACGGAAATAAGTCAGCATATAAACCTCTTTGTCTTCTTCTATTTTAAATTCCTGGTGTATAGCAGGGCGGTTGGCAACTAATCCTTTTTCGGAGTGTGCACCAATTCCTAGGAAAAAGGAGAGCAACAGTAAAATGATTAGTCTGTTCATCTTGAATTAATTTTATATTATTATATATTTTGTAGCATTACTTTTAATGGCAATTTATTCATTCTTTTAATACTATAAAAGAAAAGTGTTAAAAAAAATAGGATGGCTATCTTATGGTGAGCGGACTAAGTCAGATCCAGGTTAGTTTATGCCAGATTCTTTCTAATGGACCTTGCTTGTGGCTACCTAACCACCATTTACAAAATAACCATTGAACCAACCTTAAAAGAATACCCATACAAGCACATATAGATGCTCCTGTAAACTGATACAATCCTAATCCATATCCATAATAGATAAAAGAACCAAGGATGGATTGCATCATATAACTCGTTAAGCTCATTTTGCCCAGCGGAGTGAAAAAGGAGAGTACTTTGCTGAAACCGGATTGATATAAAAGAATAAAGCTACCCATCAGGATACAAGTGAAACATAGGTTAGACCCTAGATGGAGAGTATGTTTTACTATTGGGTGCATTTCAAAGTTGAGGAAATATAAAGGGAAGAAAACAATAGTAGCTATCATCCATGTCTTTATTCAAAAACATGTGTTTTCCGGATTGGTATAAAACCGCTTCCTTTGGCCCAATAGGAAACCGATTAAAAATAGTCCGGCTGTTTGGGAAACTCTGCCATCCGACCAAAACCATAATAAGTGTCCAATCTTACCATAAAAGTTCCCTTTCACCATTGTAATAAAAGAAGGATCTTTCATGGTAGTATAAAGAGATTCCCAATAAGGTCCGGAAATTTCATGGATGGGTATCAAGGGATAATTATTCCATTCCAATAGTAATTTAATCCACTCTGCCGGTTGAAGTAATAAGCATAGGGCGATAGTAAACACAGTACCCGGCCGTAAATTGCGGACGGGTATTAAAATAAAACCGATGATCGAATAAAAGAGAAGGATGTCTCCGACATAAAAACCTGTATTCACAAGTCCAAATCCGAAAAGTAAGACCATCTGCCAGGCAAATCGTCCGGAGAAATCCTTTCCTTTTTCTTTCTGTTTGCTTTGTTGAAGATAAAAGGTGAAACCAAACAGGATAGTAAATATGGAGTAAGCCTTTCCTGCAAATAAAAAGAATAAGGAATCCCAGATTTTCTTATCTGCTATTTTCATCCAGGTTGGTAACTGTTCGGGAAGAAAATATAAATCAAAATGTTCAAGGTTGTGAAGTAAAAGAATAGCTATAATCGCAAATCCCCGTAAGGCATCAATTACTTCGATGCGGTTCGTTCTAATTGTATTATTCATTGGTCTGGAAAAAGAGAATGAGTTTATTTATAATCTTCACAAATGTAAATAAAAAAGTCCAAAGGTTTTTTAAGAATGAACTAATACCGGAAATGGGATGTTGAATAATACAATCTGAATGAGTAAATCAGGATAAGAAATGGACAGGATCGTTATCTATAAATCAAGAAAGAAATCTCTGGTTATTGTCGGAAGTAGCATGTTGATCGCATTAGCCGGTTATTTATTATTACAACATACCGGTAAAGAAGTGATTGGATGGTGTTTACTTATCCTATCGGTATTTACGCTGATTTTAGGGATAGGTACATTTTTCGACCGCAAACCTAAAATCATACTTACCAGCCGGGGTATTACGGAAACCTCCAACATACGTGAGGAGATTGAGTGGGACGCTATCCGTCAGGTCGACGAATTTTATTACAGAGGCCAATATTTTATCCGGATATTGGTTGACCGGAATTATAAACCGGACCTATTAATTCCTTCCTGGTTTTATCGTTTTGACCGGATATATGCACAACAGGGCGTACGAGCTTTATTCATCCGTGTAAGCCTCCTTGATATTGGTTCGATATGTCTTTCCCAAATGATTCAACGAATGGTAAATGCAGACGAGGACAGGCCGGATGTTTTGGAATTTCTGGAAAGAAGTATGCATCCGGTTGTGGGACATTCGTAGCTTTAAAATTTAGTCCTACGAATAAGGACGTGTAATTTGCTCTAAAACCCCTTATTTTACTTATTCTTAGAAAACAAAAGTCCCTGAACTTCTTTGAAATTCAGGGACTTGTATCGCGTTTCGCTTTTTGTAAGTGGTGCCACCAGGAATCGAACCGGGGACACAAGGATTTTCAGTCCTTTGCTCTACTAACTGAGCTATGGCACCATGCTTTTGATTACGGGTGCAAAGGTAGAGATAATTTGGAATATTCCAAATATAAATTGAAAAAAGTGCCGGTCTATCCCTGTTTTTATAAATTTATGTATATGGGAAATGCTTTTAAAATTCTATTTAAAAATATTTGTCAACTCAAAATAATTTATACCTTTGCAACCGTATTGAAAAATCGGGATGTAGCACAGTTGGTAGCGCGCCACGTTCGGGACGTGGAGGTCGGAAGTTCGAGTCTTCTCATCCCGAC
>JAJPZJ010000120.1 GCA_021204405.1 Tannerellaceae bacterium | reverse complement strand
AAACATTCATATGATGTTCAATAAATCAACGGACATTATGCGGATAATCATTAAAGATAAAGCGTCCCGGTTATTCTCCTCCTTTTATTAAATTGTTTTAAGGTATTGATATATAGATGTTTATTTTATGGGTCTATTTTTTGACGGAAACTATTTTTGTTTTTTTTCGTCTGCTGATAAATTCCATCTGTTACAAGTAAACTGATCTTTAAACTTACTTCAATATTTAAAAAAAGTTATTTCAAATAATGATTATATTTAATAATAGTTAAATTATTTATTCTTTTTAACAGTTTGAATTTTGCTTGAATCTATCTTTTACCATAAACTTTTATTGTTTTTAAACTGTCGAAACAGTTCAAAATCTGTTGTTTAGTCTTGTCTATTTTTGTTTATTGAAACAAGGATGCAGCAAATTTGTGCAAACCGTGTAACAATTGATAGTAAATCTCCCTATTTCGTGTTAAATTAAAAAATACATTTACGAACGTAGTAAAGGTTACTATTTACCTATAACCAGCTTCTTTTTTCCTTTACTACCCGTAACAGCTTTACCTGGTGATAACAAGCAATTTTTTATTGCTTTTATGATATATAAGAATTCTTTAGCGAGTGGATTACTAATTAGTTCAATAAGAGACGTGTGTAGAACAACTGAAATCTATATAAGAATATTTTAACTGAATTACTAATTTAATACACAAAAAAAATGAAGCTGAAAATTTCTTCGCAGTTGCACTAGCTGCCGTAACTTTAGTAAGTTGTACTAAAGATGATATCGTAGATGGCCCGGATCAGACAGATCCTAAAGAAATCTCCGAAGGAACTGCAATAGTAACCATTGCTCTTTCCGCAGAAAATGTAAGTACAAAATCCGCTACGGATTTCTATGACAATTCTCCCCAGGGAACAGAAGCTGTCCTGAATAATTACACCATACTTATCTTTAAAGAAGATGGGACGCTGGAAAAAGCCGTAAGCGGTAATTTTCCTGCCGGATCTTCTTCCAATGAAGATACAGAAGAGATAGAAGTTTCCGCAGGAATAAAGCTCTTTTTTGCGGCGATCAATACACCGGCCGGAACAGATTTGTCTTCCATTACCAGTGTAACTGCTTTGAAAGCCTATGAGTTGGCTGTTACGGATTTAACTCAGATTGTAGATCATGAGCAAACTCCGGGGCATACAGGTTTCCTGATGACCACCCTGGAAGATAGTGACAATTTATCGATGCATTCACTCAGGGTTTCCATTGACGAAAATGATGTCCAGACAATTCCTTTAAAAGTGGGCCGTGCCATGGCTAAAGTATCTGTTGCTTCTAATTTAACACAACCTACCCTTTCCGGTATTGAATACCGCGTACTGAATAACCCGGTTCAGATGTATCTGGCCAGCTTCATAGATGGCGGAATTTATAAAACTCCTTTCTGGAAGAACGAGTATCAGACAGGAAGCTTGTATGTAGACCCTGCAAATTATTTCGATACCTATAGTAATTCAAATAATAGTTATACAACTGTATCGGTAGACGGTGCAAAAACAGCTGTATATGCTATGGAGAACTCCAATGAACTGCCTCGCCAGGGGAATGCTACTGCTGTATCTATCAGAGGTAAATATGATATTGAAAGCGCTGTTACAGCGGGTGAAATTATTGTACTGGATGAAAATGGTGATCCGGATACGTATACCAACGGATCCTCTTTCTGGCGTGTTTATAAAGAGGTGGGAGGTATAAAAGTTTATCAGGATGATGTGGTCTATACCAGTGAGCCTGACCTGGCTGTCATTGAGGATGGTTCTTATACAGAGGCTGTTGAATATGTAAATGGTGTTTCTTATTATACCGTATGGTTAAGGAACAATGCGTTAGCCACTCATTATTATACTGTAAAACGTAATCAATATTTCAAAGTAGATATCAATACCGTAAATGGCCTTGGTGAGCCTAATGAAACAATTGAGCCGGAAATTCCATTGGAAGGAGATGCTTTAATTGTTGTGAATATTGATGTACAAGACTGGGAAGATGTTGACCAGGGTGTTGACCTGTAAAAACTAATTCATAGGGATTGGCTAAAAAGTAGCTCTTTACTTCTCTTTTATGCGCTACTTTTTAGTCAGCCCCTTCCTTATCAAAAAAAACAACTGTATCTATTTCTATCAAAAGAATTACACATTCCCTCCATGTAAAAAGGAGATTTATAGCTGAAAAGGAAAATAAATTTGACTCAAAACAAGAAATAGCCAAATGATCTTCAAGAGGTTTACATATATGATCCTGGGGATTTTCTGTCTGATGGCCTGTGATAAAGAGGATATCATCGACAACTCTGTGGAAATCTCTCGGGAAGATATCTGGATAAAAATCGCCTTAGATGTCAATGACTTTTCTACCCGGGGAGCTGACGACCATCATACTACAGCGCTCCTGCCGGAAGAAAAACGAATTTTTAATTATGCTATCTTTATTTTTAACTCCGAGTACCGGTTGGAGGCCAGCCTGACAGCCGTACCTTACGATCCGGGACGCAATCCGGATGCCGCCCCCCCTTACTTATGAAAAACCCCTGACCTTTACGGATGAAGAAGGAACTGAAATAGAGATAGGGCTTACCTCCGGGCAAAAGTACCTGTTTGCTCTCGTAAATGCTCCATCCCCTTTGCTGGAAGAACAGCACCGGTTGATTGCTGATCCGACAACCTCTTTAAATGAACTAAATAACTGGGTATTCCATGTACAGGGTGACATGGGATTGATTACCGGTACAACAGCCATACCACAGGGAGAGGAAAGAGGCTTTATGATGACCTCAGGCAGTGGCGTGGAAAGTGTATGGCTCGAACCCACTTTCGGGAATGCAATCACCCTTTCGCTAACGGTGGAACGTGCTATGGCCAAAGTGTCCGTTGCGTCCGACCTGGCTACCCATCCCCGGAATATGATCCAACAACCTGATGGCGAGCTAACTGACATTACTTATAAAGTGATCAATAACCCACAGGCAATGTATATCGTCCCCTCTCTGGTAAATAATGTGCTGCATACTCCCTGGTATTATCAGGCCGGAGGCAGTTACTTTGAATCGCCGGGGTCGTTGGCAGATAATTATGTGCCTGTTAGCCGCAAGGGGCACTGACACAGGTCTATTGCATGGAAAATGCCAATGAAGTACCTCATAGCGGGAATGCCACCATAGCCGTGATCAAAGGAACCTACACACCCGATGTACTGTATCGGGCCGATGGAACCACCTTGTTTACCGGATATAAAAAAGGAGACGATTTCTGGCGGATTGCCAATACCAGCAACGGCACCATTACCTCCTACGAAGAAAAATATTATGGCGAGAATCCCTCCCCCTATCTTACCGGTAGCCAGGAGGCCGTCAAATATACCCGTGGAGAGACCTACTATTCAGTTTTCCTGAGGAATACAGCTTCTCCTGCTCCTTACACGGTGAAAAGAAACAGCTATTATAATATAGATATTACCAGCGTTCGTAGTGCCGGTTCCGGATCGATTGATACGAACACTCCTGAACCTCCTCTGCCTCCGGGTCCCGGCGGTCCGGGAGACGATGATGGAATCACAGTGAGCATTCAGCTTGTGGACTGGGATTCGGTCAACCAGGGTAGTAATCTTTTTTAAGTAAATGAAGCAGATGAACAGACGGTGCTACATAGTATATAGTGGATTTATTATCCTGGCGATCTTCCTTGGCGGATGTATCCGCAACGAAATAAGGGATTGCGACGAAGATACTTGTATCCGGTTCCGCTTTGTATATGACTACAATGAAGAGGAAACAGATCTCTTTGCCGAATAGGTAGATCATCTCAGCCTGTTTATTTACGAGGCTGGCTTCGGGCAATTGATACAGGCGCTGGAGGTGTACCGGGAGGATATGGAGGCCGGACACACGGTCAGCCTGATGCTACCGGCAGGGCGGTTTACCGCTGTGGCCTGGGGAAATTGCTACCTGGAATCTTTCCGGATCACCGCTCCTGAAACAACTGCCTCGATGCAACTGGAGATGACCTGCCTAGACAACCTGGTTATGACTCAGGCTAACCCCGGCTGTTGTTCCATACCTCTAACACCTTTGAGGTAGTGGAAGGAAATGAATATACGGTGCCCATGTCGATGATCAGGAACACCAACCGGGTAAAAGTGATTATCAGGGGGTTAACCGCTGAGGAGCAGGCTGCTGCCGAGTCTCTTTTTACCATCCGGCTGGAATCGGATAACTGGAAATACAATTTTGACAACTCCATTCGTTCCGGACAGGCTGTTACCTACATTCCGGAATATAAACCCGGGGGAGAAGAGGAGGAAGTAATAGCCTTTTTCTATCCTTTGCGGTTGTTCAGTTATGATGAAGAGACGATGTTGTCGCTTCGCTACAGGAGTGTATGGACAGGACGTGTAAGTGTGATAGAGCGCCCTTTGGTGCCCTACCTGCTCCGGGAGGAGGGAGCCGGAGTGGTTTTGAGTAGGGACGATAATGAATTTCTGGACCGCCGCCACGAACACGAAGTAATATTTATCATAGAGGTGGATGCCAACGGAGAGATTATAGCCGAAGAGTGGGACCGTATTCATCAGGAAGAAGATTTAGGAGATTAGAAAAAAACATACAACCATGAATAAGATAAAGGTCATATATTTATTAATGTTCGTTTGCGTGTGGAGTGCCACCACCGGATGTACCGATTATAAAGAGAATGAACCCGAAATTCCGGCCACGGAGCAGGGAGACCAGGTAGAGGTAACGCTGGCGCTGGATATTCCTTCTGTTACTATCGGTACCAAAGCGATGACAGAGCAGCAGGAAAGGCTATTGCAACAGGTGGATTTCCTGGTTTTCGAGGTGAATGGTGGTACGGAAAAATTCTCTTACCGTACCCATAGTACCAACGACCTGAGCAATGAAACCGGTAGTAACATGTATGTCAGGGGCACTTTCCGCAGGAGTCAGGAGGGGGAGGAGTACCGGTTGGTATTAATTGCTAATCTCCGGAATGAACTCGATCAGTTGTTTGGGGATGATCCCGGACAATATGAAGGCCTGTCTAAAAACGAGCTGCTGGAAAAGATCACCTTTACACAAGAAAAAAAGATGGCCGGCTCATTATGATGACGATGGGTACCGCCCTATACCCATGTGGGGAGAAGCCCCTAATGCGACTACTATTACCAAAAGTACAACCCCTTCCTCTTTCGGAATAATTCCCATGCTCCGCAGCATGGCCCGTATACAGGTAGGCGTGAATATTAGTACTGAAAATGGTCCGTCGGATGGTACGGACTTCTTTAAATTGACTGAGGTACAGGTTTATAATGCGCGGAAAATTGGTTATGCCGTACCACTGCCGGAAAACCTGGATGCTGCCGGAAAAGTAATCCTGCCTTCGTTAACAGCCGGTTCGGAGCTGATTGATGAAGCTGAGATGATCTATACCCTTACTCCGGGTGACAATAACCAGCTTACCCGTACGATTTATGTGAACGAAACAGTGAATGAAGACCAGGACCCGGATGATCTGCTGTTCCTGATCCTAGAAGGATATTACACGCCCGAAGGGGAACCTGAAAATACAACGGTGCCCACTTACTACCGGGTAGATTTTTATACGCAGGAGGATGAGGAAACTAACCTGCTCCGTAACTATAGCTATAATATCAATGTTACGGGTGTATACGGGCCGGGAGAAGATGATAAAGAGAAGGCAAAAAAGACGATTACCAAAAATATGGAGGTTTCACTTACCGACTGGCCTGACGGACAAATGAAATATGTAGTATTTAACGGCCAGTATTACCTGGCAGTTAGCGAAAGTACCATTTCCCTGCCTAAAGAAGCGGGCACAAGCGATTTTCTGGTAAAGACCAACTATATCAGCGGATGGAAAGCAGCCGTAACCAAAGGAAACAGTTGGCTGGACGGACTAGATCCCACTTCGTCGCCGAATAAGGATGTTTTTGAAACCCTCGCATTTACAGTAACGGAAAACAACGAAAACCAGACCCGTGGGGGGTAATCGGAATTTCCTGTGGTACACTTTTGACATTGGATGTAGTCATTCTTCAATCTTCTAAAGAAGAGGCAGCGATTGAGCTTTATGAATTGCTGGATGACCAGTCGGAAACAGCCATTCTGTCTGGTGCAGAGTGGATATTTCCTTCGGGTATACATGGAGACGACAGGTTAATGGCCCGCACGTTGAAGGGCTATTGGACACCGGCTACCAAAAACCTGATGTTTGATTCCGGAGCCGGTTTTAATTGGTCTGCCGAAAGTCAGAATACTTTCCTGACGGCTTATGAAGATGGAGAAACGCCTGCGATTGTTGTTTTGCCTGCACTGATGAGTAAAGAAATGCTGGAAACCGATCTTTTTCCGGAACAGGAAACTGAACTCAAATTTGCTGTCTGGGGAGAAGAGGTGGAAGCTTCCCTGAAAATCAAACAGGTCCATTATGACGTATATGGTTATCCGGATGAAGCAGGCTATACGATGGATGGTAGCGAATATTCATTTGAGGTGAAATCCAACAGGATGTAGACGGCTAGTGTTACACGGATGAGTTGGATATTGTGACACTTACCAGTGGTACACCCGGGAATACAGCGAATGAGCCTAACCATACGGGTGAGGTAACATTTAAAGTAGATACTCCTCCCAATGGAGAAACCTCCGGAGAGGCTACTTTCAGGTTCCAGTTCTATGACCAGGGAAATATCCTGACCAGTAAATATGTAACCATCAACCTGAAGAGTGGACAATCCAATTCGGGAATCCGCGATGTGGTATTAGCTAACTATTATGTGATGCGACCTAACAGGAGAGGAATCAGAATACCTGTGGCACAAGCCGGAAGAGGAAACCCGGATAATCCGATTGCACCAGGAGAAAAACTAAATTACAAATTTATCTGGACCGACCACCCCGGAGGTTATACGGAAGTAAGTGGGAAACCCTCTGCCGTAAGCAGACTGGAGATCGAAGGAGATGGCCCGGATGCCTTCCTGATAGCTTATCCGGGCAGTGAGGCGGGAAATGCCGTAGTGGCAGTAACGAATGAATCCGGAAGTAAAATATATTGGAGCTGGCATTTGTGGGTGAGCGATTTTAATCCGGATGATGAGAGTAATGATAGGTATAATTTCAGTGTATATCAATTCTTAGATCGTAATTTAGGAGCTTTGTCAGAAGATATAACTCAACCTAAATCCCGAGGATTATATTATCAATGGGGTCGTAAAGATCCATTTCCAATGGCAGATGTAAATGATTTGAGTAATTTTGTTGATATATTTGATGAGTTTGGAAATGTTATAACCTTTAGAACAGAATCAAGTAGAAATGTAATAGGCACGGGTAGCACAGCTCTTAATAATACTATTCAAAACCCTTTGGTGTTCTACATTCCTTCTGATAATTCAGCTTGGTATACAAATGAGTGGGGAAGTACAAATGAAAACAATTTCCAACAATTTTGGAATGAATTTGAAGAAAACAGTATCACTGATGCAAATAAAAGAATATATGATCCTTGCCCTGACGGATGGAAAACTGTCCCAGGTGGTACTACAGTAGCTCCTATATGGTATCAAATTTACGGAGGAGTAGAGTATGATCCTGTAACAAACAGTACTCAGGTATATGCTGAAGGAACAGTCGATTTAGGAGTTTGGCCCCATGCTGGTAGGATATCTGGTGGAGTATTGATAGAGCCAATAACGGGCAGATATTGGACTGCTAATAAAGAGATTGGAGGCACCTCAGACGCTGCTCATACTTACTTTTTAACAAGTGGAGCTGCCCAGCCAGGAACTAATATTAGAATAAATGATGGACTTACAATACGTTGCGTGCGTCGTATTGGAGATTAATTTCTGAACCAACTCTGTATTTGTAGTACGGTTAATGTAGAGTGGTGGATATTTGTAAGAAAATTCCATACTTTAACCCAGAGTAACGTGAGCATAGGAAGCGTTACCCTGGGTTTCTTTGCAATATATCTAGTCAAAGAAAGTTACAAACGAAGAGGATTTGGTTGGAACCCATTTATGGTTTATTATACCAAACAAACATGGGTTATCATCTAAGATTGACCAGCCCAAATTTCCTTTGACTAAAACAATTTTTTATTTAGCCTCATCAGGAATCTCAGCATAATTCTCTAACTGATAGCATCCTTCAAGACAACCTTCTACATTAATCACATCCGGATACTGTGGGTAAGCGGAAGAAGATCGTTCCCAAATCTCTACTCCATAGGTGGTAGGGGTTTTACCTTGTAGGCTATTACAATTTTTAAATGTATAAGAAAACTCATTTACTAATGGATTACTTGTGGATAGGTTTTCCGGTATGAAAGCTAGACTTTCACAACCTTTAAATGTTTCTCTAAAAGAGGTTATCGATAGACAATTTGCAAAAAGTCCTTCCGGAATGTTTTTCAGATTTTTACAATCAGCAAATATGGCACTGAAACTATATACTCCTAAATTATTTGCAAATAAATTTCCGGAATTGTGGTAAGGCTTTCGCAACCCCTAAAAGTCTCAGAAAACGAACTTATTCCTGAACAATTAGCAAATATTCCAACAGGAATTTCTGTTAAACTAACACAATTCATAAATGTTCTGTTTAAATATTTTATGGATGTATTTTCAGGAAATAGGTTTTCGGGTAATTTTACTAAACTTTTACATCCGCTAAAAATATTGTCGTAGGCAGAGGCTTCTTTACAATTTCTAAATAATCTTTCTGGAATAGACACCAGATTTTCACAATCCATAAAAGTTTCTATAAACATGACTGTCCCTACACAATTATCGAATAATCCTTCCGGAATATGGGTTAAAGAAGTACATCCCTGAAATGTCCAATTGAAAGAATTCAGTGTGGTAATGTTAATAAATAAATTAGCCGGAATTTCTTTTAAATGTATACAATCTTTAAACATATATTGTGTATCATAGGCTTTTATTGTGTATCATAGGCTTTGGGTAAAGCTCTAGGTATAGATTCCAAAGGGGTACATCCTGTAAAAGAACTATTCCAATACGAAAGATTTAGATCTCCCCATTGAATTACCTTTTTTATTTGTTGCATTTGGAAAGAGTTACATTCCCCTGTTATCTGGACTTTATATGTTCCCGGCTCTGCATATTGATAAGAAATAGACTCATAATTTACATTTTCTACTTGCTGAGGTGCAGTTCCATCCCCCCCCAATCAATCCATAGGGAGGAACCAGCACGTGTAAAGAGGTAACTCATCAACACCGCTTCCCCGGTTCCCACTTCCCATTCTACAATAAAAGCATCCGGATCGACCTCTTCTTCACTGGCATCCCCTTCGATCTCCCCCCCCTGGTAGTTCCATGGGTTGAGTGTTGTGGAAACTGCCAGTTCCGTATTGCTTACTGTAATGGTAAAGAGCCGTGATTCTCCGCTTTTCATTTCAATAGCGTTCGAAAAGCGTTGTGTAAAGGTGCGGCTTCCTAGTTTTATTTCCAGATAGGTCTCCTGGTTTAACACCTGTGGGGCGACGATTGCTTTATAGCCATATAACGATCCTCCTTCTGCCGGCATTTGCCATTCGCCGGTAGGTAATGCATCTGCCCGTTCCTGTCCGGTGACGGGTGTGCCGTCGTTGCCTTCTGCCAGGTTGTAGGTAACATCGATGATAGCATTTTTAATAGTGATCTTTGCATCTGCCAGTTCGTTGGTAGTAAAACCTTCGCCTGCTTTAAGGGCAAAGACCAGTTGGGAGAGCTTGTGGTCGAAAGTAAGGTGTACTTTCTGCGTACTTCTTACTACTCCTGTGGTTTTAGCCGTTACAAAGTCTGAAGCGGTGTAATTGGCATACTCCCGTTGGTCTGGGTTTACCCGGAAATAAATGCCGGTTGTGTCGCGGTTAATCCATTCTCTGTGATAGGGGTAATAAGCGTAGATGTCGAGTTTACTACCGTCTGCCGGATAATAAACAGCCTCTTCGTTCAGCCAGTTATCGGCTTCATCTTTTAATACAAATGCTACATTATCCGCATAGTTGCCATAAGATAATAAATCACCTGGCGAAGTTTCATCCTGCCATTTTACGGCATAGACGCCGATGGTGTCATTTACTTCAAAAGAATCGTCTAGCGCACGGGTACGGATTTGGTCGACGCCAAGGCGCAATTCCTGGGTTTCTTCCGGGGATGTTTCATTCGGTAAAGCCTCTTCGCAACTCTCAAGTAAGCATACTCCACAGGTAATTCCCATTAATGATTATCCGCATAATGTCCTATTATAAATTCTGGATTGAAGTCGGAGTTATA
>JAJPZJ010000014.1 GCA_021204405.1 Tannerellaceae bacterium | reverse complement strand
ACTTCAAATCCAGAATTTATAATAGGACATTATGCGGATAATCATTAAAATTATTTGCATGCTTTTGTTTTAACGGGCGGCGTAGAAGGTATATCCGTTGGCTACCTGTCTGAAGGCCAGTATGCCGGCTTCGTTAAGTTCCACATTCATTTGGTTGCCATCCGGCAGGAACATAACCACTTCGTCGTTTGATTTGAACTGTAGCAGCCGGGTTGTTTCGCCATCAGCTTCAACACTCCATGTTTTATCGGATGGATCGAAAACGAGGTCGACCGGTTGTGCTTCTCCTTCTTTTTCTATATGATAACCATTGGAATGTGTTTCAACGGTATATACGCCGCTTTCTGTTTCTATGGTTTTTACCGGGGCGATGTCTGCCACAGGATTATCACCACTCCAGAATTCGATGGAGTTAAGTACCAGCAGGTCGGCAACTGCTGCTATTTCGTATACGGGGATAATCCAGAAAGCAATGAATACCAGTTCATTTACAAATTTACTGTCAATCTGTTTATTCCAGTGAAGGAGCTTACTGGTTAAACCGAAGGAACCTATACATGAGGAGAATAACACGCCTCCAGCTACCGTAGTAGCCACCAATAAAGTGAAACTTTTTTTCTTCATGGTTTATTAATTAGTTAATAATGAATTAAGTGCGAATATATAAAATATTTGCCTTTCAACGTAGTAAAAACAAAGTTTCCTAAGTGAAAGTTCATTAAACGTAAGGGTATGGATGTTTTGTTTTCCCATCTGTCTCATTAAGCGCTGTAGAGGATAACCTGAGATCTGCTGTCTTCGTTGGGAGATTTTCCTATATTTGTAGGATAGAAATTTTAGTAATTTAGTAATAAAGAATTAATGTATGAATAAGGTTCTTTTCTATTATATCTGTTTCTTTTTAATTTTTCATTCTGTTGTTTTTGCACAAGTGCCAAACCGGATACCGGAGCGTGATGCTGTATTGCAAACTCCTGAAGGGCCGGTACGTGGAAAAATTTTGTCTCCTGCTACAGGTGAAGCCCCTTTTCCGGTGGTTTTGCTAATTTCCGGTTCGGGACCTACTGATATGGACGGGAACCAACCGGGTATGGAGAATAACTCATTGAAATACCTGGCAGAAGAGTTGGCAAAAAGGGGGATTGCCTCTTTGCGTTTTGATAAACGGGGAGTGGCTTCCAGTGCCGGTGCCGGCAAAGATGAGTATTCGATGCGGTTTGACGATTATGTGAAGGATGTTAAATTATGGATTGATTATCTGGAACGTGAGAAGACTTTGTCGGATATTTATGTGGCCGGTCATAGCGAAGGGGCATTGACCGGACTGTTGGCCAGCGAAAACAACCCGAAAGTAAAAGGGTATATTTCACTTGCCGGTGCCGGAAGGCCGGCGTATGAACTGATAGAGGAGCAACTCGCCGGACAGCCGGATTATATTAAAGCGATGGCTGCAAATATAAATGAGTCGCTGAAGGCAGGGAAACTGGTGCCCAATGTTCCTTTGGGTTTACAGGCGTTGTTCCGTTCGTCTGTACAACCTTACCTGATCTCCTGGTATAAATATGATCCTCAGGAAGAGATAAAAAAATTGAATATCCCGGTTTTAATTATACAGGGCACAACGGATTTGCAGGTTCCTGTAAAAGATGCCGAACGATTAAAGGCAGCAGCTCCGCAGGCCTCCCTGGAAATCATTCCGGATATAAACCATGTATTGAAGAAAAGCAATGGTACTACGATAGAGCAACAATTAGATACTTATACGCAACCTGGTACACCATTGGACGGACAATTACCAATATTGATCGAAAAGTTTGTAAGGAAGTAAGTATTAGTCGTACCTTTGCGATTTAAAAAATAAAAATATGATTTCAGTAGACGGCCTAACCGTTGAGTTCGGAGGATTTACCCTTTTTGATGATATATCGTTTGTTGTAAATAAGAAAGACAGGATTGCACTGGTTGGTAAAAATGGTGCGGGGAAATCTACGCTGTTAAAAATATTTGCAGGTTTGCAGGCTCCTACCAAAGGGGGAGTTAGTATTCCCAAAGAAACTACGATTGGTTATTTACCACAACATATGCAACTGGCGGATAGCCGCACAGTACAACAGGAGGCAGAATTGGCTTTTGCCCATATCCATGAGATGGAGCAACAAATAGAGAAGTTGAACCTGCAACTGGCCGAACGTGCCGATTACGAAAGTGATGGATATCAGCAATTAATAGATAAAGTTACTGATCTTTCGGAGATGTTTCAGATGCTGGGCGGTGGTAATTACCTGGCCGAACTGGAACGTATCCTGATTGGATTAGGATTTAAACGAACTGATTTTGACAGGCCTACCTCCGAATTTAGCGGTGGGTGGCGTATGCGTATTGAGCTGGCTAAATTGTTACTTCGCAGGCCGGATGTCTTGCTACTCGATGAGCCAACAAACCACCTGGATATAGAATCGATCCAGTGGCTGGAGAATTTTATTGCAACACGGGCCAATGCAGTGATACTTGTTTCGCACGACAGGGCTTTTATAGAGAATACTACGATGCGGACGCTGAAAATAGAGCTAGGAAGCATTTATGATTATAAGGTAAAATATTCGGCTTATGTTGAATTGCGGAAAGAGCGCCGTGAACAGCAACTGCGAGCTTATGAGAACCAGCAAAAGAAATTAGCTGATACGGAAGCATTTATTGAGCGGTTCAGATATAAGGCAACTAAAGCTGTACAGGTACAGTCACGTATCAAACAGTTAGATAAAGTAGAGCGGATAGAGGTAGATGAGATAGATACTGCCATGTTAAGCCTGAAATTCCCACCGGCTCCCCGTTCCGGCTCTTATCCGGTTATAATGGAAGGTGTTTCCAAAAGTTATGGGGATCATCTGATCTTTAAAGATGCAACCCTTACGATCAACCGGGGAGATAAAGTAGCCTTTGTCGGTAAAAATGGGGAAGGAAAGTCTACTCTTGTAAAATGCATTATGGATGAGATCACTTATGAAGGTAAACTTCAGTTGGGACATAATGTAAAGATCGGTTATTTCGCACAAAACCAGGCACAGTTGTTGGACGAGAACATGACTGTTTTCGATACGATCGATTACGTGGCCCAGGGAGACATACGGACAAAGATCCGTGATATTCTGGGCGCATTTATGTTTGGAGGTGAAGCATCCGATAAAAAAAAAGTACGTATATTGTCGGGGGGGGAGCGAAGCCGGCTGGCCATGATCCGTTTGTTGCTGGAGCCGGTTAACCTTCTGATCCTTGATGAGCCTACCAATCACCTGGATATGCGCTCAAAAGATGTATTGAAAGATGCCCTGAGAGAGTTTGATGGTACGGTAATCGTTGTTTCGCATGATCGTGAATTCCTCGATGGCCTGGTAGATAAAGTATATGAGTTTGGTAACCAGAAAGTAATAGAGCATCTGGGTGGCATCTATGAATTTCTGGAAAAGAAAAAAATGGAGAATCTGCAGGAGCTGGAACGGGTTACCCGTATCAACGCTGTGGTAACAGACGAACCCGTTTCGGCCAACAAACTTTCTTATGAGGCCCGTAAAGAGTTAAGCCGTACCATAAAGAAAACAGAGAAGGCTATTGCAGAGGCAGAAAACACTGTTGCTCAACTTGAACAAAATATTGTCGGCCTGGAAGCAAAACTGGCAACTCCCGAGGGTGCTTCAGACCCTAGCCTATATACTGAATATTCTTCTTTAAAGAATGAGCTTTCTGCTACCATGGATCGATGGACTGAACTTACCATTGAGCTGGAAGAACTGAGTTCGGAAAAGTGAGCTTGCCGGCTTTACTTCCTTGCTTATTCACTGATGATCCTGAAAGTTATACCCACTGGTGCCTGACCGGAAACCCACCCTTCACCGGTTTTATAAGTGTGACTGTTTTTGCTTTCCCTTTGGCACTGTTGTGCCATGCATGCTGTTGGCACGCTGGTGCCATAATGAAGACACGGGAGTGCCATGCCTGTGGCACTGGTGTTTCCAGCTTGTGACATTACCGGTTTAAAGGCATCCTTGTCAACTTAACTGCATCCATTTACCTTACCGCTATATAATCAGCTTTTAAATAAATAAGGATGGGATCACTATTTTTAGGTATTCTCATTTTTTCCCTAAAGAATTGGAAGAGCAAAGAACCTTCCGGTCATGTAAAAATGTTATATTTGCAATTAAACGTTTTTTAATATGTTCTATACTAAATCAAAGTAAACATGAAAACGAACCTTAGTTCCCAAATCACGCTGACGCGTATCCCCCAAAGATACTACCGTCCTGAAAATTCCTTCGAGCATTCTGTTTTAACACGCCTGGAAAAAATTCCGACCACTATTTATGAATCTGTAGAAGAAGGTTCTTTTGCTATCGCCAGGGAAATCGCAACACAAATCCGTAAAAAACATGAGGCCGGCGAACTTTTTGTATTGGCAGTACCGGGTGGACGTTCTCCGCTGGGTGTTTACAAAGAGTTGGTCCGTATGCATAAAGAGGAGCAACTGAGCTTCCGCAATGTAGTTGTATTTGTAGAGTATGAATTTTATCCATTAACTAATCCTGCTTCCAGCAATCTGGCACAATTGAAAGAGGCTTTTTTC
This sequence comes from Tannerellaceae bacterium, assembly GCA_021204405.1. Taxonomy (GTDB): domain Bacteria; phylum Bacteroidota; class Bacteroidia; order Bacteroidales; family Tannerellaceae; genus JAJPZJ01. The sequence continues at coordinate 5,824 of JAJPZJ010000014.1, read as the reverse complement.
AATCATGTGGATATTGCGTCTGAAAATATTTATGCTCCCAACGGGAGTATGCCTAAAGATACCATCCTTGACTTCTGCCAGAATTATGAAATGCAGATGCAGAACCTGGGTGGAGTTGATTATATGTTGTTGGGCTTAGGTGTTTCCAGTAATATCATGTTTAACGGGGCTGGATCTACCCTTTCCGTACGTACCCATCTGGCTGTATTGGAAGGCGCTGCCCGTAAAGAGGCTTCCCGTACCTTCCAGTCTATTGAGAATGTTCCTACTGGTGTGATCACCATGGGTATCGCAACTATGATGCGTGCTAAGAATGTGATTTTGATGGCTTGGGGTGAAGATAAAGCTACTATTATAAGTAAAACAGTAGAGGGAAAAGTTACAGACTTAACTCCGTCTACTTATTTGCAGAATCATTTAAATGCTAAAGTTGTAGTCGATCTTTCGGCTGCCGAGCAATTGACCCGTATCAGCCATCCCTGGCTGGTAACAAGCTGTGAGTGGGATAATAAACTGATCCGCCGTGCTATCGTATGGTTGTGTCTGCTAACAGGTAAACCCATCCTGAAGCTGACTAACAAAGATTACAGTGAACATGGCCTGGGTGAACTATTGGTGCTGTATGGTTCTGCCTATAATGTAAATATTAAGATATTTAATGACATCCAGCATACGATTACCGGATGGCCGGGAGGTAAACCGAATGCCGACGATACAAACCGTCCGGAACGGGCTACTCCTTATCCTAAACGTGTGATCGTATTTAGTCCACACCCGGATGATGATGTAATCTCGATGGGAGGTACGCTGCGCCGTTTGTGTGACCAGCATCATGATGTGCATATTGCGTATGAGACATCCGGTAATATCGCCGTAGAGGATGAAGAGGTGATCCGTTATTGTGAGTATCTGCGTGATGTTTGCGATAAGTATTCGCCCAACGATCCTGCTGTAAAAGATAAAGCGGAAGAGATTATTCGTTACCTCCGGTATGAAAAGGTTGAAAATGGGGAACTTGAAAAACGGGATGTACTCTTCATGAAAGGTACGATCCGCCAGGAAGAGGCCCGTCATGGTTGCCGCTACTCAGGGGTGAAAGATGAGAATATTCATTTCCTTGACCTGCCTTTCTATGAAACGGGTATGGTGAAGAAAAACGAATTGTCTGAAGCCGATGTGAAGATCGTGAAAGAGTTAATCACAAAAATAAAACCTCATCAAATGTTTGTTGCTGGCGACCTGGCTGATCCGCACGGAACCCATAAGGTTTGTCTGGATGCTGTATTGGCTGCGATCGATGAAGTAAAAGATGAAGAATGGATGAAAAACTGCCGCGTATGGATGTACTGTGGTGCCTGGGCTGAATGGGAGATGGACCATATTGAAATGGCTGTGCCTATTAGTCCGGAAGAGTTACGCTTTAAACGGAATGCGATCCTGAAGCACCAGTCGCAGGCGGAAAGTGCTCCTTTCTTAGGGGATGATGAGCGTTTGTTCTGGCAACGTGCCGAAGATCGTAATAGGGCGACTGCCGAGTTGTATAAAGAGCTTGGGTTGGCTGCTTATGAGGCGATAGAGGCGTTTGTGCAGTATGTGCCGTTACGGTAAAACAGAAACCTGAAATATATAAGAAAAGGTTTTAGGTAAATGTTTACCTAAAACCTTTTTTGTTTGTAATACGTGTGTATCTTATTTTTTTATAAGTTCAGCCAGATGGCTACATACTCGCTTTATGTCTTGATCGGTAAGGGAAGCCCCGGATGGTAAACACAATCCTGAATTGAATAACTTTTCTGATGTTCCATCTCCATAAAAAGGATATTGTTCAAATACAGGTTATAAATGCATTGGTTTCCAAAGTGGGCGGGTTTCTATATTCTTACTTTCCAGGAAGATACGGGCATCTTCTGGTGTAAACCCTGTTTTTTCAGGATCAATTAAGATACAGGTTAACCAGAAGTTAGAATTATAATCTGGAGAAGGGTTTTGTTTAACTGTTATTCCTTCTATATTTTTAAAATATTCTGTATAATATGCGTGGATAGCTCTTCTCCGGGCAATGAATTTGTCAAGTACGAGCATTTGACCGCGCCCGATCCCTGCACAGATATTACTCATCCGGTAGTTATATCCTATCTGGGAATGTTGATAATAAGGAGCTGGGTCGCGTGCCTGTGTAGCATAAAATATTATTTTTTGCGCCTGTTCTTTTGTTTGACAAACTAGTGCACCACCACCGGAGGTTGTAATAATTTTATTTCCGTTAAAAGAGAGGGCAGCGAAAGTACCGAAAGTACCACATTTTTGTTCTTTATATACTGATCCTAATGCTTCGGCTGCATCTTCTATAATGGGTATATTATATTCAGCTGCTATTTGAATAATTTCTTTCATTTTAGCAGGCATACCATATAGATGTACAGGAATAATAGCTTTAGGGGTTTTGCCTGTTTTACTGATTCTATCTTTTATTGCTTGTTTTAAAAAAGTGGGGGATATATTCCAGGTGTCTTCTTCGCTATCTACAAAAACAGGGGTTGCATGTTGATACATGATCGGATTGGTGGAGGCTGCAAAAGTAAAAGATTGACAGATTACTTCATCTTCATTTTTAATTCCTAACTGGACAAGTGCTAAATGGAGTGCAGCAGTTCCTGAACTTAAGGCAACAGTATATAAATTACTATTTAAATAATTGGAAAGTGATTCCTCAAAAGCACTCACATTAGGTCCTAATGGAACTACCCAGTTGGTATCAAATGCTTCCTGAATATATTTTTGTTCTTCTCCTCCCATACAGGCAAGGGAGAGATAAATAGGTTTACTCATATTATAATTTCTCTACTATGTTACATTATAATTTCTTTACTATGTTACATCTGTTTCCTACCGCCAAAACGTGGTCGGGTATATTTTTAGAGACAACTGAGCCTGCACCTATTACAGACCATTTTCCTATTTTTACTCCTGGCAGAATAGTAGAGCCTGTACCAATCCAGCTACCTTCCCCAATTGAGACATTTCCACATAATGTGGAGTTTGGGGAAATATGAACGAAGTCTCCAATAGTACAGTCGTGGTCAATAGAAGAACTAGTGTTTATAATAGTATGTTTTCCTATTTTAACACTGGCTTGTATTACTGTTCCCTGCATAATAACACTGCCTTCTGCAATAGTAGAAAAATGTGAGATTATAGCAGTTTTTACTATTGCTATTCCATAAGAGACAGTATATTTTTCCGCAATCAACTTTCTTGTTTTGTTATCGCCTATACTAATAATTAAAGGACTCTTGATCTCTTCTAGAGAAAAGACCGGATATCCTAAAAGCGACTTAATCTTTTTGTTATCATCAAATAAGCCTTTAATTTCCTTATCATTTGAAAGAAGAATATCTATTATAACTTTAGCGTGGCCGCTAGCTCCATATAGGTACATATTTTTAATTAATTATTTCCGGTGAAAGGCTCCATTGTAACATTTGTGGCAGAATTAATTCCTTCACGTACAATTACTTTTTTTATTGTAAGGAATAGAATTTTGACATCCAGTAAAAAAGAGATATTATCAACATACCAGACATCCAGTTCAAATTTTTTTTGCCATGAAATATTATTTCTCCCATTTACTTGTGCCCAACCAGTAATACCAGGTTTTACTTCGTGCCGTCTTTTCTGCTGTTCATTATAAAGTGAAAGATATTGAACAAGGAGAGGGCGGGGACCAATAAAAGACATATCACCTTTTAAAACGTTCCAGAGTTGTGGTAATTCATCTAAGGAGGTTGACCTGATAAATTTTCCGATCCGGGTTATACGTAATTCATCCGGTAATAAATTCCATTAGTATCTCGCTGATCCGTCATCGTTTTGAACTTGATTATATTAAAAACTTTCCCATTCTTTCCCGGACGAGGTTGCGTAAAAAAGACATGATTCGTCTGAAACTTTAATATCAATATCACTAGGATCAAAACCGGAGAAAAAAAGAAGGAGTAGAACCACTGAACCTACAAAATCAAAAAAAAGGTTTAAGTACAGAACTATACATCCGCATTTAGAATATTTTCTATTTGTTGTACATATGCAGAGATAACTATTTCTCGGTTAAATTCGCACTCTACTTTTTTTCTTCCCATTATTCCCATCTTTTCCCGTTCATAAGGTTTAAGGGAAAGAAAAGTTTCTATTTTGTCTATTAATTCTTCTGTATTTCTTTGTTCAAACAAGTAACCTGTAACACCGTCTTCAACAATCTCTCTACATCCGCTTCTGTTAGTGGTGATTACTGGTCGACCAGAAGCTGCACTTTCCAAAATCACATTCGACATTCCTTCCGGATAATAGGTCAGATGAATTGTACAATTTGTTACAGCCAATACAGGAGTAATATTTTCAAGTAAACCATGATATTTTATAATACCTTCTTCTTGAAATTTCTCTATTTGAGCAATATAATCTTCTTCACAAAAACCAACGATATGAAAAAGAGTAGCAGGATATTTTTCTTTATTACTGATGCCACGTAAAGATAATCTTCAATACCTTTTTCTTTCATGATCCTCGAAATAAATACAAAACTGGTAGTATTTTCGAAAGGATACGGTAAAAGTTTATAATCTGAGAGATTTACACCAGATCCTGGAATCAGTTGTTGTTTGTTGAAAATAAAGTGATGATCTTTGAAAAATAGCTGGTTCGCTAAATTCTGGAAGAACACACAATTTACAGTTTTAAAAGCTAGTCGGTAAAGTAACAGAAGAAATTTTTGCAAAAAACCTTTTTTCTCTACGACGCTTCCAAGGCCGGTTATATTTGCTATATAAGGAACTTTTCTTAATGAAGCTGCTATACCTCCGTATATGTTAGGTTTAATTGTATAAGTCAGAATAATATCTGGTGATATTTTTTTATAATACGATAATAGTATATAAATAATCCAAAATCCTAAAAAAGATTCTTGCCTCTCCGGTTTATTGAAGCGTCATATAGCTGGCATCCAAGAGTCCGGAAATAGTCCGTAAAAGTCCCTTCCGAAACAGATATATGAATTTTATAGCCTTTTCCTGTTAATTCGGATATTAGTTCTTTCCTGAATTTAAATAACCCAATATCGTTATTGGCCAAAATAAGTATATTCTTACACATAATTAGATTCCAATGCCATGATATTTAAATCCCTCCCTCCTTAAATCATCTCTGTCATAAAGATTTCTTCCTTCTATTACCAGATAACGGCTCATTGTCATCTTTACTATCTGCCAGTTGAGAAACCGAAACTCCTTCCATTCAGTAAGGAGTAAGAATACATCGCAATCTAGTACAGCATCATACATATCCGATGCATATCTATAGAATTGCCGACCCTACGCTTACATTCATCCAGGGCTACTATCAATGATCTTTTATTAAACTGTATAATCATTAAGTTAGATATTCTCCCGGTGTTAATCCTTTCTATAACAGATAAGAATTAACAATCTATAGGATAAAAAATAAACAATCAGCATAAACATATAGAAGGAAGCATATCCCATAAAAGCAAGGAGAAAATATATTACACCCAAAAAGCAGTAATATAATACCCTAAATTTACTCATATGATTTCTTACACTCCGGTTCAGTAGATCAAACCTATATTTTGCTTTAGAAGCAAATTCTACTGTTTTAGGGACTGGAAAAATCAGTAGTGTGAATATATATAGAGATGGACACATCATTCCGTAAATAAGAAATAAAGGAATACAATATCTCAATGCCACTAATACGAATTAACTAAATGATTATCCGCATAATGTCCGTTGATTTATTGAACATCATATGA
>JAJPZJ010000100.1 GCA_021204405.1 Tannerellaceae bacterium | reverse complement strand
ACTTCAAATCCAGAATTTATAATAGGACATTATGCGGATAATCATTTATTATTATTATGCCCGGTCAGATACAGGAATATGAAGAGGTAAGTAAGGATTTTACGGCAAAGTACATTATGATGTCGCGCGATTTTCTGATCAGCCTTAATCTGGAAGAGAAATACCCGATGTATAACTCTGCCAGCCATAAACCCTGTATTGCGCTTTCCGGGGCAGAAGCAGATGCCTTATTGGATTATTTCCGTATTATGCAGCAAATGATCCGGGTAAAAGAGAACCCACATCGCTTGCAGGTAGCCCGGCATTTAACAATCGCTTTTTTATGGTCATTATTTCATAAGATGTATGTGGAACGGGAAAAAAGCAAACACGAACAACTATTTAAAAATTCATTGTCCTTTTGGAGCGGCATTTCAAAGAGCAGCATACAAACGAGTTTTATGCAGACAAGTTATGCCTTACACCCAAATATATGTCCATGGTAATTAAGGAAAACAGCGGTCGTACTGCTACTGAATGGATAAACAACCGCATTATATTGGAAGCCAAAACGCTGCTTTATTCAACATCCATGACAATTCAACAGATAAGTGATGAGCTTTCCTTTTCTTCGCAGTCTTCTTTTGGCAAATATTTCAAACGGGCGGTGGGGGTTTCCCCGAAAGAGTTCCGGGGAGATTAATGCTACATACTTGTTTGTTTATGAATTCTTACTCTTTCCTTATTCCTCAAAGTCGCTGTCGGCTGAAACTTCCTGCCATTTTTCAAATTCGGCGTAGCAGTTTTTATAGTATTCTTTTACTGCCGAGATCGCTCCCTTGCTGATTAAGAGGCGCACCGGAGGGTTTTCGGCATTGACTACTTTTATTAATCCTTTAGCCAGTTTGGACGGGTCGCCTGCCTGGGTTCCGTTCATGGTGCGGAATACGTTTGCCAGATTTTCCCGTTCTTCATTGTATGCCTCTATTTGCAGGTCAGGGAGTTGCATGGATGCGTTTTCGTTGGCAAAATCGGTCCGGAAAGCACCCGGTTCAAGTAGCATAAAGCGTATGCCAAAGGGTTGCATATCTATATTCATTCCCTCTGACCAGCCTTCCAGGGCGAATTTGGATGCGCTATATACTGCACCGCCTTTGACCGCTTTTATCCCGGATGTGGAACTAACGGTTACGACAAAGCCCGCACCTTGCCTGCGCATCAGAGGAAGTATTTCATGGGTAATTTTCATGGTGCCGAAGACATTGGTTTTCATCTGCTGCCGTATTGACTTTTCGGACATTTCTTCAAAATAGCCCAGAAGTCCGTATCCGGCATTATTTACCAGTACATCTATCCGTCCGAATATATCTATAGCTGCCTAGACGGCTTCTTTTACCTGTTCATCATTCGTAACATCCATTTTCACAATTAAGAGGTTCTGATGTTTACCCAGGCTTTTTTCTGCCTCTTCCATGTTCCGGGTAGTGGCGATTACCTGGTATTCTTCTGCCAGTGCTTCTTTTACGATAGCCGCTCCGATTCCTTTGTTACCTCCGGTGATAAACCATACTTTTTTTCTGTGTTCATACGTTTCTTTTTTAATGATTATACAATATGCTTTATTTTTCATTTGTTTCTGATTAACATATTCTTTATTTAAAATTTCTCTTTATGTACTTTATTGAAATCAAGACCGTCCTCGGTCCGGGGCGGTTTGTTTTCTTTTTTATGTCCCAGTGCAACAATATTTAATACTGCATAATGGGACGGAATACCAAGTAGTTCCTTTATCTCCTCGTCCGAAGAGGTTTTGATTCCTTCTCTGCCACGGATATGATTCCAACAGGCACCAATTCCGTAATATTCTGCGGCCAGTAAAATATAAGTGGATGCAACGGAGGCATCCTCTATCCAAAGTTCCCCGCCATTATTGCGGTTGGAGATAACCACGATAGCCGCAGTAGCCCTTTCAACCGGTCCGGCACCGATACGCTTACGACGTGCCAGCTCCCGTAACATCTCTTTATCTTCTACTATAATAAATTCCACCGGGTTCTGTCCGTGTGACGAAGGGGCAAGGAGGGCTACGGTTGTTATTTTATCAAGGATTTCCGGAGCTATTTTCATCAGTGTAACTACGGATGGAACGGCGGTTTTTACCAGTTCCAGCAGAACATCATCCGGTACAGAACCGGAAGGTACTGTTACTGATGCCTGTCCGGGATTTTGCCGGTTAGAGCAGGCTACTGTCAAAATGATTATACTTACCAGTAAAAAGAGTTTTGTTCTCATCATCTCGTTTTTTTATTTGTTTGCAGTGTAGGATATTTAATTATAGGGACAAAGTAAAAGCAAAAGCCGCAAAACGGACTTGTTTTGCGGCTCTAATATACTTGTTGAAAAGCTCACTTATTTATTGGGTGGGTGCCATTCCAAATTGTTTTTATATGCGTAATAAAAATGCGATTCGTTTTTAAAACCTACATCCATATACACTTCTTTTATTTTTTTTTATCCGGATGCTGCCGGATCATCTCTCTGGCAGCCTTTAAACGGCGTTGCACAATCCATTTTTGTGGTGAGAGGTCACTTATCTTTTTAAAGTCCCTTTTAAATGTAGAAAGGCTTCTGCCGGTAAAAGAAGCTAATTCTTCCATCGTCAGGTCGTACATGTAATTTTGCTCCAGAAATTCCAGGATATCAATTTTCCACGGCTCGGTGAAATCAAAAAGAGATTGGTAAAAGAGCGTATCTATATTTAAAAGGGAATAGACTCCTTCTTCCAGTTTAAGTTCTATCAGTTTTTCCGGGGGAGTGATGGTGGTATCGAAATAGGGTAGCATGGACTGAAAAAGGCTATCTATATGAGGATTATTATCAAGTTTTATGAGGCTGGGCAGTTTTTTCTCCGTTCATCCGGAATAGATTTTTTATCTATCCTCTGGAAAAGTTCACGCAGGTATTGACGTTTGAAAATCATAAAGATGCCCATAAACTTTTCATCTTTACCGGGTTGCTTTGTCATAACCACCCGGTTGTCTTTTTTAATGAAAACGCTTTCCCCTTTTCTTATGATAGATTTCTTTTTCCCCTCTTCTACGATAAATTCACCCGAATAGACATACAATGAGTACATGGTTGCGTGCCATCTGGGTACATTTACGTTCGTTATGATGTAAATAACTGAAAAATATATCTGAATAATTAAAAGAAAGAGATTCGCTAAGAACAAGTTCCATATATTATTTTATGCTTTATATTCTTTTAAATGAAGAATGTAATTTATCTACCGCAAAAGTATGCAAAATATAGGATGAACTGCTTGTTGTAGGGTTCATTTATTATTGTTCAAAAGTTCAACTGCCTTATAATAGTGTTTTATTATGGATACAGGATGATCAAATGTAGTATTGTATTTAATGGGATACTTCAAAAAAGATGTAAAATGCTGGTTTAAAACATAATGTTCGAACCCTACCCTAGGCAAATCACCAAACGGTAGACAAATCCGGAAATAATAGAAAAGGTTTCTAAACTTAAAGTTTAGAAACCTTTTCTCATTTAAACCAATCCCAAACCCATCCACCACTTATTTGGGATCATGGTTACAAGTTAAGGGATTGTTTTGTAGGTAAACCGTCTGCTTAGGTAATCCTGATTCGTAAATAAATAAGTAAAAGATCAACCTCTGCTTTTACCGGGTCAATCCCCCTTTTATAAATAAGACAAATAATAGCCAACTAAAATATTCCATACAGCTATTACAACTGTACACCTTATGTCACTGTTGTGTCTTTAGTAAGGCACCCCTGTGCCATGGTTATGGCACAGCAGTGACACGCTTACTGCACAGGAGTGACTTGCGCATGGCACTCCTGTATTTCCTTTCCCGACTCATTAAATCGTATGCTAAAAACTCCTCAACTTTTAACGATGCCCCTTATTTGTTTAACAATCAACTCCATAAATCTTTTCCGGCTTCTATGGATATTTAACATGCAGAAAGGTAAAATACCATAAGTATTGGCTAATTTCAAGAAATAGAAGAGTTTAAAAAACCTCTATTTTTGTTCAAAGCCTAATTACAAATACCCATGGAAACTAACCACATTTATCTGAAGTCTACCACATGGCCTGATTTTGGGCCGGCCAATCCGGTAATTCATCCCCCGGTTGAGGAGTTAGAAAAGCGGATTGAAAACACCCGCCAAATGATGCGGGAAAGAAAATTATCTCATCTGGTTGTTTATGGTGATCGTGAACATTTTGCAAACCTGATGTATCTGGTTCATTTTGATCCACGTTTTGAGGAGGCCTTGTTAATTATCAGCGAAACCGGTTCTCCATTGATCTTAGTAGGAAATGAGTGTGCCGGACATCTTTCGGTATCTCCGTTATATACTTCCGGAAAACTACGTTACGAACGATATCAGCCTTTTTCTCTGCTTAACCAGCCCCGGAATGAAAGCCGTTCCCTGAAATCCATATTAAAAGAAGAAGGCATAGATACGGATTCGACAGTAGGCTGCATTGGCTGGAAGTATTTTTCACCGGAGGAATTCCCAGCAAATATAACTACATTGGATATTCCTTCTTTTCTGGCAGATGCTTTACGGGAAATCTGTGGTTTCAACCAGGTAGTCAATGTTACTGATATATTAATGTCTCCATCCTATGGGTTGAAGTCTTTCCTCTCTCCTTTTGAAATTGCCCATTTTGAGTTTGTAAATGTAATGGCTTCGGAAGGGATGAAGAGGCTGTTAACAAATTTCCGGTGTGGAATTACAGATTTCGAACTGGTAAAAGAATATGGTTATACCGGTTATCCGTTGGGATGCCATATCGGGATGAAAAGTTCGGGCAATCAACATATCGGCCTCTCCAGTCCTGTCGGTGCTGAAATAAAAAAGGGTGAACCCTGTTCTACCGGGATTGCCTACTGGGGAAATAATATCTGTCGCGTCGGATGGGCAGTAGCAAACGAGCAGGAACTTCCTGAAACAGCCAGCGGATATGTAGAAAATTTTGCCGGGCCTTATTTTAAAGCCTGTGTCGAATGGATGCAAAACCTGCGGATCGGTACCAAAGGAAAAGTACTCCGGGAGCTTATTGATAACCGTTTACCGTTTGATCAATTCGGTATCTTCCTGAATCCAGGGCACCTGATCCATTACGAAGAATGGATGAGTTCACCTATTTATACCGGTTCGGAAGAGGAAATCTACTCCGGCATGCATATGCAGATAGATATCATTCCCCGTTCCAGCCATTATTTCTCTTCCCGGATGGAAGAGGGTATTGTGATTGCAGACGAAACTTTACGCAACCAGCTCAACCAACAGTATCCGGATGTCTACCGGAGATGTATGGCCCGAAGGGATTTTATGGAGTCTGTGTTGGGAATTTCCCTGCCGGAAGAGATCCTACCGCTCTCCAACATCCCGGGACTGGTTCCCCCTTTCCTACTGAATTATAGAAAAGTGATGAGTCTAATTCCTTAAATATAAAAGAGTATGAATCTAAGAAAATTAATTGTATATGTCTGTTTGGTTGGTATCCCCTGTGCTATGTGGGGCATTCACCCCCCATCAGAACGAAACATCCAGACGGGTGTTAACCCTGGGAATCCGGCATGAATCCAATACCTTTTCTACTTTGCCTACCCGGGCAAGTGACTTTACCGTACTGCGCGGGGAAGAGGTATTGAAAAACCAATTATGGGCAGAAGAAGGAAAGAAAAGAGGGATCGAGTTTATCCCTACGCTTCATGCCTATGCCTGGCCGGGAGGAGTGGTAGAAAAACCAGTCTTTGATATCTATAAAAATGAAATACTGGATGGGATCCGGCAAGCCGGGAAACTGGACGGGATTTATATGGATATGTATGGTGCCCTGCATGTAGAAGGATATGACGATGCACAAATGAGCCTGATCCGGGAGATCCGGGAAATTGTAGGAAACGATGTATTGATCTCCGGCAGCTTTGACCTCCATGGCAATCTTTCCGAAGGTTTTCTGAGCTACATCAATCTGGTAACGGCTATCGCACGGCACCCCACCGCGACGGAGCAGAAACCAGGGCACGGGCCATTACTATGCTGGCTGAGGCCATGGATAAACAATTGAATCCTTATATTGAATGTATTACCATTCCTATCCTGGTACCCGGTGAAATGAGTATTACAGAGGTAGAACCGCTGCATTCCATTTATGCACAGATCCCGGTAGTAGCTGCCAAAGAGGGATTAATGGATGCTTCTATTTTTGCAGGCTATTGCTGGGCCGATCTTCTCCGTTCCGCTATGCGTGTATTCGTAATAGCGGAAGACCGGAAATATGCTTCCAAAGCTAAAGAAGAAGCCGGCAAACTGGCTCAACAAATCTGGGACAAACGAAAAGAAATGAAACTCGATGTACCGGCCGGTCCGATCGGTGAGATGCTCCACCTGGTGTGTCAATATGACCAAACAGTCTTTATTTCTGACTCCGGCGACAACACCACTGCCGGTGCACCGGGTGATAATCCACAGGTGCTGGAAGCATTGATCCGGGCAAAAGCAAAAAACGCTTTAGTAGCTGGTATTGTAGATGCGGAAGCACTTAAAAAATGTTGTCAAGCCGGTGTAAATCAGTCAGTAATGTTAAATATTGGGGGGGTAAAGTCGATTATTTATTTGGCAAGCCGTTACAAATAACAGCTAAATACTATATTTATCTTCAGATTCCGTCATGGAAACGAATAGAGGTGCATGCGTGTTGGATGTCAACGGGATACATGTGGTCCTGTTAAATTCCCGACGTTCATTTGTGACTGTTAAGGATTTTGAGGATGTTGGTTTGGCACCGTTAGATTATAAAATTGTAGTAGTTAAGCTCGGATATTTATATCCTGAACTAAGAGATATTGCTCCCGCTCACCTGATGGCATTGACTTCCGGATTCTGTAATCTGGATATGCGGACATTACCATTTGAAAAGATTAACCGGCCTTCCTATCCTCTGGACCCTGATATGACCTGGAGTCCACCGAAGTAACTATTAAATTTTATTTACCATGAAACCGCTTTATCAGGATTTACCCTTCACACCGGCAAGCTATGTAAATGTTTACAAAGAAGAGTTGCCCCATTTTATTGTTCCCTGGCATTATCACCCGGAAATAGAGATCATGTATATTCTTGAAGGAACCGGCACACGGTTCGTAGGTGATCATGTAGAAAAATATTCAGAAGGAGATATCTGCATGGTAGGAGGCAATCTCCCCCCCCCATGAATGGAGAAATGATGATAAGTTTTTCAACAAAGAATCAAATCTCCGTTCGTCATGCTATTGTGTCTTCTTTATGAAAGATCTTTTCAGTAATAATTTGCTCAATCTGGCAGAGATGCAGAATATCAAAAATCTGATCGAGCGCGCCAACCGTGGAATTAAATTCTACGGGAAAGCACGGGAAGAGATTGAACAACTGATCAAAGAGTATGTAAAATTAAGCGGGGCGGCCCGGATTTCCCAATTGATTACGCTATTGGAACAGCTGGCTACCACAGAAGAATATGAACTACTGGCAAGTGTCGGATATACCCGGCATACCATCAACTCAGACGATTTCGAACGGTTTGACAAGGTTTACCAGTATATCATGCGGAATTATTCCCGGCCGATCCGTCTGAAAGAGGTCGCTTCACTGGTAGGGTTAACCCCGAATGCATTTTGCCGCTATTTCAGGGAAAGAACCAAAAAACCTTTGTCCAATACCTGAATGAAGTCCGGATCGGACATGCAAAGAAATTATTAATTGAAGGCAAGATGACTATTTCGTCGTTAAGTGTGGCATCGGGCTTTAATAACCTGTCCAATTTTATCGACCACTTTAAACGTACGACGAAAATGTCACCCTCTGAGTATCAACGGAAATACCGGTTAAAAAACAAAGAAATATTAGTTGAATAAAATACCATAAACATTGGAAAAATAGCATAAAATTCGCATTCATTTTAGATCTATATTTGTAGTATAAGATAAACCCCGGGAAATCTAATCTTAAATAAATTAAAGGTATACACTGAAACAGGATTGGTATAACATACAGATCCTGTACAGGAAAGTTTTGCTCAAAATTAAAGGTATTTATACCTGAAAAACGATTCATTTTAACTCTTAATATCTGATAGTATGAAACAAAAAAGAGCTTTGCTATCTTCAATAAAATAGCAATAAGTTGCTGTCAAAAATGGTTACTGATGATGCTGGGTTGCTGTCTGGTAACACTTCCTGCCACTGCCCAAAACCAGGATAACAGAACCATTAAAGGTGTAGTTACTTCAACTACAGGTGAAATACTGCCGGGTGCTACTGTAACAGTAGAAGGAACCACGCAGGGAGTTGTCACGGATATCGACGGAAATTTCAATATATCGGTTCCGGCTACTACTAAATCCCTTGTGGTTAATATGGTAGGGATGAACCCAACGCTGATTTCGCTTACTTCGGCCTCCGAATACCGGGTAGTGATGAATGAGGAGATTTACGAACTGGGTGAAGTCGTAGCCGTGGGTTACGGGAGTGTCCGCAGGAAAGATCTGTCCGGCGCAATCGCAAACATAACGGAAGATAAATTTAACCAGGGAGTAGTTACTTCTCCCGAACAATTGATCAAAGGACAGATCTCCGGATTGGTAATTACGAAAAACGGCGGTAATCCGAATACAGAATCTACCATGCGTTTAAGAGGTTCTACATCCCTGATGGGAGGCAATGGACCTTTGGTAGTAATTGATGGTGTTCCGGGAGCTTCGTTAAGTAGTGTGGCTCCGCAGGATATTGAATCCATCAACGTATTAAAAGATGCTTCTGCTGCAGCGATCTATGGTGCACGCAGTGCGAACGGAGTAATTATGATTACAACCAAACGCGGACAAGCGGGTAAAACGTCTATCTCTTACGATGGTTATTTTGCTGTAGAGAAACTGGGTAATAATCTGGATATGCTGACGGCCGACGAATGGCGCGACTGGGTAAAAACAAATAATATCGAGAACTATATTGATTATGGAGGGAATACGGATTGGGTAAATGAAATTTATCGCACCGGTTATTCTCAAAATCATAATCTCAGCCTGATGGGCGGTACTGAAAACTCTACTTACCAGGCATCCGTGAATTTCCTCGACCAGAAAGGCATCGTTTATAACAATGACCTGCAACGGCTCAATGCCAATATTGCTTTCGACCAGAAAGCCCTGGATGGTAAATTACGGGTACTGATGAATGCCAATATGACATTAGACGATTACAGCCAGGTCCCTACTGATAATGTATTTGCCTATGCACTGAACTCAATCCAACCGTTCCTGTATATAAGGAAGATGGAAGTTTCATGGAAATTCCGGGTTACGAAGTTTACAATCCGGTAGCCATGTTACATCAGATGACCTCAGAAGGTAAACGCAATAACCTTATGGGGCGTATGCAGGTAGAATATAATTTCTGGATATGTTTACTGCCGCTGTTAACGGATCTATATCCCGTAAAAACAATACGACAGGATATTATGAATCACGTGAATCACGTACAGCAGAATATACCAACGGCTTTGCCCGCCGGCAATCTTATGAAGATCACTCCAAATTGTTGGAAATGATGTTGACTTTTGATAAAACATTTGGTAAACACCGTGTAAACGCTGTAGCGGGTTACTCCTATCAGGATTTTATGCATGAAAACTTTATGGCTCAAAACCGTAATTTTACGACCGACCTGTTTTCATATAACAACCTGGGTGCCGGTAATGACCTGTTACCGACTGATGTGGGCAGTTATAAAAGCATGAACAAACTAATCTCATTCTATGCCCGGGCCAATTATGCCTATGCCGATAAATACATCTTTACCGGAACGGTGCACCGGGATGGTTCAACCAAATTCGGAGCAGACAATAAATGAGGTATTTTCCCTTCCGGATCTTTTGCCTGGCGCATTACACAGGAAGGTTTCATGCAGGACTATACATTTATTGATGACCTGAAACTACGCGTCAGCTATGGTATTACCAGTAACCAGGACATTGATCCTTATAAATCCGTAGTCCTGTATGGCTCCTCCGGTTTCTATTATCAGGGCGGAGATTTCTATACGCAATATGCACCTAACCAGAATGCCAATCCAAACCTGAAATGGGAACAAACCGCCCAGTTTGACCTTGGTTTAGATTTTTACCTGTTCAACAGCCGGGTAAGAGGTT
The DNA here is from genome assembly GCA_021204405.1 of Tannerellaceae bacterium. Classification (GTDB taxonomy): domain Bacteria; phylum Bacteroidota; class Bacteroidia; order Bacteroidales; family Tannerellaceae; genus JAJPZJ01. Next base: position 35,976 of record JAJPZJ010000100.1, on the reverse strand, counting down.
CTTTCGATTATTATAACAAACAGACCTCCAATCTGCTTTATAATTATCCGGTACCTTCTCCTCCTTATCAATACGGAACGATGATGGCCAATGTTGGAAAAGTAGAAAACAAAGGGGTGGAACTTTCCATCGAAACCACTGTGATATCTAATAAAGATTTCAAATGGGATCTGGGATTTAACTTTGCAAAGAATAAAAATAAACTTAAATCCCTTTCAAACGATGAATTCCAGTTGGATGTAGTTTATACAGGCGAATGGGCGCTGAATGGTTTACAGGAAACTCCACAGATCCTGAAACCGGGTTATCCGATCGGGACTTTTTACGGAGCTAAATATATCGTAAGGATGAAGAGGGTATTTTCCAGTATGAAGATGTAAACGGTGATGGTAGCTTTGTATATGCGGACGACCGTACGGTAATCGGAAATGCACAACCAAACTTCACCATGAACATAACCAATTCATTCAATTATAAGAACTGGTCGCTCTCCTTCCTGTTAAGAGGTGTGTTCGGACATGACATTGCCAACTCTACCCGCCTGTACCTGGATGACATCAACCGTATGCCGGGAAGTAACGTATTAAAAACAGCGCTGGACAAAGCCCCGCAACAGTTGGTATACTCTTCCTACTATATAGAAAACGGTAGTTTTGTACGTTTGGATTATCTTACGTTAGGATATGATTTCAAATTCAAACAGGGATCCAAAGTACAGAATCTTCGCCTGACGGCTACCGGAAACAACCTGTTCGTCATCACCGGCTATTCCGGTATTGATCCTGAAGTAAATGCAGATGGCCTTGTATTGGGTATTGATGCACGTAACTATTATCCGAAGACCCGCTCCTTCTCCCTGGGTCTGAATGTATCATTTTAATATACTATCCATATGAAAAAATACAGCCTGTTATCTTTATTAATATCCTGTATCGTGGGGTTAGGCTCCTGCACGGATCTTAACGAGACATTATATAGCTCAATCCCACAGGATGAATTTGGAACAACCGAAGAAGAGATGAACGCTCTGATCGGACCCGCTTATGGTACGCTGGTACGTTTTATCAACAATGAATTCTGGATGGTCGAATGTACGACTGATGAGTTGATTTTTCCGGCACGGGGAACCGACTGGTACAGCGGGGGTTTTCACCTGCGTTACCACCGGCATGAATGGTCTGCCCAGGAAACACCGGATTGCTGGCGTTTTACTGAGGTAACTACGATCAATAAGATCATTGATATGTTGGATCATTCTACCGTCGAGATCACCGACAGGGAACGTATATATGCCGAACTGAGAGGATTGCGTGCTTTCTGGTATTTTTATATGCTCGACAATCTGGGAAATGTTCCTATTGTCACCTCTTTTGATACTTCTGAATTACTGGCCAATAATACCCGTCAGGAGGTCTATAACTTCGTGGAAAACGAATTACTTGAGATTATAGATGATCTCACTGAAGAAAAATCTGTGAATACCTATAGTAAATTTACCAAATGGATAGGTTATACCTTGTTGGCTAAATTATATCTGAATGCCGAAGTATATACAGGAACTCCACAGTGGGCCAAATGTCAGGAATATTGTCAGAAAGTTATAGACTCCGGACTATACGCTTTGGAACCTGATTTCTTTACCAACTTCAAAGTAGAAAATGAAGGCTCTACGGAAAATATTTTCTGTATTCCTTACGACTCAGATTACTTCGTTGACTACTTTATTCCTTACCAGTTATCCTGGCATTATAACAGTTACCTGACGTTCAATGTACAATATTCCAGTTGGAACGGCCCCTGTGCCGTACCCGGCTTTGTTAAGAGTTACGATGTGGATGATGCCCGTTACGGTAGCTTCCTGATCGGACAGCAATATTCGTCCGGCGGTGAGATGCTTTATACACGTGACGGTTTTCCACTTAATTACACGGTTGAAATGGAAGACTTCTCCAATGTTACCGAGTATGAAGGAGCCCGCCTGTTTAAATGGGAAGTGGAAGTAAACGGAAGAATGCATATGAATAATGATTTTGCCCTTTTCCGCTATGCTGATATCCTGCTGATGAAGGCCGAATGTATGCTACGTATGGGTAACGAACCGGGCGCCCGCCAGATCGTAAATGAAGTACGCGCCCGTAACTTCGATCCGGCAAAACCGTATGATCATCTGACGCTGGAAATTCTTTTACAGGAACGTGGTTACGAATTCGTATTCGAAGGCTGGAGGCGAAATGACCAGATCCGGTTTGATACCTATAAAGATCCCTGCGATTTCAAACCCAATACAGATCCGGCTGACAAGCATACCTATCTGTTCCCGATCCCATTAACCATATTAGATAGAAATCCGAATCTGACACAGAATCCGGGTTATTAATCAGTCGTTAAAGAAGTCCAAGGAGTTCTCAGTCACCTGACGGCTCACTGGAGGCTAAGTAGTAAACCAGATCTTTAACTCCTTGACTTCTTTGACACCATAGCGCCTAAAAAATCAGTAATATATGAAAAGAAAAAAATCATATGGTTCTTTACTCTGCTGTTCCCTCTCCTGTTAACTGCCGGGGAGGATCTAACCCTCCGGTATGAAGGGAAAGCACCTACCGCGCTGGTTGGGAATGGAAAATATCTGGTAAAAACGACTCCGGAACGATTCCTGGGTGTCAGAGGTACAAAAATGGAAGGTTCCCTTCGCTTCTACAGAGGTAGTGAGGAATTATTACCGGCCAGTACCTTGTGGAACTCCACGTTCTTTCCCGGAGGCGTAATGTATGACATCCGTGCGGGACGAAGTGACTCCCTCCATGTGATGTACGGCGTATTACCCGGCACCGGATTTACGGTAGCAGTCAAATGTGCAGTAAATGTCCGGACCGAATTACTACCCGGACAAACCACATCACTTTACCGTCAGACCTTACAGGAGAGAGAAGATCAATATGTTTTCTTTACTGAATATAATGTTCCGGTACCGGTTTCCAATCTGGCCGGACTACAGGCAATGCTGGAAAAGCCTTACAGGGAACAGCTTGTCCTGAACTCCCCCCCCCAACACCACACTGAATAAATCAGTAGCTTTCTCTCAATACCTTCTTGACCTGGGATTCAACGGAGAAATTATGTTGTGTGAACTGTTCCGCTGGCTGGATATCTGGGCCCGCGACTTAGGCTCCGGGCTTTTGCCCGGTGGACTGGCGACAGGACGGGCCGGTATGGCCCGGATGTCACTGGAATACGATCTGGAAAGATACAGGCTGATGTCACCTGCCTATTGTAAAAATTCAAATGATCCGTCCCAGGGCGGGACTGCCGCCGAGATCGGATGGACGGCCCGTTCATCCTGGAACTATTACCTCTACTGCGGAGATAAAAATAAACTCCGGAAAGATGCGGAGGTACTCCGTCCCTGGGTACATCATTGGATCAGTCGTGACTATGACGAAGATGGCCTGATCATTGATGTAACTGAGTTTATGGATCATATGCTGATGATGGTTACGACCAATGGAGTCAGCACGCTGGCCACCAATGCCATGTATAGTGCAATGCTCACATACTTCGCGAAAATTGAAAATGAATTAGGAAATAAAAAAAGAGGCACGCAGACTGGAAGAGTTACATGCAAAAACAGTAAATGCGCTCAATACCGTATACTGGAATCAGGATAAAGAATATTTTAACCACCTGACCCTATGGAATAAAACAGATACAAGAAGTTCCCAGACTTTTCAGTCGATCCTGATGAAAATGGAAGCAACGGATGATATCCGTGCCGGAAAGATCCTGGATTATCTAAAAACAAATAACTGGTGTGACTATGGTTCCATCACAGTTACGCCCCAAATGAACCATGTAAGTATGGCTAATGACCAGAATGTCAAAGTCTGGCCCTGGTGGAATATGTGGGAAATCGAAGCCCGTTTCCGTCACAACGATAAAGAGGGCGCCTATCATTTATTAGACCTGGCTGCACACACGATCGAAGATGAGAAATATCCCGGACTGCTCGAAGAAACACTGGATACGGATGGTGTGTCTATCGGTGGAAACGTATTTGTGACAGGAGCCGGAAACTTACTGGAAGTAGTTGTTAAAGACCTATTAGGAATAGAGACACTCGTACCGGGATGGTTTGTGGTCAAAGTAGTTCCTGCCGTACCGGATGAATGGAAAGACTATAGTTGCCAGGTCCCCACTCCCAACGGATTTCTCTATCTGGCATGTAAAGGAGGTCATTTAACTGTCTCTGTAGAAGATGCTACCATCAAACAGGTAAAAGTAGCAGATATGAACAATATAACTGTTAACGGAGCAGAAAAAGGAATCTACAGACCGGCCTCTATCCCGCAACGGGATTATAAACCGGTAAGTAAAAAAGCGGTTCCGTCCATACCGGAAGGAAAAACAGCCCTGTTCTATGATCCGGAATTCCATGCTACCCGTCCCGACCTGGAGTTCGAAATAATCGGTGTAAAAGAATTAGGGGAACTCCCCTCCCTTCCTTATAAAAAAGTCATAGTGGCAGGAAACAGTTTACCCTTATTTACTAAAGAGGGAGAAAGTATCAAAAAAGCACTGGAAGCCTATACGCAAAAAGGAGGAACAGTTATTTTTTACGGAGCCACTGTAAACCCCAAATCCGAAGAAGATGGAGCCGGTATACTGGGTGAACAAGGTGGAATCATAGACTGGTACCAATACCTGCCGGCGCGTGATAAAAAGGAGCTGGCAGATTGGACATTTGTTCCTGATCCCCATACTACATCTCCGATCCAGGCAAATGGATTATATCATGCCTCCTTTGAATTAGAGACGAACTTCAATGGTAAAGATATTTATATAGAACCCGGTCCCCTGGCAGGACTGGACAGTATATTTATTAATGGCGTGTATGCCGGAAATTACCGGGATATGGAACCTCATATCCGGCAGAAATATCCAACGGAAACCCCTTACCCGGACACACACCGGTATAAAATGCTGAGCCGGTTGTATATCCTGAAACCAGGCAGTAAAGCCTATCAGGCTATCCGGTTCAACCAGCCCAATACATTGACTCTAAAACTATACAATGACCGGATGAATTACGGATTCCCAAACGAAAACAGGCCTTCAGTAAGTGTTCCTTCAGCCGGATATAGCTGGCAGGCAACAGATGATGCGTTAGCTAATCTGGGCTTTGCCAATCCCAAACGGAAAGGAGTTAATTATTGGGGAAATGAACAGTTCTTTAACTCCTGGAGTACCAAAAACGGATTGTTTGGATTTGAGATTGAAGGTTCCGGCGTGGAATTTTGCAAGGGAACGGCACTGGAAGGGATGGAGAGTCTGCATATTCCGGTGACGGCTACCTATACCGACTTTGCTGTCTTCAAACCCTGGACATTCGAGGCGCTTGCCTACACAACCACCCGGCAACACTTCCTCTATCCGGACCCGGAGGAGCAGTACCCCTGTATCGTGCGGATCGCCCATTCTCAATCCGGAGGCGGTTATATCCTGATCAACCCTTCGGTGGCTGGTCATCCGGCAGGAAATACCATATTAAACAAATTAACAGTAAACCGATAATTTACCACAGTTATGAAATACACCATTATATCTTTTTTATTACTCTGTTTTGTCCTATCCGGCACGGCACAATTTCAAACGGTGGATTACCGGTATGCCCCTGAATGGCATCAGTCAAATATCTGCCTGCCCGACGACAGCTGTAAAACCGTAGTGGGACATTTGGGACAATTACTTTATCATTATGGCGGAAAGGGAGAATATTTCCCGTATGCCCATGGCAACGGTTTCCGTACAGCAATCCATTTTCTGGCCGACGAGCAGGTAAAGATTGGGGAACAACGGTTATATTCACCCCGCACACCGATCGTTATCACAGAGGGGACTTACCGGGGTTTATCCGTAACACAGGAAACCTTTGCTGTAGAACTGAACTATATAAATAACCCTTCCACAACCAGAACAAACAACCGGGAGGATCTTGTCGTGAATACGATTACTAACCCTACCGGCGAAAGCCATACGTTACATCCCGTGCTAATCATCAATTCCGAATATGAAGTAACGGTCGACGGACAGGTAGTCACGATCAACAACCAAGAAAAAATTATCACCAGTCAGTCAATTACAAAAATAAAGAAAAACCTGACTGATCATAAAACCTTTATCGAACTGGAACCGGTCATTATTCCTGCCGGAGGGAAAAAACAATTGGTAGCTGTGTATGACAACGGCAAACCGTCGGAAATAGCAACACAGCTCCTATCAAATCCGTATAGTTTACTCAACCGGATAGACACTATCCGTGCTTCTATGATTGACTACTGGGAAAACAAAACAGAAATTCCTTATGGTTATATTTCCGTACCAGACCCGGAAATCCAAAATCTGGTCGACGCCTCCCTGCGTGGAATCTGGCAAGCACGGGAAATCAAAAATAACAGTTATTCTTTCCAGGTAGGTCCTACCTGCTACCGGGGTTTGTGGATTGTCGACGGAGCCTTCCTGCTGGAAGCAGCCACCCTGTTTGACCGCGGAATGCAGGCACGGGATGGAATCGAATATATTCTCTCTTTTCAACAGGAAAACGGAAAGTTTGGAAAAATGACGCCCGATTACTGGAAAGAAAACGGGATTGTCTTATGGACCTGTGTACGGCATGCTATGTTAACCCAGGACAAAGAGTGGTTACGCTCCGTATGGCCTAAACTGAGTAAAACAGTCAGCTTTATTAAAGAACTGCGTGCTATGACCTACACAAATGAGCTGCCCGAAGATGACGGACTGATCCCTCCGGGCGACATTGATGGAGGGCTATGGGGTTCCAAAGACCGGGACGAAGCGGAATATACCAATATCTACTGGAACCTGGCGGGCCTGAAATCATTGATACAGGCAGCCCATTGGCTGGGAGAAAAAAGGATGCCCGGGAATGGCAGAAGGAATATGATGATTTCTATTCCACCTTTACCCAAGCAGCCCACCGGGATATGGTACCGGATTCCTACGGCAACAAGTATTTGCCCGTCTCCATGGATCCGAAATTCCATTCCCTCCCCCAGCGGGCTCAATGGGCGTTCTGTCAGGCAGTCTATCCGGGACAGATCTTTAAAACGGACGATCCCATTGCTACCGGCACCATGAACATGCTCCATACCACCCTGCAACAAGGCATTACTTTAGGTACCGGTTGGATGATTGATGGGATATGGACCTATTTCGCCAGTTTCTACGGACATGCCTGTCTCTGGATGGGCGAAAGCCGGCGGGCATCCGGATCGCTTTATGCCTTTGCCAACCATGCATCCCCCTTATATGCGTGGAGAGAGGAACAAACACCCCGGGATGTCACTCCGGAATATTGGGGAGAGATGCCACACAACTGGGGAGGTGCCGAATTTGTACGGCTGGCAGTCCATCTGTTAGCACTCGACCGGGGCAACGAAATGCACCTGCTCGAAGGAATGCCTGAAGAATGGTTACAACCGGGCATGACCACTACCCTTAACCAGCTTGCCACCCCGTTCGGTAAACTCTCTTTTACCTTACAGGTAGAGAACAGCGGGAAAACCGCCTCACTGGTAATCGATCCTTTAACAGATTCCAGCTGCACAGGTATAGTTGTACATCTCGGGGAATGGGGAAGTAGCGAAGGAAAAAACAGGATACAATTGAATTCAAAAAAAGAGAACAGGATAATTATTGCGTTAAATCACTAAAAAGCAGAAAAATGAATAAAGATGATTTAATACTACCTCAACTATTCTTTACAGGAAACAGTCTGGTAGGAAACAGGGTAGAAAAGATCACCCGCAGCATAAAAGATCTGAAAGGCATTTTCCAGGATGAAGCAGCTTTTCAGGCTTCAGATCCGGAACAGGTAGCGTACGAAGTAAGTAGTCATATGACCGTAGCAGAAGGAATCCCGGGAGGACTCTATTTCGGGATCACCTCCTTATATCCCGGGAAGATCGGGAACGAGTATATGATGACCAAAGGGCATTACCATGCCAATATCGACCGGGCTGAATATTACTGGGGGCTTACCGGAGAGGGAATGCTGATCTGTATGGATAGCAACCGGAAAGTATGAGGAGAAAAAATGTTTCCGGGTAGCCTTCATTACATTCCGGGCGGAGTTGCCCACCGGGTAGCCAATACAGGAAGCCGGCTTTTATCGTTTGCTGCCTGCTGGCCTTCAGACGCCGGACATAATTATGAAGAGATCGCTGTCAACGGCTTTGTACGCCGTCTGGTAGAAGTTAACGGAGTTCCGAACCTAATCTGAAATAAAAATGCGATATAATATAGGTATAGATCTTGGAGGCACGATCATTAAAGTCGGCCTGATGAGGGAGGGAGAAATGATTGGGTTCAAAACCCTGCCTACCGTTTCACGGAAAGGGTTGCGGATCAATCTCCCCTTTATCGAAGAGGCCATTGAGCAATTATTAATTGAAAGTGACGTAGACACCCGGGAACTGGGCAGCATCGGCCTTGCGTTCCCGGGAATCGTCAACCCGGTAAGCCGCACCGTCATCTCCGCCAATGAAAAATATGATGATGCACAGGAGATCGACCTGCCGGGCTGGGTAGAAAACCGCTGAGGAGTTCCCCTCTATCTGGATAATGACGCCCGGATGGCAGTCCTGGGCGAATGGAAATACGGAGCCGGCCGGGGCTACAACAACGTAGTGATGATGACAATCGGTACGGGAATCGGTACAGGAGTCATTATTGATGGAAAAGTACTTTATGGAGAACATTTCCAGGCAGGCTCCTTGAGAGGGCACTTTGTTGTGGATTATAAATCCAGAAGATGCTCCTGTGGAAACAACGGTTGTGTGGAAGCGCTCTCTTCTTCCTATTTCCTGCCGGAAATCATCTGGGAAGATGCAACCCTCTCAGAAAATTTCCGTATCCGGGCAGATAAGTATGATTTTAAAGAGATATTTACCCTGGCAGCAGCGGAGATACAGATGCCCTTACCGTACGAAATAAATGTATGAATGTCTGGGCAGCCGCAATTATTACCTACATCCATGCCTACGACCCGGAGATCGTAATCCTGGGCGGAGGCATTATGAAAAGCAGCGATACCATCATTCCTTACCTGAAAAAACGAGTGGATAAACTGGCCTGGTGCCCGTCCGGTAAAGTAAAGATCGTACCTTCTCGGTTAGGAGATAACACAGCGTTATATGGCGGACTGGAATATGAAGGGAAAACCTCCCGGATTAATAAACAAATAGTATAAAAATAAATCAATCCTATGAAACAATATATAGACAGATCATCTAATTATGATAAATATCCGGTCGTACCGGTGCCGGGAAAGCATACCGTGTGGACCGGGTGGGATAACATCCGGAAAGAAATCAGCAATCAACTGGCAGGTATCCGGAAAATAAAAAACACTGGTGGTAGAATGTTACCAGGGCATGCTGGATGAAGAGGTCGAAAAGGCTTTCCGCAAAGCTTTTCCAACAGCATTCTTTATTCCCTCTTCAGCAGCTATGCTGACCGAAAAAGAGATCAACGAAAAACTAAAAGAGGATATAACAGAGGACGAAATCTTCGGTTATATGACCCGTTACACTATAGACTGCTATTTCGATCCGGCAGAAGTGGAAGCCGTACAAAATGAAATAGCAGCAACAGACAAAGAATTGGTTATTGTATACGGTACCGGAGCCGCCTATATCCTACCCGAACCCGATTTGCTGGTCTATGCGGATATGGCGCGGTGGGAAATCCAGATGCGTTTCCGGAAAGGATTAGCCAGTAATGTAGGAGTAAATAATAAAGGCGAACGTCCCTCCCTGCAATACAAAAGGGCTTTCTTTGTAGAGTGGCGGATATGCGACCGCTTTAAGAAAACCCTTATGGATAAATGGGACTATGTATTGGATACCAATACACCGGACAGTCCTAAAATGATCACCGGCAAGACACTGGCTGCCGGATTGCAGGAAGCGGTTACCCGCCCCTTCCGTGTGGCTCCCTTCTTTGACCCGGGACCCTGGGGTGGACAATGGATGAAAGAGGTGTGTGACCTGGACCGGGGAACTCCGAACTTTGCCTGGTGCTTTGATTGCGTGCCGGAAGAAAATAGCCTGCTATTAGGAATAGGAGATATTAAGTTTGAAATTCCCTCTATAGATCTGGTGTTCGCACAACCCCGGAAACTGTTGGGAGAACCGGTATATGACCGTTCGGAGATGAATTCCCGATCCGCTTTGATTTCCTGGATACGATGGAAGGAGGCAATCTCAGCCTTCAGGTACATCCGTTAACCAGTTACATCCGGGATAAATTCGGTATGAGCTATACCCAGGATGAAAGCTACTATATGCTGGATGCGGAAGAAGATGCAGTCGTTTATCTCGGCCTGAAAGATGGAGTGGAACCCGAAGCCATGATCCATGACCTGGAAGAGGCCCAAACAACCGGCCGGTTTGATGCAGGAAAATATGTAGGATGTTATCCGGTCAAAAAGCATGACCATATACTGATCCCGGCCGGCACGATCCATTGTTCGGGTAAAAACTCCATGGTACTGGAAATCAGTGCTACCCCATTTATATTTACGTTCAAACTTTGGGACTGGGGGCGTCTGGGCCTAGACGGAAGGCCCCGGCCGATAAACATTGCCCACGGCAAAAATGTAATTCAATGGTACCGCACGGAAGAATGGGTAAAAAAAAGAACTGATCAACCGCACCAGACAGGTAACAGCAGGAGACGGATGGGTAGAAGAATCGACCGGACTGCATGAATGGGAATTTATCGAAACCCGCCGTCATTGGTTTACCCAACCGATAGTACACAAAACCACGGATGTGTCAATGTATTGAATCTGGTAGAGGGCCAGGAGGCAATTGTAGAAAGCCCTACGCATCAATTCGAACCTTTTGTGGTACATTATGCGGAAACCTTTATTGTTCCCGGTGCCGTAGAAAAATATACGATCCGTCCTTACGGGGAATCCGAAGGGCAAAAATGTGGAACCGTTAAAGCTTATGTTAAAAATCATGCCTGAAAAGTTTTTATTTGACCCAGGTCTGGAAATCTTACCAACCACAGACCCCATGGGTTTTCAATATGGGAGAGATGTCTTCGGTCCGCCGGTCGAAAACCGCCGGCTGGAAGATATACGTAACAGCCTGATGGAATCCTCCTGCGCCGGCCCCGGAATTGTTTATAGCATAGCCATGGACGTCGGTAAAAACAAACACCGGGACCTGCTGAATGAAATGCACCTGTTATATGGAGTAGTTACTTATGCGGCAGGAAAACTGGGAAAAGAACCGGTCCGGAGCCAGGGGCATATCCATAAAGTATCCGCGTATAGCGGCTGGTCTACCCCGGAAGTATATGAGATCTGGTCCGGTGAAGCCATTATCTATATGCAGGAACAGGCAGAAGATCAACCGGGCAGATGCTATGCGGTACATGCCAAACCGGGAGAGGTAGTAATCGTGCCTCCCTATTGGGTACATGCTACGATCAGTGCCAATCCTGAAATCCCCCCCCTGACCTTCGGAGCCTGGTGTGACCGCGATTACGGATTCTGGTATGACAAAGTAAGAGCACATAACGGGATCGCCTGGTTTTCGGTTTTCAATGATACAAACGAAATCGAATGGATTCCCAACCCCAGCTATCATTCTTCTGAGTTAATCCGCAAGTCTCCGTCAGATTATACAGAACTGGGTATCCAAAAAGGAAAATCCATCTACCGGACATTTGAAGAGAATCCTGACACATTCCTCTATGTTCCCCGTCCTCAGTTAAAAGAGGAGATATGGGAAAGATTCGAACCTTAGTTAACTACTTAAAAATAGTACCATGCAAAATAAAAAATATATTTATTGGATCACCTTCGTAGCTATCAACGGTGGGCTGATGTTCGGGCTGAATATGGCCGGGATATCGGGTGCAAACGATATGATACGGGGTGAATTTAACCTCACTGACGGCAGACTCGGTTTTGTGGCCGCCTTACTGACCATCGGCTGCCTGACCGGAGCCCTGTTTACCGGAGACTTTACGGATAGATACGGCCGGAAAAAAGTAATGGTCACGACCGCTGCCCTATATATTATTCGGCACTCGGATGTGCATTGGCTCCGTCAGTTGTGTTACTGAATATATTCCGTTTTACATCGGGGCTGGCAGCAGGAGCTACCTCCGTAGCAGGCCCGATGTATATCTCGGAAGTAGCTCCTGCCAACAAACGGGGAACCCTGGTTTCTTTTAATCAGTTTACAATCACCATTGATATCCTGTTGGCGTATATTTTTGACTATTTCCTGATCGGGCTGGGAGAAGAAAGCTGGAGATATATACTGGCCGTTCCGGCACTGTTCGGAGTCATTTATCTATTACTCCTACTTACTTCATTTCCGGAAAGTCCCCGCTGGCTGCTTGGAAAAGGCCGGAAAGAAGAAGCAAGGGAGGTATTGAATAAGATTGGAGGAGAAGTATTCACGCAGGAAGTGCTCCCGGCCATGGAAAGTGCACTGTCGGCAGACAGAAGCAAAGGAAAAGTAGCGATAAAAGAGATTTTCCAGGGAAATACCGGCAAGATTGTTCTGATCGGCACTCTGCTGGCTGTTTTCCAACAGATCACAGGCGTAAATGCCGTATTGATCTATGCCCCGGAGATTTTCCAGGCAGCCGGAGCCATCAAAGAAGATTCCATGTTTCAGTCCATGCTGGTTGGTTTTATCAATTTTATTATGACAATCCTGGCCTTACGGCTAGTGGATACTAAAGGAAGAAAAACACTGCTTCTCTGGGGAGCAGTCGGCATGACGATCTCGCTGGGATATCTGACGTATGCCTTTACACAACCTGTACAAAACGGAATGATGGTATTGATTGCTTTATTACTGTACATATCATTCTTTGCAGCCTCCTTTGCACCGGTCATGTGGGTGATCATCTCTGAAATCTATCCGAACCATATCAAAGGAACAGCCATGTCCTTCTCCACTGCAGTCAGTTGGCTGTGTACCTTCCTGACCATCCAGTTTACCCCGGTCATGCAAGGTGTATTAGGTATGAGTTGGTTCTTTGCGATCTTTTGCTTTTTCAGTATACTTGCCTTTATCTTTGTACAATTCCGGATTCCGGAAACCAAAGGAAAAACACTGGAAGAACTGGAAAACGAACTTATCAATAATCCTGAAAAATAACCTGATATATCATGAAGAAAACAATATATTATTGCCTCGGACTGATAATTTGCCTTTGTTCGGCTTGTTCATCCAACTCTTCGAAAGAAAAAGTCTTCTCAGAGTGGAGTTTCCAAAACCGGCTGACCGGCGAATATATCTATGAAGAGAACGGCACCCTGAAAATGAGTAAAGAACCTATAGCCGGTGCCGGATTATGGATCGTGGAAGCAACCGGTACCGAAAGCGTACGGATCCGCAACAAAAAATCAGGAAACTACCTGCAACCGGATGCAAATAACCGGGTGATAGCTGCAAAAGCAGACGGAATTGCGCCGGAGAAATTAAACTGGACTTACAAAGGGTTTACCCACCGGGATATGACCGATTGTGGTTGGTATACCCTTTCGAATGAATCCACCGGAGAAGACAAATTTCTATCGCTTTCCGAAACGGGTCTGTACATTGCTACGATGGGCCGGAAAGGGAATTTTCCCGGTCACTGGAATATTGTAAGGGAAAAAGGTTCGGTTTTACCTTTTGAAATTATGGCAGACAGTGTAGTAGAAGCCTCTTTCCTGGGAATGAGAAGTTCAAAAGCGATCAGCCCGACAGAGGTGGTAACGAATTATCACCAAGCAAACGAACGCTGGAAATTAAAAGAAGATATTTCAGCTTTCCCGGTATTTACAGCAGATAATAACAATATGATCGTGGCACTGTATAATATGGCACTGGAAGAGATGCAACTCAACCTGCGGCCAGACTCTACTTTTATGACCGGTAAACTCTGGCCGGACACCTGGACAAGGGATGTCGTTTATAGTATCTACTTCGCCTTCTCCTGGATCCATCCCGATATCTCCAAACGCACCCTGCAAAAACAGACCCTGAACAACCCGAAAGAGGCTTTACAGGATACCGGAACCGGTGGCTCCTGGCCCATTTCGACCGACCGGGTAGTATGGGCACTGGCAGCCTGGGAATATTATCTATCTACCGGCGATAAAGACTGGCTGGAAGAGGCTTATGAAGGGCTCAGTTATACGGCTGAAAAAGATATACATGTCGCTTTCGACCCGAATGTCAACCTATTTAAGGGAGAAACCTGTTCGATGGACTGGCGCACCCATACCTACCCTAACTGGTTCTCGAATGAAAACATAGGTGAATCCTTCTCCAGCGGAACCAATGCATTACATATGTTTATGTATGAATTCCTGTTGCGAAGCGGAACGATATTAGGAAAAAACCAGGAAGAGATTACCCTGTGGAAAACCTATAATCAAAAGATCAAACAGGGATTAAACAATCATTTCTGGGATAAAAAACAGGGACTTTACACAGCCTATCTCTATCCGCAATTTATGAACTACCGTTCCACGCAGCGGGTGGGCATTATGTCTAACGGTTTATGTGCCATGCTTGGAGCCGCTTCACCGGAGCAAATAAAAAGCATTATCGAAAACTATCCGCTTTATCCGTACGGAGCAGCCGTTTTATATCCGACCATACCGGATGATTTTTCCTATCATAATAAAAGTGTATGGGCGGTATGGCAGACGCCTTATATGTATGCAGCCAAACGGAGCGGCAACCTGAAAGCAGCCGGGCACATCATGAAGTCAGGCATCCGGCAGGGAGCGATGTTCCTTACCCATAAGGAAAATATGACCCATGACACCGGGTATGACCGGAACACAGCGCTGAATTCAGACCGCCAGCTTTGGTCTGTTGCCTCCTATATCAGTATAGTATACCGGATGTTGTTCGGTATGGAACTGACAGAATCAGGGATCGCCTTCTCTCCGGTAGTACCTCAGGAGCTGGTACATGGTAACCTATACCTAAAAAATTTTAACTACCGGAATGCAACCCTCGACATTACCGTAAAAGGAACAGGGAATAAAGTGAAATCCATCCTTGTTAATAACGAACCCCAGGCAGCTTCCTATATTTTCCCGGCCGACTCCAAAGGTAAATTTACCATCGAAATAGAGATGACCGGAGATTCGGGCGCCGCCGACAAAATCAATCTGGTAGAAGCAGGTCCAC
This sequence comes from Tannerellaceae bacterium, assembly GCA_021204405.1. Lineage (GTDB taxonomy): Bacteria > Bacteroidota > Bacteroidia > Bacteroidales > Tannerellaceae > JAJPZJ01. Next base: position 20,731 of record JAJPZJ010000100.1, on the reverse strand, counting down.
GCAAATGCTGGTCGACGGTGGAACCTATCCTGTACCGGAGTCAAAATACGATTATCACATGGGATCCCGTACCGGGATTAACCTACCGGATGTTTAGTTATAACGGCGACAAAGAGATCTCTACCCCTTATGACCTGGCTAACGAGCCAAACGGATATTATACGATCTATGACATTAATGAAAAAGGATTTGAATCCGATCTGTCCAATCCGGTGGTTCATACCTCCTGGAAAGAGATCTATGAAGCGGAAGATGCCCGTTATAAAGGAAGTATGGCCAACGATGCCTCCGGCTATTCCAGCAGAGGCTACGTTACCGACACAGCCAATAAACCGGCCGATATTGAATTTACCGTAGAATTACCGGAAGACGGCGACTATGCTTTCACACTAACTGGCTCCAATGGAGTAGCCCTACATGATGTTTATTGTTACATCCGTTCCGTCTTCGTAGATGGGAAAGATGCAGGTACCTTTATCCTGGAATCCTCCGGCAACTGGAGCAACTGGACGAACTCCAACCATTTGATTATAAGAAACATGAAAGCAGGAAAACATATCCTTTCACTCCAGTATGACCCTGAGAATAAAGGCTACGATTTCAATATGTCACATGGAAAAAGACCGCAACGAGGCATATCTGGATTATCTGAAAGTAGTAAAATTATAACCGGATTTCATTATTAAAAGTAGAGAAATTACATATGAGTGTATATAATTGCATGTGGACGCATCATTTGATCCCTAATCTCTTCGGCGAAAATCTTTTCGCCGAAGATTTGATCACCCTGAAGATACCCTGAAAAATCTACTGCAAACTAAGAAAAGGGTTGAAAGCACCCTGAAGGGGTGCAAAGCAATAGCCCAGGGTAGAGTGAGCACAGCGAACGGCCACCCTGGGTTCAAATGAATACCCACCGTGCATGCTGTAAGTATGCTACACAAATACCCTCTCAACTTTTAACGGTGATCCACTTTTCTCTATTCAATAAATTTTAATAGTAATTCATCCCATTTATGGAAAATTTTATTGCACAGTTAACAAACAAGATCCAAATGTAAACCGTCCACTTTCAGGCACCATGAGATAAATTTTATTTCCTTTTTTTTAATCTTCCAGATTTAACTAATTCATCTAAAGCTACAAAAATAGAAGCAGAAGCGATATTACCAACATCTGGCAATTTATATACCATTTAGATGTAGGAATATTAACCCCTATTTTTGTAACGCATTATTCAATTTATTATAAAAGAACATAGAAGAAAGGTGAGGAAGAAAATAATCTATTTCCTCCACATTTAATTTATGCTTATATATACTACTAGCTATATGTTCAACACATACAGGCATTCCCTGAATACTTAGAGTACGTACATCTTGTTTTACAGTGAAAATATGTTTTTTGATAATTTCTTCCCCTGTATATTCTTTCCAACCTTTTAATTCGCCATTTTCGAGTAATTCAGCTCCCATATACATACAGGTAGGAAGTTTATCAGCATACGAATTAATTTCTATCCACTCTATTTTTAAGCTTACACCTAATTCTGAAATCTTATTTTCTAACCAAACCGCTCCTGCCCCATCACTTAACATAAATCTTAGAAAATCTTTTTCAAAAGCCAAATATGGTTCTTTATGCAAATCCTTTGTTAAGTCATATTTCAAATTATAATGTTTAGAAAGTAATGTAGCAGAAGGGAGTTCCGAGGCTGTACAAACTGCATTTTGTTTATCTCCTGAACATATAGATAAATAAGCTATTTTGAGGGCTTGCAATGAAGTTAAACAGACTCCTGCAGGAGAATATAATTCACAGCCTGGCCATTTTTTTTAATTTTCCATGAACTATCTGAGCTAAAGCTGGTATTAAATGATCAGGAGAAGCAGTAGCACAAACTAATAAATTTACTTCTTGATCAGATAAATCTAATTTTTTAATAGCTTCAATAGCTAATTCCGCATTTGTATGAGTTATTTGCTGTCCTTTTGTAAGAGCGTAATAGCGTTTTTTAATACCATTCTGTTTTAAAACAATATTTTTGACTTTTGAAGGACGACCTTCTATTAATCCTAAATATTCTTCTATTTCGTCGTTATTACAAGCAGTATTTGGCAAATAAGAACTTATTCTATTAATAAATACATCTGACATAAACTCTATTTATATTTTATAAGGTTATAATATGCTAAAATAAACTTCTTAATAAATCTGTATTTAATCCACATGTAAGACTATGTTGAAAGGATAAACCAAAAAACATACTTCTAAAATGTGCAACAGTCATTTTTACATCAATATCATTCTTAATTTCTTTATTTTCTATAGCTTTTAACAAAAGATTTTCCCAAAGTAATTCTTCTTTCTTAAATAACTTTTCCACTTGTTCTTCAAAATTAGGATAACGAAAAGAAGCTTGATATAATAAATTAAAAAATCCTTTATAGCCAGTATTAGTTCCTAAAGCTACTGCATATTTATCAATAGTATTCTTAACACCTTCTATATAAAAATTAGAAAATCTAAAAATGTAAACGTTTCTGGAAGCTTAAATTTATTTTCTGTGCTTTGGACTTTAAATATATAAACATCTATCATTTTTATCAAGAGTTCATTCTTATTTCTAAAATAATTGTATATAGCTCCACTTGATACACCATAGACTTTATAAAAATCCCGAATCGTTACTTTTTCGTAATTACTAGCTAATAGAAATAAGCTAAACGCGCATTTTAAGATAAATTCTTCTGAAGATAACTCTGAACTAGGATTAGCCATAAAAAATACAATTTAAAAGAATATTTTTATTATCGAAATATAGGTATATTTATACATTAATAAAAAAATCTCCTCATAACTTCTTTTAATCCCATTTCTATTAATATCTGATAATCAGCAAGAGCACTTGTTATTTGCATAATTTATATATATTTCTAAATAAACATTTTCCACTATGCAATACTTTTAACATCAATTTTGAAACTCTTACTTAATTAAATTATGGATAACAAAAGCAGGAAAATCCAACAAAAACGTTTCAGACGGACTAAAACTCAACTAGAATTTGATCTGGAACAAGCCATCTCAAAAGTAATACAACGAAATGGTTTTCACAATGCAACAGTAACAGATATTGTGAAAAAGGCACAGTGTGAACCCGGCGTTTTTTATAAACGTTATGATAGTCTGGAAAAAGTACTTTTTCTAACTACTCTAAGGCTTCCGGAAGTATATTATGAATTATTACAAAGGGACAAAGCTGCTCAGCCGGAAATTAATTTATTGAATACATTGGATGAAATTTGTGATTATTTATCGAAGGATAGTCTATTCAAAAGGCTTATTCAATGGGAAATCGCAGAAAAAAACAAATCTACCAGCCGTTCTTTTAAAGAGCGAGAACACATTTTTAGTGAACTAACAGATCTACTTTCAAATAATGATTATAAATATGCGTACGCTATCATATTAGGTGGAATATACTATTTAAGTATTTCCAAACAATATAGTACCTGCATGGGGGTTGATTTTAAAAGTAAAGAAAACTGGAAAAAAATAAAAGTTATTTATAAAAATATGCTACAATCTTTAGATAACCCTTTAGAAGAAGAAGAACAAATAAATATTACTAAATATCTTCTTGCGCAGGGGTTCAATTATACAAAAATAAAAAGAGCTACTGGATTAACTATTTCTGATATAATGAAAATAGATATACAGGAAGATACTTCTAATTAATAAATAAAATTTTTAAAGTTAAAAACAAGCGTGGAACATCCCTGAGTTGGATAACGGGAACTTGCAGGATCCCTAAAAGCACTCAGGAAAGTCCACGCTTTTTATACTGTAGATATTAAATTTACAGACAAAACATAGATTCCCCTAGTTCGCGTGCTTTTATTAAAAATTCTGCAAGATTTGTTACCCGTATGCGACCTAATTCTTCTATTTTATACTCGCTCCTATAAGAGCAGACACAAAGATATACCATTCCTTTGATTAGGCAAATATGAAGTAGGAATTATTAACTTCATTTTTCAATATATTTTAAAAATAACATATTTTATAGAGAGATAAGGATTGATAATCAATAGTTCAAATTACCACTATCTAATAAAGTTTGTTTTAATCACTATTCCCCTATTTTGTACTTTCTCATTATTATTTCTAAAACTTCAATAGTAATTTGTATAACTACTTTTATTCGTATTAAATAAAAAACCCTATTACCTTTAAATAATAAATTAGAATAGAACAAATGTTCTTAGAATTATTTAATTAAATATAAAAGGTTAGTTAATTAAGATAAGATATATTTTATAAATCATAGAAACCAATACTAAATTAACGAATAAACCGGAATAACCGAAAAGAAAACAAATAAAAATATCATCAACCAATTTGTTAAAGATTCAGCAAAAACTCCATTATAAAGAGACGTGAACTTCTTATAGGTGGATACAAATCTTGCAGGAACCCTGGAGCCCTATAAGTAAGTTCACACTCTATCTTTACACTTATTCCATGGAAGAAAAAGGCCGGAAGTTTTTCTTCCGGCCTTTCCCTATCTTCTCTTTATTTAATTCAAAAATCTCCTCCCGTTAATGTCCAGTCATTATCAAAATAACCGGCTGCCTCAACAGCCTCCAATCCGTCACGTAATATATCTGCACGATAGATCATGAGGTCAGGAAAACCGGTAATCCCTGAAATATAATTGTTCGGGGAGGTGGCACGCATACCGGCATCACCCGTACCCGCTACAACACCTACCAAAGCAATATCATCCTCTGGATGAGGATATACAAAGTATGTACCCAGGTCATTCCCTTTGAAAGAGCGTCCACCGGCAGTAATTTCATTGCGGGAAACCTGCACAGGACAGTTTTTAAGTAACACATTCCAGGCACGGTTATTCTCTTTATTACCGTAAAGCACCACATTACGGCCGGCATATTTCGCTGGACTATATTCCGTATCCGGAATTACATCAATAGAGCCATTGCCACGATAATAGAATGTTTCTGCATCAAACCGGGCCTTATTACAATACCATTCATTCTCCCTGGCAGTTCCTTTGGTTGCATATACAAATACCACATTATTGGTATAAGCATATTTAAATCCTCCGGAACGGGCCGAATACTTTTGTTGTGTATCTACCCGGTCTGCAAACTTCCATCCACCATCTACCAGAGAAAGGATTGCTTCTTTACCTACCGGAGCAGCAAGTTCTTTTCCGTCGATATGTATTACGGCTGTCTCGCCGGTAAAAGTTAATGAAGGAAGATCCAATACCATCACCGAGGCATTTTCTGCCTTATCCACAAAAAGGCTATCTCCCTGGCGGCGAGCTTTGATATTTGTGAACTCGAAGGGTTTTACCTGTTGTTCTACCCGTATCCAATAATCAGTTGCCGAAATCACAGGAGAAGCCGTATAAAAGTCGATCACATTTACTTCCTTATTTTGCGGGATGGAACGGGCCCGGAAGAAATCGAAAATGGCCGGCCAGTCTACACTGATATCACCAAACCAATGTTCGCCACCCGGATATTCGTAATAGCAGAAATCATTATGGAAAGTACCCAGTAACGCCCGCATTTTATGTGCCTGTTCCGGTAGTACGACTTTGTCCGAATCACCATGGTAGATATAAATGCCGGATTGCTTCAGGTTTTCGGCCATCGTCATTACACGGCCACCATTAGCTCCTCTGGCAAATGTCTGATAGAGTTTATTGCTGTTATGCTGCGCATCCGTACGGCCAAAGCCATATCCGGCCATATCAGGATAACCGGCACAAGGAGCCACCGCAGCAAACTTATCCGGATAAGTAGTACCCAGGAACCAACTACCATGCCCCCCCATAGAGTGGCCGGTCAGGTAGGTACGGGAAAGATCAGGTTGATATACCCGGCGGGCCTCTTTAAGCACTTCCAGCGCATCTAAACGTCCCCACTCTTCCCAGTTAAAACCATATGGGCGGCGGTTGGTTGCAGCTACTACATCCACCCAGTCTTTGGATTTATAAGCACGTGCCTGGTTACGGGCTTCCACACCTGCGCCATGCACGGTAAGTATCATAGCTTTGGTTTCGTCGGCTGCCGTGCGTATAGCCGGAGCCACGCTATAATATTGTACACTACCATCTATAGCACTCACAAAAGTTCGTTCGTGATGGACAGCAGGTAATACCTGGCGAACCTGTATATCTGCCTGATCCAGTAATTTGCCGTTCCGATCCAGTAATTCTACCTTGACGGCTACCTCTCCCGGTTCCTTCTCCTGTCCGGCAGGCAATTTATATTTGAGTTTACGAACGCTCAGCGGCATTACTTCATCCGTTTTGTATACCTCCTGTTGTCCGTTAGCTAATGTAGTGCGGATCATGAGTCCTTTCAACGGTTTTTCCGTTGCATTTACCACCCGGATAGCAGCCCATTTGGTATCTGCCTCTCCAATAACCAGGTCAGGCAGGGTCATATCGCGCAATGTAAACATAACTGCTTTATCCGGTTTTACCAGCTTAGACTCAACTTTGCCAAAACGTCCCGGTGTATAGATAATCTCGTTTAGTCCCTTCTTCAATTTAACCGGCGTTAGTGTATAGCCAAAATCGTAATGATCGCCCTCGTGAGGAAAACCATTAATATAGGTACGGGTACCGCCGGTAGTTTCCAGCAAGGCAATCTGTTCTTTTGGTGATTCGTAAGCAGTATATAGATAGGCAAAACGCAGGGAAGGACTACGAAATACATCGTTAGTATCTGCCTGTAATTCTATCCATTTCCATTCCGGCAGAGCAGGAAGCGCAAACCGTATATTCCGTGGTATAGGTATATCGGCAATACTGGTGTTAGGATATTCATACGGTAAAGAGTCACCCGCCTGAGGAGTAACAAACTTACTGGTTGCATAAAGCCAGGCAATCATATCCTGACCATTAAACAAGGTACCCGGATTTACCATTCCAGGCAACATAAGTCCATTACGGAAATGGTGGAAGACTTCACCTTCATCTGTTTTTTCAACTTTTTCCTGTCCGAAAATCGTTACGATATTCTGGGCTGTAGCAAGAGGGATAGTAATAGTAAAAGCCAATAGCCCGCCAGTCATAACAGCTGAAAGCAGTTTTTGTTTTAGATTCATTTGGTAGTGTTCTTTTGTTAATCGAGTAAATTTAAACAATTAAGCAAAAAACAACTCTATATTTTTTGAAAAATATTTATCTTTTTAGAGAATTTATTTTCATAATGTATTTATAATCATATAGAAACTATATATAAAAAAGAACAGGCTATTTTTACATATCCTGTTCCTTATTTATAATATCCTGAGAATATTTAATAATCGTGGCCTTCATCGTCATGGTCGTGATCCCGATCTTCTCTCCCGGAAAGTATTACATTGATAACGATATACGACTCATTACCAAATTGGTCGGAACAGTAAACCATGAAATGATAATCCCCATTGGTTGCTTCATCGGAAATAACAATTTCGGTATGGCTTACAGAAGCTGTCTGCTCAGCCGGTAAGTTCCAGGAACCATTATATTCATAACTTTCAGTATCATCACCATGGCCATGCTCATGTTCGTCATCTCCATGCGTATGGCCGGCTGCAGAATGGATATTAACTTTATAAGAAGCCAGTTTGGTATTATCAGAAAATTCTGTTTCAAAATATATCTTTTCTCCAATTTGCAATACAACTCCTTCTGCCGGAGAGATCAATTTAATGGCGGGTGGAGTAGTATCATTGGTTTCATCATCTTTATCACAGGATGTGAATAAAACTAAAGTAGTGAAAACGAATAGGAATGTTGAAAATTTCATTATTGATCTCATTTTTATTTACTTTTAAATGGTACTTTAACTAATAACTGGAAATTACGTCCCGGTTCGGGAATCTGTATCTTCCGGTAAAAACTTAAATGATTAAAATATTTTTTATCCAGCAGGTTGGAAGCCGAAAGCTGAATCTCAGCCACTGTTCCTCCTATACGGATATTCCCTCCTACAGTAGCATGGAGCAGGTGAGCGCCCGGTGTAGTATCTTCATTACGTGCCACCCGGTTCTGTGCTGCAATACTCTGCAACTCTACCCGGAGATTTATATATCTATGGTTCCATCCCAATGAATTCCTCATGGAAGCCGGAGGAGAGAAACTAAGCGGTATATTCTCGTCGCGGTTATAGGTATATACACACTCTCCTGAAATTTCATAATGGAAATGGCGCAGGAAATCTATTCCCAGGCTTGCCTCAGCACCCATAAACACCACTTTCGCACCCGTATACCGGTATACCTGTCCGGCATGTGGTAGAATAGACCACTCGCCGGTGGGCTTAAGATAGATATAGTTCTCGTACCAACTGGCAAAAGGCGATACCGAGAAAGTAATACCCTTCTGTTCATAGAAGTAAGATGCATCCACCTGCCACCCCTGCTCTGACTTTAATTCCGGATCACCCTGTTCATGACGGAATGTACCGTGGTGTACCCCATTAGAAGCCAGTTCATTGGCACCGGGTAACCGGAAGCTACGCCCTACATTGGCTTTAACTGTATGGGCAACAGCCGGTGTCCAGACCATGCCCAGTGAGGCAGAATAGTTGGCAAACGAACGGTTTATCGCATAACTGCGCCACTCATATGTTTCGATCACATCGGCTGCATAGTCATTCTTACGCAGGTACTCTTCCAGATATTCATCTTTATAAGAAGAGATATCAGCCTTTCCATAATCCAGGCGTGCACCTCCGCTAAAAGAAAAGTGGTCTGACATCCGGAAATTAGAAAGCCACATCAACCCGGTTGTGAAACGGGTATATTCCGGCAACAGGAATGAATATCCATCGATATGATTGCGTTGGTACTGCATTTCCCAACCGGCTGTATGCTCCCACTGGTAGGATGGTATCCAACGTAACTTCATTGTAGAGCTGAATGTATTCAGGTAAAAGCCCAGCTCCTTATCCGGATTCTTCTCAGGGGGTACCTGGGTACCATAATGGGTATGGAATTCACTTCATTCTTCCCGCCGGTTATTCTGGTAACCCATATCCCAGGTAGCGATCCAGTCCTCCCATAGATATTGCTGTTTGGTACTTACCTTCAAGTGGTTTACGGTATTGTAAGGGAGTTCTATATTCCGGCTGTTGCCATCGTCTGCCAGACGGGAAGCACTGGGTACGCCGTGGGCACCCGGGAAAAAACCGGATTTCTGGTATACATTGCTTATCCCATAATCAGCAGAATAGCTTCCCTTCCGGTAAGAGGTATACAGGTTACCATTCCGTTCGCGTCCGGCCGTATTTTTCAATTTCCGGTTATGGATAGGCAATCGTTGGGTGAGGTAGACCACCATATCTGTAGGAACCCGGTAATCGCCATAATCCTGCTGGGAGTAACGCACCCGTGTGTACCAGGCATCATGCTTGAAACCAAGCAATACCGAAGCACCGATATTATCATTCACCGATTTGCCCAACAGGGTTACCTCTCCAAACACCTGATTGGTTACAGGTGGCCTTACAGGCAGGATCTCAATAGCTCCTCCCATCGCATCGCTACCATATAATAGTGAGGCCGGCCCTTTCCGGACAATGATCCGTTCGGCATTAAAAGCATCTATCTCAAGCCCATGGTCAGCTCCCCACTGCTGACCCTCTTGTTTGATACCGTTTTCAGTTACGGTAACACGGTTGAAAGCCATTCCCCTTATCATAGGTTTGGAAAAGCCCGATCCGATATCCATAGAACGAATACCCGGTATATGCTCAAGGGTTTGCATCAGGTTACCTGTGAAATGGCGCTCCAGAAATTCTTTTTCAGCCACATCCACAGTCAGGGCCGAACGAAGCGTTTGTATACGCTGAAACGATTCACTTACCACTACCTCTTCCAACTCATAAACCTGTAATGTATCTATTACCTGAGCAGAAAGCGGCAATACAAACCATACCATGAGCATATACGGAATGGATCCGATACGCATAATGATATAAGTTTTATGTTTATAAAATTCAGGAAACCGGCAACAAACAGAGCGTTGCCGCTAAAACACAGAACTATACCTGGGGAGGCCCCCGGAGATAACATGAAAGGGAATTAGTAATATAAATGGATTCATCTTCTTCTACCTGTATAATTTCCGCATATAAAGTGACAGGGGTAAAAGGGTCACTTTCCACAGGAGTATAGTAGTATAAAATAAAATTACAGATAGAACAATCCTCGCATTGGTGAACCGGATGATGATGTCCTTCGTCCGTACAATGGAGCATCCGGATAGCACACTGGTGCATATGGATCGTTTTTCCTACCGCAGGTAGTATAAACAGGAATAAAAGCATCCCTGCCAGAAAACTATTTATCTTACGATCTATGCGCATCCGTTAGCTATTTACCGGTACAAAAATAGATAATATTTTATTTTGTCATCCGTTTCCCCTGCCGTATCTTTACACACAGAAATGAAAATGAATGCAGCTGACATACTAAAAAGTAAAGGATTAAAAAAGACTGCCCAACAAATCCTGCTGATCAACATCCTGCAAAACAGCGATATATCCTTAACCGAAAATGATATTAAAGCGGCCATGGGCGAAATGTACGACCGGGTTACCTTTTACCGCACTGTACAGACCTTACAGGAAGCACAGATCATCCATCGTATTGCAGTAGATAATATAACCGTAAAATATGTCCTGAATGATTTCCATACAGCGCCTCATGCCAGTAACCATGCCCACTTTTTTTGTATTAATTGCCAGCAGGTAGTATGTCTCGGATATGTTTCGGCTCCCACCTATACTTTACCTGAAGGTTACAGGGCCGAAAGTTGTGAAACATTAATCAAGGGCATCTGTAAAGACTGTTCCAAATAGATTATTCTCTTTTCTTTATTATCCCATAAATAGCAGAAAACAGTCATTTGGTATACATACCACTCCGGAATGTATATAAACTCCTACTACCTCCAACCGAACTCATACATTTGTACCAGAAACAACAAATAAAAAGTAAAGTTATGAAAAAGAGTATGCTAGCAGTAGTTATCCTTTTAAGTACAATCGGTATGGCAAATGCACAAACTAACGTAAATTTCGGAGTTAGCCTGGAAGGGAACCTTACCAACGTTAAACTCACCAAATTTGAAGGGGCAAAAACCAGTTTAACCCGGGAGCCGGAGTAGGAGGATTTATACGTATCAGTTTTAATGAGCATTTTGCTATTCAACCCGGATTACATTTTAACTATACAGAGGCAAAATAAAATCAGAAGGTGAACAGACCCGTTTTAAATATGTATGTGTTGAAGTACCTGTATATGCGTTAGGACAATATAATGCAGGGACTGGTAAGGTCTTTGTTGGAATAGGACCATATTTTGTTGGAATAGGACCATATATGGGTTATGGCCTTAGTGCAGATGCAAAACTAGAACATTTGAAAGCATGCGAGGAAGGCAAGAATAAAATAGAACTCGACCATGGATATATAGGTGGAGGTGCTATAGCCGGCTATGCATTCAATAACGGAATATTCCTGCAGGCCGGATATCAATTAAGCTTCGATTTCAGTTCAGGGAATAACGCCGGCAAAATGAAAACTCAAACCATTAGCCTGGGAGTAGGTTATAAGTTTCTATAAACCTTTAGAGAAATAGGTTCCGGAAAAAGTTTATAGAAAGGTATTTGAAGCTATCCTATATATTTTCAAAGACCTATAGAATATTTCTTTTGTTTTCAGGCAGCTTTTTTGCGGATATAGAGAGTTTAATTATATTCCACGGTCGTGGAATATACGTTTCACAGTCGTAGAACGTACGTTTCACGACCGTGGAACGTAATTAAATAGCCTTTCCATGCAAATAAAAGAGTAGGGAAGCGAAAGAAATTGTGCCCGAACAAAACAAAATTGTAACAGCAACCTACTTATTTTCCGGTAAGTATGGATAAATTCCTGTTTTTTATGTATGTTTGAGGCCAACAAATCCCACACCACACAAGAATTTAATTTCAAGACTAGTATTAACCTTTAAATTGAACGAATCGATGACGAAAAAAATTCTGGTTACTTTAACCGTATGCATTTGTTTGAATTCATGTACAGAGAAGGCTGAAAAAACCACGGAGACTCTGTACTCGCAAAAAATGACGGAAACAGTTGCTTTAAAGAATTTCCTGAGTAACAAAAGAGAGCAACGGCTGGCTACAGCCAAATGGGACTACGTGCCGGGCCTGGTAGCATTCAGCATACTGAAGGCATGGCAACAATATCCCGACAAGGAAGAGTACTATAATACAGTAAAAGCTTATGCCGATTTCTGTTTGCAGGGGCAGGATACGCTGCATGTAGGAGAAAGTAATATCGATGACCTGGCTGCGGGAAAGATTTTCCGGGTATTGCATGAAATGGAAAAGGCAAAAGGGAATGAAACCGATGCTAACCGGTATAAAGCCTGTTTTACATTCCTAAGAAATAAACTCAAATACGATCATAGCCGCATCGGAAGTGATAAGCCGGGAACAGGAGGATTCTTTCATAAAGCGATCTATCCGAACCAGATGTGGCTCGACGGGCTTTATATGGGAACTGCCATGTATGCTGAGTGGCAATCGCTGTTCGGGGAAGAGTTGGGAGAAGAGGATAACCAGGGCTCCTGGTCGGATATCGCTTCCCAGTTTATTACAATTCATACTTATACCTATGATAGCGACAAACAATTGAATTACCACGGATGGGCAGCCGATCCAACCGATCCGAACGCTTTCTGGGCCCGCAAAGAGGAGCCTTACAAAGGATGTTCGCCGGAGTTCTGGGGACGTGGTATGGGTTGGTATTTTGCAGCTTTGGTGGATGTACTGGAAGTGATGCCAAAAGAACATGCAAATTACCAGGATCTGGTTACCATTGTTAACCAGGTAGCTGGTGGCCTTGCGCTTTATCAGGATAAGGAGGCCGGTAGCTGGTATCAGTTAGTGCAATACGACGGAAGTGTTTCGGCAGATGTGATAGGCGATACCGTAGAGGGAGAAACCTATAATGTATGCGACAGCCCCAATTATATGGAATCATCTGCATCGGGTATGTTTACCTATGCTTACCTGAAAGGGATACGTATCGGAGTATTAGATAAAGAGACTTATCAGGATGTAGCAGAAAAGGGTTACCAGGGAATGATTCGGAATTTTATCAGGGAAGATGTGAATGGTGATCTGGTGATTATCCAGTCGTGTGCTTCCGCAGGTTTAGGGCCGGCTAAAGATCATTCACGTACCGGAACTATTAATTATTATCTATGTGGGAATGATATTGCTATTACCCGGAATGAGGGGAAAGCTATCGGGCCTTTTATTATGGCAAGCCTGGAATATGAATTGGCGAGGTAAAGGTACAGTTTGAAAATCTTTACCCTCTTCAAGGTAAAATGTGAATATCCCTAGTGAAACGTAATACCCAGGGGCTGACTAATACCATATATACAATCAATCGGTTTTGGGTTGATTGTATGCATACTTACAGGATTTGAACAGCCCAGTCTTGAGTTGACAAAAACTGTTCCCCGCACAGGCGGGGATCGCATTAGCACAGACAGAAATCCATTTTAGTGGAAATGGTCAGTGATTTTAATCCATTTTAGTGGAAATGGTCAGTGATTTTGCAATCCTCCCCTGCGCGGGAAACTCGTTTCTTTTCTTCTATTCATTTACAGGACTTCCATTTATTTTCAGGCTTTTCAGATTAAGGCCTTCTATTCCGCCGGAAATCGCATTGCCTCCGGACTGGACATTGCTGAAAGAGGAATTGGTAATATGAATATTTTCAATATTTACACTTTCTTCAAGGCCTCTTATCAACACACCATATTTACTTTTCTCACTGGTTATATTGTCGAGGTATACATTCCGGACTACCGGGGGAAAGCTTCGGTCGCATATTTCATTGAGCTCGTACAGTAGGTTGATTTTCAATACGGCTTCCCGGCATTCACTTACGGTGATATTCCGTGCATATATATTCTCGATCACACCTCCGCGGCAGGTGTTTGTTTTGATACGGATCACCCGGTCGAGGTTAGGGCTATCCATGCGGCAATTCTCAACAAACAGGTTCCGGTAGCCGCCGGATATTTCGCTTCCTACCACTACTCCGCCATGCCCGTCTTTCATATAGCAGTTACGTACAATAATATTTTCACTTGGGACATCCCACTTACGTCCGTCGGCGTTCCGGCCACTCTTGATCGCAATACAGTCGTCACCGGTATCGAATACACAATTGTCGATCAATACGTTTTTACTCGATTCCGGGTCGCATCCGTCACTATTCGGGCCATAGCTGTTGATAGTTACTCCCCGTACAATCAGGCTTTCACAGAAAAGCGGGTGGATTACCCAAAATGGAGAATTCAGTAAAGTGACATCTTCTATCAGAATAGTATTACAGTTATAGAAGTTGATGAGTTGGGGGCGAAGGCCATCTTCCAAGGTCATGATCCGTTCTTCTATGGGTACACCCGCTTCGGCTTCTTCCAATAACCGGGGACGGCCTTTATCCAACTGGCTGATCATTCCCTCTTTCCATCCGTAATGAGGAGATCCTTTCATATACCACCAATGTTCTTCACTACCCTGCCCATCGATGGCACCTTTACCGGTAATGGCGATATTGGTTTCACCATATGCGTAGATCAACGGGCGCAGGTTATAGCAGTCCAGTCCCTCCCAGCGAGTCAATACGACCGGCAGGTAGAGCTCCGGATCGGTAGAGAACTTTAATACGGCACCCTCTTCGAGATGCAGGTTTACATTACTCTTTAATGTAATAGGGCCGGTATGGAATTCTCCTTTGGGAATTAGTACCGTACCGCCTCCCTGTTCACTACAGGTGGTGATTGCTCGGTTAATAGCTTCATGGCACAAGGCAGACGCATCACCGGCGGTAACTCCAAAATCGGTAATAACATACAGGTTTGCAGGGAAATGGGTTTGTTTGATCTGTTTTTCGATCTCCTGACTTTCTGCCCAAATGTGTTCCGGTATCTGTGCATACAATCCGGTTATACCAAACAGAAAGGAGAGGAATAATAAGCCTAATTTAGTGTTTTTCATGTTTCTATTTGTTTTAATATCTTCTGTACCTTATTTATATTTATCTGTCCCGGGCTCTTCATTTCCAGCCTGTATCAGGTCTGCTACCAGGCTGCGGCAGCCCATTCATCCGGGATACCATCGTGGTCAGTATCCAGGGGTTTTATTCCCTGTTTTAACTCTGGCCATCCTCCTACATTCTGCTGGAAACCGATGATACACAACCCGATAAAAAAGAATAGTTTTTTCATCTGGTATCAGCCATTTAAAGTTCATTTCTACTTTTGCAATATTAACCTATCCCTTATATATGTATGTGGACGAATTAGTATAAAAGGTAGAATAACTGGTTTGTATAGATTAAAGACGAAGTTCCCCGCGCAGGCGGGGACCGCAGAAGAAGGGACGGTTTTCATGCGATTCCCGCTTGCGCGGGGAACAAGTAAGGTTTTATTTTATAGACATTTATATTTTTAATAAATCTTCCGACCACCACTGATATACTATTCATACATATTATATGAATAATACGGAACTAACTGGTAGTAGAGGTTAGGACGGACGGTTCTCTTTCCTTACCTGCAACGATTGCAGCAGAACAGAAAAAACAATCAGGCTCACACCTGCATAAAAGGCAACACTTAATTCTTTCGCTTCGCTAAAGAAGATCATTGCCAGGATGATGCTATATACAGGCTCGAGATTGTAAGAGAGGTTTACCGTAAAGGCAGAGATTTTACGCAAAACCTGGATTTGCAATATTTGCAGGCAGATGGTACAGAAGATAACAAATACCAGCAGATAGCCAAAGTTACTCCAGCCGGGCAACAGGGTATCAACCGGGAAATAATGTAAATACAAAGGCAGGAAAAGAGACAACACCAAAAATCCTCCTACCATTTCATACAGGAAGATCGTACCGGCGGGATACCATGTCCCTACCCGTTTGGTATATATGGTAAAAGAGAGGCCAGCGCTCCGGAGATTACACCCAGTCCGATTCCTAACCGGTAGCGTACATCCAGCGAAAAAATCAGGCATACCCCCAGCAAAGAGATAAAGCTATAGATAAATTCACGCAAACGGATTTTACGTTTCAGAATAAGGGGCTCAAATAAGGCGGTAAAAAAACCAACCGTGGAAAAACTGACTACTCCAACTGAAACGTTTGAAGCCTTGATACTTCCATAGAAAAACACCCAGTGAAGGGCAATCAGGAAGCCAACGCCTGCAATACGAATAAAGTCATGCACGGAAATACGGCGGAAGCGTTTGGATACCACTAAAAACAGGAAAAACAGCCCCGAAGCCAAGAGCATACGATACCACACCAGGAGTCCTTCATTAAGGGTGATCAGTTTTCCAAATAATCCGGTAGCACCTGCCAGCAGGATAGAGATATGTAATTTGATAATAACCTGTTTCATTTGTTCCTATAAGAGGAGGCAAAGATACAGCTATTTAAACAGGGAAGTGGAAAGGGAATAAAAAAAGAACAACTTCCTGCGATATTACACGCCTGGAAGTTGTTCCATTTTTGTTAAATTCATGTTTCCACAGCAAAGCTATGGGAAAAATAAATTCACATCTTGGTTTTAGGATTCTCTTTCAAACCACAAAAAACGATTCGTTATTTTGTTGATTTAAAACGTCCATTAGAATCGCGAGGTATATCGCCAGACTGGCTACCACAACCACCGTTTGAACCTGAATTTGATTTTTGCTATCTGAAGAAGATCCTGAACGTCCTGATTCATTACGAGTCTGTTGACCTCTTGAATCTGATGAATTTTTAGTTCTCATAAAAAATACTCTTTAAATAATTTATAATCTGTAATTTATTTCCCAGGACAATATTGCCCTGCGTTTGAACTTATCCTGTGAGATCTATCACTCACGGGCGTCGTTCCTTTACCCTTCCTGTCAGGGAAAGATATATCACCATTTGCTGGTGTATATTGGAACAATCAGCATATGGGTAAGTTCAGTGATAATGTAATAATCTCTTAAGAATTTTAACCCCTTTCAGCCTTCAGCCGCAAACCTTTAGTCATCCTTAAATCTTTTACAGAATATTCTTAGATCGCTGTGTAAAATTTACCTGCTTTCTACATAAAAATCATAGTGTCCCGAATTCACTTTATATATCAATGCGTCTTTCTCCTTCCTCACAAAAACCATATTTTCCACTTCACCAACCGGTAAACCATTGGCTGTAATTCCACCGGGAGTTGTTGTAGGAAAATATACATAAGCAGAAGTATTGACAGGTATCCGGACCTGATATCGATAGCCGGAAGATGTTTTTTCCCAATGATTACTGATTATTCCATAAGGGGAATTAAAATCTACCTGTGCATAGGTGATATCTCCCACCATTTGCGGATGGATGATAAAACGTTTGAAAGCCTGGTAATCTTCTTCATTCATAGGTTTAATGCCGCCTAACCCGCTGTAGAACCATTCCATAAGCTGTCCGAGCATGAAATGATTGTGTGAAGCCGTTTTCAATGCATTCCATGACTCCGTAAGGGAGGTAGCCCCCTGTTGCAACTGATACCCATAGCCGGGCTTGTTGGTTTGATTATTCATATCAAATATTACATCAGAAGCACCTTCTTTTTCCAATATCCGCAACAGATAATTAAAACCGACATCTCCTGCAGTTGTGCTGTTATCCCGGGAGCGGATATCTTTAATCAACTGGTTGAAAACTGATTCGTAATGCTCAGCGGGTGTCAAACCTAAGAAAAGGGGCATAGCGTTTGCAGTCTGGCTTCCGGTATCATAATATCCTTTCTTTTTGTCAAAGAACTTTTCATTGAATGCTGTTTTTACCTCTTCAGCCATTGATTTGTAATGTGCCGCATCTTCCTCGTAACCTACTATCATAGCTATCCGGGATAGGAGACAGAGATCATGATAATAAATAGCAGTAGAAGTAAGCCCCCGGCTTGTCAACTGGCTATACCCCGGATGCTCCGGCCCCAGATCGCACCAGTCACCCAAACCATGATAAACGATATGACCGGTAGACCTGGAGGTCAGGTAATCCACATACTTTTTCATCAGGTCGTAATTTTCTGATAGTACCGACTGATCGCCGTACCAGGTATATAAGAACCACGGAACAAGCACACCTGCGCTTCCCCATTCGGGAGAATCCCGGAAGTCATCGGAGAAAATATCATACTCGGGTGCTGTATTCGTAATAAGCCCGTTGGGTTGCTGCGCATCTTTCATATCCCTGATGGTTTTATAAAGCATTTGCCTGATGTCGTAGTTATAGACAATAGATTTACTCATCAGGTGTACCTGTTCCAACCAACCCAGCTTCTCCCTGTGCGGGCAATCTGTCAATACACTGGTCATATTACTTTTCACCGACCAGTCTATCAGCCTGTAAATATCATTGAAAAGTGTATTGGAACAAGTAAATGCCCCCACAGTTTCAGAATTATTGCGTATATGCCACATTTCCAGTCCTTCTACAACCGGCAGGGATAACGGGTTATCTATACCCTCCGGTACGGCGCCTTCCCCCTGGACATAGCGAAAACCATAATAGGAAAAGGAAGGATTCCAGCATTCACTGTCCTTTCCCGAAAGTGTATAAGAGTAATAATAGTTTTTCCCGCTGTTATCCTGGTTGGCCAGCCCATCATCTGTAAGGTACTCGGCCGAACGCATGGTAACCGTACACCCTTTTTCTCCTCTCACTTTAAGGGAGACAATAGCAGATGCGTTCTGCCCGAAATCATAGATGTAAATGCCAGGCTGTGTTTCTTTTACGGAGATGGGGCTAAATACCTGCCGGACTTTCAGCGGAGGTGCACTTTGTGACAGTAACTCACCGGGGAAAGTAGTTTCTACAGGATGTGTCCAATGCCGGTCGTCAAACGCCGCATGATTCCATCCGGTTTCTTCCAACATCGCATTATAGTCTTCGCCTCGTATATACTTGAAAAGGTAACCAGACTGGCGGTGACTTTCCACTGTGAATCGCTAACAATATTTTCTATTGTTCCATCTTCATAAGTGATCTGTAATTTACAGAGCATTTTAGGAAAAGCATACGATGTCAGGAGCTTGTGATAACGGTCACGATTTCGTGGAATATGAAAGAATCCATTACCTAAACGTACTCTCAGGACGTTTTCACCGGTCTGTAGCCTGTCCGTCATATCGAATGTTACATACCAGGCTGTTTTTTCATAGTTACTCCAACCCGGGTCCAGAAAATGATCTCCGACCTTCTGTCCGTTGAGGCTAAGTTCAAAATGGCCCAGCCCCGTAATGAAGAGGGTTGCTTCCGCTACTTTTTTATTTAGTTGAAAAGACCGCCGGAATTGAGGCATGACCGGTTCTTTATCCAACTCTTTATCCGGATGGGGAGAGCCGGGTAAAATACGGTTTCCCGGATCAATCGTATCCAGCGCAATCCATTTTGCAAGCAACCAATCTTTTTTGGTTAGTAAACCCATCCGGAAAAAAGAGGCGTCCGACCATAAAGAAATGTTATCCTTATTATCCCAAACCTGTACTTTCCAGTAATATTTTAAGGCCGGCTGCAATTCATCCCCACCATAAATAATATTCAGGGATTGGCCGGAAATACATTTTCCTGAATCCCATATATTACCTTTGTTGTTATCTATATCCGCCTTGTTGTCTGCAACAATAATCCGGTAAGCCTGTTGCCAGATACCCCGTTCGGCAGAAGTTAACTTCCATGAAAAAGAGGGTGTTTTTGTATTTACTCCTAAAGGCAGTAATTGATTTTCACAACGTGTATCATAGACTTCTATCGAATAACACTTTGTAGAAATAAAGAATATACATACTAAAAAAGTTAAAGATTTTATCAGATGTGTTTTCATATTTTTTAGATTTAGAAAATTACCTGGTTATTTATAAAATAAAGATAGTTATTTAATTCAATATGTCAGTTTACCGCGGAAAATTCTGCCAAACGTCCTTTTACAAAGAAAACTGAAAGCCTACCTATTCCATCAAAAGGAAAAAATTCATTTTTTGTTGGAGCTTATTTCCTTAAGTAGTACCTTAACTTATAGTTTACAGTAATCAAAGAGTTTCATGTACAGATATATTTTATTATTGGGCTTTTGGATTTCAACAATTTTCAATATTCAGGCACAAACAAGCTTTGAAGCCATCGTCAACCAGGGCATTGAATTACATGACAAAGGAGATTATGAAGGCGCCATACGGCTTTATAAGCAAGGGCTGAACTCCTATCCGGAATCCATGTTGCTCTATTATGAGATTGCATTGAGCTATCTGGCCATGGAGAACTATCAGGAAACAATTAATTGGAGCGAAAAGGCATTAAAGGCAACAGATGAATTACAAAACGTGTCAATTGTATATGCTTTATTAGGTTCCGCCTATGATAACCAGGAAAGGCCGGAAGAGGCATTGGAAATATTTAATGAGGCAATCGCTAAAAGTGGAGACGATTATATCCTTTATTTTAATAAGGGAGTAACCTTACAAAAGTTAAACGATATAAAAGGAGCAGCAGATGCTTACCTGATGGCTCTTTTACTTAAATGATTATCCGCATAATGTCCTATTATAAATTCTGGATTTGAAGTCGGA
>JAJPZJ010000010.1 GCA_021204405.1 Tannerellaceae bacterium | reverse complement strand
ACTCCGACTTCAAATCCAGAATTTATAATAGGACATTATGCGGATAATCATATTAAATAAATAGTTGATTTGGATATGAAAAAGTTTGTATTATCCCTGATTACAGTTTTTGCTTGTGGTAGTTTAGCTCAGGCACAAGATGATTGTATGGCTCTTTTCCCTACTGACTACGGCACAGTATTGGTAAATCAGACATATGATGGTTCCAACAATTTACTTTACACAACTACGTATAAAGTATCTGACGTACGCGATTATCCTTCCGGTACGGAAACCGAACTTGTTTATACGGTAAAAGGCCCAACCAATAATATCCAGGAAAGTAGTTCTTATTATGCGCGTTGTTCTAATGGATATTTTTCATTAAACCTGGTAAACCGCGGTATAGTGAATAACTTTGTACAGGAGTTGAGCAGTACTACCGAATTAGTGGCCGACTATCTGGATTATCCTGATACATTTAATGATGACATATTAGGATACGATCAAACATTTGAAATGGATCCCGGTACGATCATTGTTCAGTCTAAAACCGACAAATCAGAACAAGCCAGAGTATCCATCTCCAATCGCCGATTAGACAAATCAGAAAAGATACAGACACCAGCCGGAGAATTTCATGCTTCACGTATTAAATTGATGTAGAGGTATACGATAAAGCATCTAAGGAAAGAACCAAATACAAAGGTCTTGAATGGTATGCGTTAGGTTCGGGTATTGTACGTACGGAAATTTATGACGAGAATAACAATCTGTTAAACTATACTGTATTAACAGATGTAGAAGATCCAAGAGATAAATAATAAACATTTTCAGGAAATAAAAAAGGGGCTGTCCAAAAAGCCGGACAAGCCCCTTTTTCTATGTTTTTTCTTCTAACCCACATTATATTATATCAAATAAGGTAGGCTACAACGGAAGATAGTCCTTTAACTCGATGCGGAGACTTTTGAGGGCTTGCTGGATCCGGTAATCGACCGTCTTTGAGGAGACACCCAATGTCGTTGCTATTTCATTATAGGTCTTTCCGTCGATCCGGTTCAGCACAAAAGCCTCCCGGTATGTTTGCGGGAGCTTCTCCAACGCTTCCTCTATTTTTTGCGTTAATTCTTCTACAATATAAAAGTCCGGATCTTCAAACCGGGATTGCCAATTGCTGGCGATGAATGAATACACCTGCTCATGCAAACGAAATTTTTCTATATGATTGATACATTTATTTTTTACAGCACGAAAAAGATAACCATTCAAAGAAGATTCTACCACAATCTCTTTCCGGTGTTCCCATATCCCCACCATCATATCCTGTATGATCTCTTCCGCATCAATCATCCCGACGAACTGTGTTGCATAGGCACAAAGCACAGGATAATACCTTAAGAAAAAAGTATTAAAAGCTTTTTTATCTCCCCGTTGAAGAGCCACGAACAATCTTTCATCTTCCGCGCCTTGATTCATGTGCCTTTATTGTAGTCGGTGTATGCAAGTAAGAATTTACATACATAAAGCAAATTAAAAAAAATTTATTTATCAATTTAGTTTAGGAACTTTCATTCCTAAACTGTTATATTAAAAAGAACAGGAAAGAATGAGTCAGAAAAAAAGATAAACGAGCTGGATTTGTTTCGATATATGAACCACGAACTAAACGGCCAGGAACAAGCCGAAGTAGAAGAATGGATCCATGCATCAGAAGAGAACCGGAAGATTGCAAAAGATTACTATCAACTATCTTTTGCCGTAACTTTCTTGCAGTTTATCAAACGTTCGGCTCCACAAAAAGCACTGGAAAAGGTCGATAAACGGCTAAAGAAAGAACAGTTCCAAAAAATATATCTTTTCGTTCAAAGAGTGGCTATCATTTTACTGTTGCCTTTACTCGTTCTTTCCGGCTACCTATTGCTGCAACCTGAAAGAAAAGTACCTGTTTTTTATCTGGAAGCCCGTATGACGCCGGGAATGATCGGTTCAACTATTTTACCCGACGGCACAAAAGTGTGGCTCAACTCCTCCTCTTATCTTAAATACCCGAACATCTTTTCCGGCGATACCCGTGAAGTGACGCTCGACGGAGAAGCTTATTTTGAAGTAGTAGCCAATGCGGAAAAGCCTTTTATCGTTCATACGGATAATTCATCCGTTAAAGTGTTAGGAACAGAATTCAATATGGATGCCTACAGTTGTAATGATTTTATAGCGACGACTCTTGTCGAAGGCTCCATTGAATTCAAGTACCGGAACGAAGACCATCTGTTACAGACGATGATAATAAAACCGAACGAGCAGGTAATCTACGATAAGAAAACCAACCGCACCCAGATAGGTGAAACGTATGTAGCCAAGGATATAGCCTGGAAAAACGGCCAGATTATTTTAAAAGATACTCCTTTGTCAGACATATTGTGGATACTGAGTAAGCGGTTTAACGTAGAGTTTATAGTGAAAAAACCGGCTTTCTACAAATATTCTTTTACTGGCGTTTTCACCAACCAGCAGGTCGAACGCGTATTGGAACATTTCAAACGATCATCCGGCATCCAATATAAAATGAATTACCAATTCGATAAGGATGGCGAAATCATCAAAAGCCAGATTGAGTTATATTAATAATGTCTAACCTTTAAATTAAACAACTAATGAGAACAAGAGATCCTTCAAACAAAAAACACACGAATAAATCTGGGCGTATCTATTCGTGTGGAAAAAAACGGCGCTTGTAAAGGACAAGCTTACATTTTTGTTTACCCTTAAAACACTATAAACCTATGCGAAAAAGAAGTAATATCAAACCGAAAATACTCTTACGTATGAAAATAACTGCATTATTGCTAGTCGCCACCCTTACAATAGTAAACGCGGCAAATACGTACAGTCAGACAGCCTCATTATCTGTCGAGGCTACAGATCAAACCATACAAACGGTTTTGGATCGTATCGAATCCCAGTCGGAATTCAAATTCTTTTACAATACGAAGCAAGTGAATACAAACAAGCTGGTTTCTGTTCGTGCCAGTCAAAAAAAATGTATTCGAAGTATTAGACGACGTATTCAGGGATACGGATATAAAATATGAAGTACTGGATAAGAACATTATCCTGACAACAAAAAAAAGAAACAGCATCCAACATAAGCCCGGCTATCAACCAGCAGGACAGAAGTGTCAGCGGTGTAGTTGTAGACCAGAACGGCGAACCGGTGATCGGTGCCAATGTCATGGTGAAAGGAACGACAACGGGATCTATCACAAGTATAGACGGTGATTTCATTCTCAGCAATGTTCCTCAGCCGGCTGTCCTGGTGGTTTCTTATATCGGTTATATAACAAAAGAAGTACCTGTCGAAATCAACAACCGATGCGGATCGTCCTGGAGGAAGACCAGAAGACGCTGGATGAAGTGATCGTTATCGGTTACGATACGATGAAAAAAGCGATATTACGGGGGCTATCTCGTCTGTGAGCCAGGAGCAAATCTCCTGTCAGGCTGTGGCCGATGTTTCTTCCGCATTGCAAGGCCTGGCTACCGGTATATCCGTTACTTCCAGTTCCGGTTCTCCGGGTTCTCCTGCCACGATCCGTATCAGAGGTGTCGGTACGGTAAATGATGCAGAACCCTTGTTCGTCGTGGACGGAATGCCCGTGACGGATATAAACTACCTGAGCACGTCAGATATACAGTCTATGGAAGTGCTTAAAGACGCTTCTGCTTCTGCTATTTACGGTTCCCGTGGTGCGAACGGTGTAATCCTTATCACAACAAAAAAAGGTGCCGTAGGAAAAACCACCGTTACGTTCGACGCGTATTGGTCAATGAACAAGATATTGAATAACATCGATTTGATGTCAGGTCCGGAATGGTACGACTATCAGGAGCAGTTGAACGGCGTAAGGAGCGTTCCCATCGACCTGAGCCTTGTTAATCGTAACGTTTCTACCAACTGGATGGACGAGATCACCCATACAGCCTTTATGCATAACTATAGTGTCGGCATAAGCGGCGGTAAAGAGGACGACTATAAATTCAATCTGGGCCTGAACTATATCAATCAGGATGGAACGATCAAGAAATCCAACTATGAACGGTTCAGTGTCCGTCAAAGTACGGAAAAAACGGTGATCAAAGATCATTTGGTAGTGGGTACCAACGCATCGATCGCAAGATCTACTGATGCGAGTATTAGCGAGCGCAACAATAGCAATATGTACGACTCCGACTATGGTGTCGTTAGTAACGCGCTCCGCCTGGATCCGGTAACACCTGCCCGAAACGCGGACGGTTCGTACGGTTACTCTCCTTATATTGACTACTATAACCCGTTAGCCAGCATCATGTACCGGGATAATGAACGGGAGAGACTTGCCTTCATCGGCAATATGTATGGTGAATGGCAGATTATAAAAGGATTGAAGTTCAAAAGTAGCTTCGGAGCGGAAATCAGAAGAATCGACAATAAAACTTTCTCGCCTGTCTATGAGGTATCCTCAAGTCAGAGAAATTTAGAAAATAGTTTAACGAAGTCGCAGAACAAAGGATACTACTATACGTTCGAGAATACCCTTTCGTATGACAAGAAGTTTGCCGAGAAGCACTCTATATCCGCTCTCGTGGGTTATACCAACGAATGGGGTAAGTGGGAAAGCCTGAGCGTAACCGCAAGAGATCTTATCGGTGAATCCGAGAACCTGCACTATATAGATGCTACGCTGGATAAGAACAAGACCACGGCAAGCAATAGCGCTACGGAATATGGTTTGATGTCTTATCTGGGCCGCGTACACTACGATTACGATAACAGATACCTTATCACAGCCACTTTCCGGCGAGACGGTTCCTCTAAATTCTCTTCCAACAACCGCTGGGGTAACTTCCCCTCGTTCGCTTTGGGTTGGAGAATGGATAACGAAAAGTTTTTCCAGAATCTGAATGCAGATTGGGTGTCTTCCCTGAAACTTCGTGTGGGCTGGGGACAGATCGGTAATCAGAATATCACCAATTATGTGGATCGCAGTTTGCTGGCATTGAACACATCATACGGCGCTTTATACGGAGCGAGGGAGAATGAGACCTTGTATCAGGGTATTGCCGTGGAAAGATTGGGTAATCCGGATATTAAATGGGAAACTACGGAATCCCTTAATATTAGTCTTGACGCAAGCTTCTTGAACAGCCGGATGATTTTCAGCTTCGAACATTATTACAAGACAACGAAGGATATGCTGCTCGCAGCTCCTATGCCTATCTATATGGGATATGCGAGTAATACCTACACCAATATCGGTGAGGCAAACAACCGCGGTATCGAATTAAATCTCGAATGGAGAGACAAGACCGAAAGCAGCTTCCAATACAACGTGGGAGTGAATATGTTAACCATCCGTAACCGGATGACGAAATTGAACGGGGGTACACCTATTTCCGATGGACCATTCCGAAACGGTACCATGTACCTCACCTACACGAATGAAGGTATGCCTATCGGCGCATTCTGGGGATATAAGACAAACGGGCTTATCCAAACACAGGAGCAGTTGGATGCCGTTAAGCGGCCAGATCTCCAGCCTAATGCCGAATTGGGTGATGTATTGTTTGTGGACACGAACGGCGACGGCAAGTTAGACTCGAACGATAGATGTATGATCGGTAATCCTATTCCGGATATCATATACGGAATCAATGTAGGTATGGCGTGGAAAGGCTTCGACCTCAATTTACAATTTGGTGGAACGATCGGTAATGATATATTTAACGCAATGCGTTATTACACCTATTTCCCGAGCGATATAACGAACAAGGATAGAGCGTTACTGAATTATTGGACGCCTACCAATACCAATACGGACATCCCGCGCCTGGTGGCTACGGACGTAAACAATAATAGACGTTTCTCAGACATGTACGTGGAAAACGGCACTTATTTCCGGTTGAGAAACGCCCAGCTGGGGTATACCCTGCCCGCTTCCCTCACGCAGAAGATACAACTACAAAGGGTGCGTTTTTATGTAAGCGGTCAGAACCTGTTTACGATATCCGGTTACTCGGGTATGGATCCGGAAGTGGGTCAGTCGAGTTCTTTATCCAGAGGTATAGATTACGGTATTTATCCTCAGAACATTTCATTCACCGGTGGTATTAATGTTACTTTTTAAATTTATAAGGTTATGGTTAAAAACAAATATATCATAGGAATCGCGCTCGCGATATTAACAGGATTCAGCAGTTGTGCGGATTTGGATTTGGCACCATTAGGTAAGCCGGAGGCTGGAAAGATAACAGAAGAACGACAAGCTTTCTTACGTTTGACAGCTGTCTATTCCGGCATGAAAGACTTCCGTTACACGTGGTCGATGCAATGTTTCGGAGAGGTATTGTCGAACGACGCGACCTATAGCGGTTCTTCGAACGATGCGCAAACCTTCACATTACTGGAGAATTACCAGTATCCGGCAGATCATACCGAGATTTTGAACAAATACCGGTATTCTTACCAATGTATCAATAAAGCTAATTTATTTATACAGGACATGGAAACGACTGACGATGCCATTTTCTCGGAGTATGATAAGGAACAGATGATTGGTGAGGCCAAATTTATTCGCGCCTATACCTATTTCGAACTTGTGAAAACCTTTGGCGGTGTTCCTTGTTATACAGGAGTTTTGGACTCGACCATGAAAGGCTCGGACGTTCGACTGTCGAGGAAGTATATGCTATTATCGAGCAAGACCTGAACGATGCGGTTAGTGCTTTACCTAAGAAAAGTGAGATAGCGAACTACGAAACAAGCTATGCAGGAAGAATGACCAAAGGTGCGGCCATTGCCATGCAAACGCGTGTTTACCTGTATGAGAAAAAATACGATGAAGTAAAAAAGGCATTCGAGAATTTCCAAAAAGAATGCGGTAACGAATATAGCCTGGTGAGCCCGGAGGAATACGCCTGGCAATTCTCCCTTCAGGGGGAACACTGTTCCGCGTCTATTCTGGAAATAAATATGTATAATTCCGCTACTGAAAGCTCATATAATGTAAATAACGGTAACCGTCACGTGTTGATGTCAATGCCCCGGAATATGACTATCGGCTTCGGTTGCGCACAGCCTACTCAAGCCCTGGTAGACGCTTATGATGCCGAGGGGGATATCATACGAAAGAATACTACCCTCCTTTCCACGGAAGAGGCTATAGAGATCGAAGTGGCGGCTAAAGGCGATGTAACACCCGTTACGGACGACCGGACCGGCTGGTACAATTGAAAATTGTATCTTGCACCCGGGGAAAGAGAAGAAAACAGAGGGAATAACCAACCAACAAACCTCAGGCTTATCCGCCTCGCAGAGGTCTATTTGAACTATGCCGAGGCTTGTTATTTCAGCGGCGATATCGCTAATGCGCAAAAGTATCTGAATGAGGTAAGAAGTCATGTCAACCTGGCTCCTAAAAACAATACAGGAGATAAATTGTTTGAAGACATCATGAACGAGCGGCATCTGGAGTTAGGATTAGAAGGTTTCCGGTTCTTTGACGTGGTACGTGTAGGATGGGGCGAGAAAATCTTTGACGGAACCAAGAAGGTGGAATTTGGAGCTTCAACTCCTTTCAAAGCTGGCGCAGAAGTATTGCCTATACCACAAAACGAGATTGACATAAGCGACGGTTTAATAAAGAATTAATAAAAATTACAGTATGAAAAGGAATTTATTATTGCTCGGAATCTGTCTCTTAGCCGTATCGTTCGCCGGAGAAGCCTTTGGACAGAAGAAAAAACCTCGTATCGGTATTGCCGGTATACAGATAGAAAATAGTGTATTCGTCCCGAACAGGCAGCCGATCGTAGGACATCCCGTAAGAATGCCTGACTATCTCAGCCCCGACTCCACTATGGGACAGGCGGCCACCTGGCTTCCCACCCAGATTGGTTACGGCGGTGGAAGAGGCCCCGTGACAAAAGAGTCGTACGATGCGTTTGTGGAAAAATCATTGGAGATGATCAAGGCCAATATGCCATACGATGCTTTCTGGTTTTATAACCACGGCGCTTGTAGCGTGGAAGGCGTGGCCGATCCTGAGGGTGAATTTATGGAGAAGGTGCGTAGCCTGATCGGAAACGATGTACTGGTTACCACCACGATGGATCTTCACGGAAATCCTTCCTGGTTGGTGGCTCTTCACTCCGATTTGATTACGACATATCGCAAGGCACCGCATGACAATTCCCGCGAATCGCACAGACGAGGAGTCGCCAATTTATTGGAACGTCTTGAGTCGGGGAAAGGACGTCCGGCACACAAGGCATGGGTTGCTGTTCCTGTACTGGTATCCGGCGAATGGTCGAGTACCCGCGTCGAACCTGCGAAATCGCTGTACGCATTGGTTCCCGAGGTTGAAGCCATGCCCGGCGTGATAGATGCAGGGATATGGATCGGTTATGTTTGGGGAGACAACCCGCGGAACCAAGGAGCCGTGATGGTTTATGGTGACGATGAGGAACAGGTAAAAGCCGGGGCAAAGAAACTCGCCCAAAAATTCTGGGATGTCCGTAAGCTATTCTCACTGGAGGCTCCGGGCTATTCGCTCGAAGAATGTATCGATTTGGCAGTAGCAAGTAAAAAGAAGCCTTTCTTCATCAGTGATATGGGAGATAATCCTGGTGGAGGTGGCTCAGGTGAGGTCACCTGGACTTTGGCGAGACTCCTCAAGCGTCCGGAATTCCAGACCGGTAAAGGCAAGAGTGTTCTTTATTGCTCCATCCCGGAAGAAGAAGTGGTTGAGCAGGCACGTAAGGCCGGCGTAGGCGGACACGTGGAAGGCATGGTAGGTGCCATGGTAGATAATTCCTACAAAGGTCCCGTAAAATTGTCGGGTACCGTGGTGTATGTCAGCCCGGAAGAAGACAAGAATGCAGAAGGCTGGAGACGTAAAAGGGATATCGCTATCGTAAAAACCGGAAGCGTTTATGTGGTAGTAGGTACCTCGTCTCCCACTCCAAACCTGGAAGGTTCAGGAATCGATCCGAAGGAAATGGATATCGTAATGGTTAAACAAGGTTACCTTGTAAACCAATGGTACAATATACAAGCGGATTGGGTGATGGCTTTCACACGCGGCGGAGTGGATCAGGATTTCCAGAAACTTCCGTATAAAAATATCGTGAGACCGATGTTCCCGTTAGACCCTGATATGCCGGATCCGGAGCTGAACGTTATCATGGTTCCTTCGGCAAAACATCTGTATGGCAGATAAACATCTATAGAGTTATCAGCGCAGATTATCGTGATGGATAATTTGCTAAAAAAGGGCTATCCAAAAAGTTGGATAGCCCTTTTGCTATTGTTTATTTCGGTAAAAAATCGATAGAGAGTCCAAAAACAAAAATGGATACCAATAGAGCGGTATGACAAAAAAAGAAGGCATCCCAAATGGGATGCCTTCTTTTTTACTTTCTTTTAAGTATGTACGCAGGATGAGACTTGAACTCACACGCCGTAACCGGCACTACCCCCTCAAAGTAGCGTGTCTACCAATTCCACCACCTGCGCATTACATAATATAGAAGTGGTGCCCAGAACAAGAAGTGGTGCCCAGAACAGGACTCGAACCTGCACGTCCGCAAAGACACTCGCACCTGAAACGAGCGCGTCTACCAATTCCGCCACCTGGGCTTATCACTACAATCAAAAGGTAACCTCTTGTCACACTTTATTATCTGAGAGCGAAAAACGGGATTCGAACCTGCGACCCTAACCTTGGCAAGGTTATGCTCTACCAACTGAGCTACTTTCGCGATAACGGGTGCAAAGATATAGCTATTTTTTAATTCTCCAAACGTTACAGCTATTTTTTTGCACCCGGAAAACCAGATTTATTTTCCTACAAAAACCCGGTATTTCCTCAACCTTCTTATACAGAACCAATAAGGTTATTTTAATCCGGTTACTTTCATCCACACATCGGCCATTAATTGTCTTGCCGGTAAATCGGGATGTACACCGTCGTATGCCCAATAACGGGCGGGAGCCTTTTTGAGTGCTTCGTCAAAAGCCGCCTGGAAAGGGACGAAGATAGCATTAAACTCATCCGCCAGCCTCCGGGCAATTGCCCGGTATTCATTAAATGCAGGAAACCATTTCTCTTTTTCGATAGAAGCCCCTCCTTCCACGACGAAAGGTTCGCAAATGACCAACTGGATAGCTGGTTGCTTTTCTTTGGTATAAGTGAGCAATTCACGGTAGTCACGCTCATAATCGGCTGCCGTACCTTTATATTCGCCACTTAAGGAATGCCAATGGTCGTTCACTCCGATCAGGATACTTAATACATCCAGCTGAAGTGCCAGGCAATCCTGTTCCCAGCGTTCACGCAACTGGTATACTTTATTACCACTAATTCCCCGGTTATAGATCTTTAGTTGCTTTGATGCGTACTTATCCAGCAACTGTGAAGCTATAAATAATACATAGCCATTTCCTAACTGCTCGATCGCATTAAAATTGCCATTATTCCTGTCCCTGTTACAATCCGTAATAGAATCGCCCTGAAACAGGATAATACTGTTATCCGATAACTTTATACCCGGGTTAGTGGTTGCCTGTTGTTTTTCTGCTATTGCACCGGCTACCTGCGGAAATAACAGACCTCCTACCCCGGCCATTACACCTTTTTTGAAAAAGTTTCTTCTTGAATTATTCATGGTCTAAATAAATTAAATTAGTAAAATGATTATCCGCATAATGTCCTATTATAAATTCTGGATTTGAAGTCGGA
>JAJPZJ010000088.1 GCA_021204405.1 Tannerellaceae bacterium | reverse complement strand
GACTTCAAATCCAGAATTTATAATAGGACATTATGCGGATAATCATTAAAGAAAAAGAATGCTTTGACTTTATTACCCGGGTACCGGTTACATGGGATGAGACGGTTGTATTGGCCGCCGAAGTAGGAGAGTATGCGGTGGTTGCCAAACGGAAAGGCGATGAATGGTTTATCGGTGGAATGACCAACAGCAGGCTACCGGAAAGGTCTTTAGAGGTCTCCCTGGACTTCCTTCGACAAGGAAAGCCTTATACAATAACCTCTTTTGAAGATGGCCCCAATGCCAACTATGTAGCTATGGATTATAAAAAAAGGGAGTACACCGTAAAGGCCGGCGATAAAATAACGATCCGTATGGCTAAAAACGGCGGCTGGGCAGCCGTTATTCGTTAAAAATTCTGTAAACTTGCATTTTAAATTCTTTATACCATATGAATAAGTACATATTTATTTTTTATTTGTGTTTTCTGGCAAGCGGGCTATTTGCACAAAAGCAGCTCGAAGTAACGTCGCCGGATGGCGGGATCAAAGCCACCATCCGCCTGGCCGACAAAATCTATTATGACATTGCGTATAACGGGGACGTTCTTTTAAAAGACAATTCCCTGCAGCTAGACCTGCAGGATGGCTCTTTAGGACAAAACCCGGTGCTTATCAGGCAGAAACTTACGCAGGTAAATGAAACCCTGACCCCTGTGGTTCCTTTGAAATTCTCTACCGTGCAAAATGAGTATGCCAACCTGTTGATGACTTTCAAAGGAGGCTATTCGGTAGAGTTCCGCGCCTATAATGATGGGATTGCCTACCGTTTTATTACCAATAAAAAGGGGGATGTGGAAGTTTTGCAGGAAGAGTTTACATTGAACTTCCCCGACAGCTATTTGCTCCACCTGCAACAGCCCGGAAGTTTTAAAACAGCCTATGAAGAACTCTATACCCATGTGGAGAGTAATGAGTGGAAACCGACCGATAAAATGTCGGTTTTACCGGTACTGGTTGATACCCGTAAACAATACAAAATATTGATCTCGGAATCCGACCTTTCAGATTATCCTTGTATGTTTTTACAGGGGAACGGCAGCAACGGCGTAACGGCTGTTTTTCCCAAATACCCCCTGGAGTTTGGTGAAGATGGCGACCGTAGCCTGAAAATCCTCAAAGAGGCCGGTTATATTGCAAAAACAAACGGGCAAAGGAGTTTCCCCTGAAGATACTTTGTGATCTCCCAGAAGGATGGCGAACTGGTGGAAAACACCATGACTTACAAGCTGGCTGCTAAAAACCAACTGGAAGATGTTTCCTGGATACGCCCCGGACAGGTAGGCTGGGAATGGTGGAACGATGCGTCCCCTTACGGGCCGGATGTCAATTTCGTTTCCGGTTATAACCTCGAAACCTACAATATTATATCGATTTCGCAGCCAACTACGGAATCCCTTATATTATTATGGACGAAGGATGGGCAGCCAGTACCTACGATCCTTATACCCCTAACCCTACGGTAGACCTGCACGAACTGATCCGCTACGGAAAAGAAAAGAATGTAGGCATTGTCCTGTGGCTCACCTGGCTGGCGGTTGAAAACAATTTCGACCTCTTCCAAACCTTTCAGGAATGGGGCGTAAAAGGGATTAAAATAGATTTTATGGACCGGAGCGACCAATGGATGGTTAACTTCTATGAGCGTGTGGCCAAAGAGGCTGCCAGATATGGATTGTTTGTCGATTTTCATGGCTCTTTCAAACCTGCCGGCCTGGAATATAAATATCCCAACATACTCTCGTATGAAGGAGTAAGAGGTATGGAGCAAATGGGAGGCTGTTATCCTGATAATAGCATCTACTTCCCTTTTATGCGTAACGCAGTAGGACCGATGGACTATACGCCCGGTGCCATGATCAGTATGCAACCCGAAGTCTATTCTGCCCGCCGTCCCAACTCCGGAAGCATCGGTACCCGTGCTTACCAACTGGCTCTTTTTGTTATCTTTGAAAGTGGTTTGCAAATGCTGGCCGACAATCCTACTTTGTATTACAAGAATGAGGATTGTACCCGCTTCCTGACACAGGTACCTGTTACCTGGGACGAAACCATCGCCCTCGAAGCCAAAGTAGGTGAATACGTGATCGTTGCCAAACGCAAAGGTGATAAATGGTATATCGGCGGAATGACCAACAACAACGAGAAAGAGCGGGAGTTCGAGATCTCCTTCGATTTCCTTAATAAAGGCAGATCTTATCAGATGACCGCTTTTGAAGACGGTATCAATGCCGGCCGCCAGGCAATGGACTACCGCTATAAAGAATCTGCGGTAAAGAACGGTGATACGATAAAGATTAAAATGGTTCGTAACGGAGGATTTGCAGCGGTAATTGAGTAAGAAGTAAATAAACGAATAACATAAAAAAGAGGTTGTCCAAAAAGTATATTTGGATAGCTTCTTTTTTGATAAACGTAAAATCAGGTAAGGCTTGACTTACAGATCGGTTATTCATTCCATAATTTAGTCAATTGGTACAACAACCTATACAAACAATCTTTTTGCTTGAGCTGCAACGTACGATAAGGTATGTTTTTCATTTAATGCATGTGGGTTACCAGGTTTATTCACACAGGCAAAGATCGAAAGAATCCAAAATCCCTGAAATACATAGGATGAGGTATATTTTCTACCAATAGTTTGGTACATTGCCCACTTGTCCCCGAGGGAGCACATTTGAATCGAAGATCGGCCTTAGCCAATAACCGTGGGATGTATATCCAGTTGTAGTTAGAAGATTTTTGAGTCCCAAAGGGACAACCTATCCTAGCCCAGGGCAACGCCCTGGGTAGTAAGAATGTAGTAATATCGGAGTGCTGTAAGCACGAAATAAATCCATTAATAGCATGAGATTTCAATATATGCCGTCCTGTCAGGACTCAAAAAGGCAATCTTAACCACCCAGCTTCATACTGGGCTAGGATGGGCTGTCCCTTTGGGACTCAAAAATCTTCTGACCGGGTTGATCAGGAGATCCTCATACCCGTCAGGCGGGGATTAGATAAATCCCCTTCGGCTGAACTATAGAACATGCTATTATTGGATATAATACTCTTAGATATAATATTCTATCATATCAATTAACCCTGCCCGCAACGCATACTTAGTTGCATCATGCACATTATTAACCTCCAGCTTACGGAATATATTCTTTTTATGGGTAACGATGGTATATACACTTGAGTTGCGTTCGTTGGCAATCTCTTTGGCTGAACGGCCCAGGGCAATCAGTTTGAGGATCTCTTTTTCGGTTTGGGTGAGGTGTGTTTTGTTGTCCTGCGTATCCCGCCGGTAGTGTAGTAGCATCCGGGTAATAGGGTTGCAGATAAAATTCTCTCCCTTCAATGCATATTTCAATGCCGCATTGATCTCATTCAGTTCGCACTTCTTCAATACAAAACTAAAATGGCTGTCGGCACAATGCTGGTATAATAACTCGTCGTCAATCTCGTCGCTGAATAGCAACCAGTGTGCCTGGGGATAATGGGTATGTAGCTGGATGATCTTTTTCTCATCCATAAAATCGGTAAACATTAAGTCCAGCACAACGATGGCATCGGGATACTTTTTCAGCAAAACCTCCAGTTCGCACAGCGAAGCAGCCTCTTCTACGGTCTCCGCCTGTATGCCCGGCTGTTTAAGCAGGTACAGGATACCTGCCCGGGCGATGTCTTGACTGTCTGCCAGAATAAATGTTTTCACTTGCTTGTTTTATTTGTGGTTATTTTTCTTTACCGGTGCAAACCGCACTCTTTATGTTCGGGATTTTCCCACCACCAGCGTCCGGCACGTATGTCATCGCCCGGCTGTATGGCGCGCGTACAAGGCTGGCAACCGATACTGGGATATCCCTTTTCATGTAGCGTATTATAAGGCACATTCTTTTCCTTTATATACTCCCATACCTCCTGTCCGGAGAAATGGATCAGCGGGTTGAGTTTGATCAATCTGTTTGCGGTATCCCATTCCACCATGCCGAGGTTACGCCGGGTCACAGCCTGTTCGTGCCGCAATCCGCAGATCCATACTTCCAGTCCTTCGAAAGCCCGTTGTAATGGCTCCAGCTTACGTACCTGGCAGCAGGCTTTGCGCTGGTCGATACTGTAATAAAAGCCATTTACCCCGTTAGCCTGTACATACTGTTGTACCTTTTCTGCTTTTGGGAAGAATACCTCCATCCGGATTTTGTATCGGCTGTTGGTTCGTTCGATCAGTCGGTAGGTTTCCGGGAAAAGCCGTCCGGTATCCAGGGTGAAGATACGGGTAGCCGGATCTATCCGGCAAACCATATCAGTCAGTACCTGGTCTTCCAGTCCGAGGCTCGAAGCCAATGCGATCTTTCCTTTGAAATGGGTAAGGAAATAGCCCAATACCTGTTCGGGGGGGGGTACTGTTCCCGAATTGTAGGTTTAATATTTTTGTTTGTTCCTGAAGTGGCATATACGCTTAATTTACAAATTCTCGTTTGCTACAATCATGCCTGCCCCTACGGTCTCGTTGGTAAACTCATCTATCAGGATCAGGCTACCCGTATGGCGGTTCTGCCGGTACGGATCGTATTTCAACGGAGCTGCCGTACGCAGGGTAACCTGTACGATATCGTTCATCCGGAGTTCCTCCTGGCCGTGTTGCAGAGCGAGGGTGTTGATATCTACTTTATAATGGATCTCTTTGATAATTCCTTTTGTTTCACTGGTGGTGTGGCGTATGATATATTTTCCTCCCTGGCGGAGCGGTTTGCTGTTAAACCAGCAGACCATCAGCTTCACCTCATTGGCTACTTGTGCCGGATGTGTGGCCGGAACGATCATATCACCCCGGCTGATATCCACATCGTCGGTAAGGCGTAGGGTGACCGAACGGAAATCGCCGGCCTCCTGCAACTGGGTACCTGCCTCTTCAATATGGCTGATTACCGACCGGGTACCCGACGGTAAAACCGTTACTGTATCGCCTACCCGGAAACGGCCGCCTGCCATCCGGCCGGCATAGCCCCGGTAGTCGTGGAAGCTCTCTTTATGAGGCCTTACCACCCATTGTACCGGAAAACGTCCGGGCTCACCGGAATTATAGATACGTACCGGAACATTTTCCAGGAACTCCAATAAAGCAGGCCCTGTATACCACGGTGTATATACCGAACGGCTTACCACATTATCGCCCTCTTTGGCTGAAATAGGGAAGTAAGCTACCTGTTTCAGGCCCACCTTCCGGGCAACCGGTTCAAAGGCGTTGCGGATGTTATTGAAT
Organism: Tannerellaceae bacterium; assembly: GCA_021204405.1. GTDB lineage: Bacteria > Bacteroidota > Bacteroidia > Bacteroidales > Tannerellaceae > JAJPZJ01. The sequence goes on along the minus strand of JAJPZJ010000088.1, from coordinate 42,243 downwards.
ACCTCTTCCGAAAAGTTCACCAAATCCATCTTATTCACGGCAATCACTACATGGGGGATGCCCAGCAGTGCGGTAATATAACTGTGCCGGATAGTCTGTTCGAGTATTCCGTGCCGGGCATCAATCAGGATAATGGCGGCGTCGGCGGTCGAAGCACCGATTACCATATTCCGGGTATACTCTATATGCCCCGGTGTATCAGCAATAATAAATTCCTTTTAGGAGTGGCAAAATAGCGGTAAGCCACATCAATGGTGATACCCTGTTCGCGTTCGGCCCGCAGGCCATCGGTCAGCAACGCCAGGTTTACTTCGGCATTACCCAGCCGGGTACTGGCCAGGGCGACGGCCTCGAGCTGGTCTTCGAACACCGATTTGCTATCATATAATAAACGGCCTATCAGGGTGCTTTTCCCATCGTCTACACTTCCGGCGGTGGTAAAGCGCAATAGTTCCATATCTAAATATCCATTCTGCATCTTTGGGGTGTGATTTACATGTTTATTAGAAATATCCCTCCTTCTTGCGGTCTTCCATCGCCGCTTTCGACCGCTTGTCATCCGACCGGTTACCCCGCTCGGTTACGCGCGATGAGGCTATTTCGTTGATAATATCTTCTACTGTATAGGCTCTGGAATCCACCAATCCGGTACAGGTAATATCGCCGATAGTACGGCAACGCATCCGTTTCCTGACCGGTACCTCTTCGGGACGTCGTTTAATACAGGGATGTGCCGCCAGCCAGATGCCGTCGCGCTCAAATACCTCACATTCGTGGGTATAATAGAGGCTTGGAAGCTCAATTTGTTCCTGCAGAATATATTGCCATACATCCATCTCCGTCCAGTTACTGATTGGGAATACCCTGAAATGTTCTCCTGGCTGCTTGCACCCGTTGTATATATTCCATAATTCCGGCCGCTGGTTCTTCGGGTCCCACTGTCCGAACTCGTCGCGGTGGCTGAATATCCGCTCTTTGGCCCGCGCCTTCTCTTCATCGCGGCGGGCTCCCCCGATAGCAGCATCAAATTTATGCTTCTCCAGGGCTTCCAGCAGGGTAACGGTTTGTAGCTTATTGCGGCTGGCATTATATCCATGCTCTTCCACCACATCCCCTTTATCTATCGACTTCTGCACCGAGCCTACCAGCAGGCGTACGCCCAGCCGTTCCACCAGTGCATCGCGGTAGGCGATGGTTTCATCAAAATTATGCCCGGTATCAATATGCAGGAAAGGAAAGGGAATAGCTGCCGGATAAAAGGCTTTCCAGGCCATATGGGCAATCACGATCGAATCTTTTCCGCCTGAAAAAAGTAATACAGGCCGCTCAAACTGGGCCGCCACTTCGCGGAGAATATAGATCGACTCTGCTTCCAGCTCTTTCAGGTGGTTATGTTGTACTGTACTCATAGCTGTTTTGTTTCAGGAAATAGGATGTATCGGAATGGGTTACAGCTGCCTGTACCTGTTGCCAGCGCATGACAAACTCCTTTGCATAATAGGTAATAATATAATCGGTACCACTCCGCCTGATAGCGGTGAGGCTTTCGTAAAAACTCTGTTGCTCGTTCAGGTAGCCCAGCCGTGCCGCCGCTTTCAGCATGGCATATTCGCCTGCTACCTGGAATCCCACCAACTGTATTTCCGGGAATAATCGCCGGGCCCGTACAATAATATCGAGGTATTCCATAGCAGGTTTAACCATAATCCAGTTAGCACCTGCATGCATGTCGGACTCGATCTCACTCAACCCCTGGCTCCGTGAACAGTAATCCACCGTGGCACTATCCGTTCCGGCGGTATTGCCCTGCCACAGCCCACAGAAAGAGGAATCATACTGTGCCGGGTAAGCCAGAACCTGTGTAGGTAAACCGGCCGCAGCCATACGGTCGCAGATAGCCTCTACCTGTCCTTCCAGTGTAGACGAGGGTGAAACAAAGCTGGCGCCTGCCAGTGCATACTGGTAAGCCAGTTCCACGAGATCCGGCAATTGCTCTTCGCCGCCGGCCGGCAGGCATACGTCTGTATATAAAATGACCTCAGGGTGCTGTTGTTGGATTATCCGGATAACATCCGCAAGAAATAAATTGCCTGGATGATCCGCCCCGCCAAATAGCATAATCCGGTTAATACCAAGCGATAAACACGCTTTTATCTCTTCGGATGAAGTATCCACCGAATACCGGTAGATGCCTGGTAAACCTTCGATCTCTTCCCGGATCTGTTCGCCTGTGGTTACAGTGCAGGGATAAATAAAATCGCCCGGTGTAACAACCACTTTGTAGGAGTTGTGTCCCGAGGGGGTTAGCCTATAAGGTCTGGATCGTTTCATAATTCGTTAAATTAGTTAGTAATTCACTGTATGCTATGTTTTTTCCTGCGAAGCAGATAGGTTCACTACTTCGCCCACCAAGATGATGAGTGGGGTAGGCCAGGTTCGTTTACTGTTTTTCAGTTCTTCAAGGGTCGAAAAGAACTCTTGCTGGTCGGGTTTGGATACATTATAAACCAATAAAGCCGGTGTTTGCGGCGAGCGGCCTGAACCGATCAGGCTACCGGCGATCTTCCGGATATTACCGGCTCCCATATAATAGACCAGTGTATCGGCATCGGGCGTACGTACTTTGTTGCCATGTCCCAGTACGAATGCAACCGACGACGAGATGCTCCGGTAGGTCAGGCTGGTCTGGGTAATAGCCGCCAGTGCACAGGCGGTGGTAACTCCTGGGATAACCTTTACCGGAACAAAGCAGTTTTTCAGGTAAAGCACCTCTTCGCCACCGTGGGCAAATATCATCGGGTCGCCCCCTTTCAGGCGTACAACCTGTTTCCCGCTGCGGGCTGCATCGGCCAGTAACCGGTTGATATCGGCCTGTTCGGCATGGTGTTTGCCTTTCCGTTTCCCTACATAGACCGTTTCCTTACCGAACGAACGCAGGAATTCCTGATCCAGCAGGTCATCATGGAAAATGATATCCGCCTGTTCGAGTGCTTTGTACCCGCCGATCGTTAACAAGTCCGGATCACCCGGGCCAAAGCCCACCAGGGTAACCTGTCCATAAGTGGGGCGGCTGTCGGTAGTGGCAAATAAACTGGCTGCCCACCGGTCGTGTGTCCGGGCTATCACGGCCAGCCTGCCACTGAGCGGATGCGAATTTACTGTTGTTTCCGTTAATAAGGCACTCATAGCAACCACAGTTACTCCTGGTGTCAGCGGAAAAGGCAGTTCGTCAGCCGGGTAAATAGCTATATCGGCTATACCGGAGGCAACGGCTGTATGTAGCTTCGCTACCCTATGCAATTCCTGCCTGCCGTTCCGGATAGCAGGAAGATAGCTTAACCGGCTACTTGTTAGTATGCCGGCTGGTAACATATTTAGTAGCTGCTTTACCTGTCTGAGCAGGCTGCGGTTATTGCGGGTGATTATATGGATCTGTTCCGGTATCATTTTCTATCTGGTTCTTGTAGTTGCAAAAGTAGGTGGGATGGGCAGGGTTGGAAATACCACTTATGAGGTAATTTTCTACCATCATTATGGTAGATGGTTCATGGGGTGCGGAGCCATTACCGGTGGAGTGTCCTTATCTTTCTAACAGATAGTAATAATTATTTCCTTACCCGGCAATGTAATTGGCTAAGTTGCAGTACTTTTTGTAACTACTTCGGTTGTTTTTCTACGTTCCACGATTGTGAAACTTACGTTCCACGGCCGTGGAACCTACGTTCTACAGTTGTGAAACCTACGTTCCACGATCGTGGAACGTAGAAAAAGTATAGAAGTCTGCAAGAAATAGTAAGGAGAAAGGCAAATTTTATTAAGGGATGCGTATAAACTTCTCTATCACTTCATCAATTATATCTATCTTTTAAATTCGATGTTGCTGTGTTTTTTCCATATATTTGTTCTATAGTGATACCGGCTGCAAATGCCGATAAACTCTGAACTGTTACTCGATTATAAACCAATAAATTCTGGTACGCATGAAAAAAAAGATGGATATGTACAGTATGTGGGTATGTACACGAAGGACCCGAACCTCCGGAAACCTGCCCGGTATGTAAACAACCCCGGACGGTTTTCCGGGAAGTAGAAGAACAAACTCCTCAATCCCTGTTTAAAGGTGAATGTGTAGTACTTTCTAATCACAATGTCTCTACTTTTATCAAAGAACTTACCCTACAGCTTCCGGAAGGAGAAAGCTACAGTTTTGAGCCTGGCAGCCATATACAGGTGCATATTCCACCTTATGCTATCCGGTTTGATGGGATGGATATTGATGCCCGTTTCCATCCGGACTGGGATGCGTTTAAGGTATGGGAGCTAACGTGTATAAACGAAGAAGAGGCGATCCATACCTATTCAATGGCCAATTATCCGGAAGAAGGTAATATCATCAAACTGAATGTGCGGGTAGCTACTCCGCCGGTTGACCGGCAACAAAAGAGATGGCAGGCGGGTATGCGGCCGGGTATTGCATCGTCGTATTTATTTACACTCAAGCCGGGAGACCGGTTAACGGTATCCGCTCCGTATGGCAATTTCCATATCCGGGAAAGTGTGAGAGAGATGTTGTATATCGGTGGCGGTTCGGGGATGGCTCCTTTACGGGGTCACCTGATGCATCTGTTTAAAACGTTGAAAACGACAGATCGTAAGGTAAACTATTGGTATGGTGCCCGTTCGAAGAATGAAATGTTTTATGAGGAAGAGTTCCGGGAGATAGAAAAAGACTTTCCTAATTTCCGTTTTCATGTAGCCCTGTCAGCTCCACTACCGGAAGATAAGTGGGATGGATACACGGGGTTTATCCATCAGGTGATCCTGGACAATTACCTGAAAGAACATCCGGCACCTCATTCGGTTGAGTATTATATCTGTGGCCCTCCTCCGATGGCCCAGGCTGCAAAGGGGATGCTGAATAGTCTGGGTGTGCCGGAAGATATGATTCTGGGTGATGATTTTTGATGGTTTGTACTTTTGTTCCCCGCGAAGGCGGGGATCGCACCAGAGTAGTCTTTATCAAATAAATAGAATAATACCGACTGTTCTTTTGCGGTCCCCGCCTTCGCGGGGAACAAGGATATTTTTTGTTGTTACTCTATAGATAAGATCCCTGCTTCGATCAGTGCCTGTATGCGGTCGCGGATGGCTATGGCGCGCTTTACTTTTTGCCGTCGGTGGCTACGGAGATGGTCAGGTTCTCCTGGCGGAAAATGGCCGGGGAGGTGAAATCGCACAGGTGAGGGGCGTCGCATACGCTGGCCGGGATGCCTGCCCGGGCGGCTTCTTGCTTGATTTCTTTGTTCAATGCATGGTTGTCGGTGCAGATATAGATTAATTGATAACCGGCTATATCGCCCTGTTCATAGGGTTTGCATACCAGTTGGAACGGGAGTTCCCTCAATTTTTCATGGAACTGCGGGGCCAGTACGGTTACCCGGCTGGTGAAGCGCGACAGGATAGCAGCTTTGTGCACTGCTACCTTGCCTCCTTCGATAATCAGGATATTCCGGGTATTGATACGGATATTAACGGGTAGAAATTCCATCGGTTATTTCTTTTGAATGGTTAATTGCCAGTGGTTGTCTTGTTTTTCCATCGACACAATGGTATGTCCTTCGTTGCGGACCGAGCCGGGTACGTTGTCGGCCGGTGGCCCGTCGTCCAGCCATACTTCGAGCAGTGCACCCGTCGGAAGCGGAGCTAATACCAGCTTGGTTTTGATAAAGTTCAGGGGGCAGCCTACGCCACGGAAGTCTTTAATTACTTTTTCAGTTGTACCGATGGTGGGGGTTGGTGTGACGGTAGAGGATTGTACAGGGGTATCGCCTTTGAATTGCAGGCTGTCGTCCATCGTCTGGTACAAAGCCTGTACAGCCTGTGCCAGTTTCAGTACCTCGTCCCGCCGGCCAGCCAGCTCCTCTTTGGCGGCAGCGGCTTCGATAAGGGATAGGAAGGCTTTATCTATCAGGCCGGCATTGATAAACAGGTGGATAAAGAATGTAAAGCTTTCTGCCGTAGTGCGTGGCTCTGCGCCCCGGGTAATCAGCAGCATACGGGAGGCGGAAAAGGTAATATCGTACAATAGGCGGTTTACCTGTACCGGGTCGGTTGTCTTTTCCAGTGCCTGGATGCTCTGTTCGATCATACCGCCGTCGATATCGATCATATCGAAGAGGCCGGCCGAACATTCTGCTTTGCCCCGTTCGGTTACCGAGAAAGGGGTGTTGCTTCCCCAGTCGTAATAATAGTTTTTGTCTTCGTCGAACGAGGGGATCTCTTTATAACCGGCCAGTAGTTGGGTGATCTTTTCCTTATCGGCTTTTTCAATGTAGTTGCTAAATGAGAGATACGTTTTCTGCTGTGCCAGGTAATCGTGGAACAGTTGGGTACAGAATTCCGGTAGGTCACAGGCACTGACGGTACCAAGTGATTCGCCTAACGTGGCAGGTCCGTTTACTTTGGCATACACCGTATAGGCCGGATACATCCGTTCATTTCTCGATACTTTGCCTGCGAATCCCAGGTCGGCCCATACCTGCTGGGCACATGAGTTGCTACAGCCGGATATGTTGATCCGGGCCGGGCCGAATTGTTCCAGAGGCAGGCCGCTTTCTATCAGTTTGTTCCGGATGGCTTTGCTGGCTCCTTTGGAAAAGCAGATTCCGAGCCGGCAGGTATCGGCACCGGTACAGGAAATAATGTCGTTGGTAAGCAGCGGATAGTTCACTTGGAAACCGAGCCGGGTAAAGAGTTCATACCAGCCGGGTAACCAGGCTCCGGGTATGTTGCGGAACTGGATATGCTGGCGGGTGGTGAAACGGATTATATCTTCGCCGAAATGTGCCGCATAGGCTGCCAGTTGGCCTACTATACTGGCTGTAATATTTCCATGGATCACCGGTAAGGTAATTGCATATAAACCTGGTTGTTGCTGAGGAGCAGCGTAGGCTTTTTCCAGTGGTCAAAAAGTGGGTTGTCTGTAGGAACGGGCGGCTTGCCTGCTGGTGTGCGGAGGGTAACCGGTGCCGGAGCAGGATGATAAGCCAGTGCCGGATCGGTTTTTACCTCGGCAAAGTAGCGGTGGAACAGTTCCAGTGTTTTTTCTTCTCCCAGTTTATAAAAGATATGGCGGATGCGGGCTTTATGCCTGTTTTTCCGGTTTCCGTTCTCTGAGAAGAAGCGTTTGGTTGCCACAGCGACGCGGTATAGGTCGGTCTCCGGCAGGAAATCAAACAGTAACCAGCCGCGGGTAGGACGTGAGGCTACCGAACCTCCCAGGTATATTCGGAAACCCCGTTTTCCTGCTACGATCCGGGGAATGAATCCCAGGTCGTTTACGAATGCGTAGTCGGCGGTCTCTTCCGAAATATCAAAAGCAATCTTTAGTTTTCGGGGCAGGGTAAAGGAATCGTTTTGTGCAATCAGGAAGGTAGTGAGGTCGGCTGCATAAGGGTAAGGGTCGAAGGCTTCGCGGCTGTCGATCCCGGCACGGATATCTACCATAATATTCCGGATGGTATTTCCGCCTCCTCCTTTGGTGCCCAGTCCCTCTTTCTGAAGGGCCAGTAGTACCTCTTTCATCTTTTCCAGTGGTACATAGTGGAGTTGGATCTCCTGCCGGGTGGTCAGGTGCAGGTAGGGTACGCCGGCGGCAGTTGCTATTTCTGTTAACCGTATTAATTGCTGCGGACTGATATAGCCACCCGAACAGCGTACGCGCACCATATAGGTTCCGTTACTGCGCTGTTCGTAAATACCCATCGGTACGCGGGCAGCTTTGAAACGGGCACTGTCTATCGTGCCCTTTTTATACGCATCGATCAGTGAATCAAGATACCAGATGTCGTCTGTAAGTGTTGTAGGTAATTTATACATAAATATATAGGGTTGTCTGGATTGGATTAGCTGAATTCGCCGCTGAGGTATTGTTTGGTCAGTTCGTGCCGCGGGTTGTTAAACAGTTGGCCGGCCGGCCCCTGTTCGATCACTTCGCCCAGATACATAAATACCACATGGTCGGCAATGCGTAACGCCTGCCGCAGGGTATGGGTTACCAGGATAATGCCGTACTGGTCGCGTAGTTTCAGAAACAGGTTTTCGATATGTTTACTGGATATCGGGTCGAGTGCCGAGGTGGCCTTGTCGCCCAGGATGAACTGGGGTTCTACGGCCAGTCCGCGTGCCAGGCATAACCGTTGTTGCTGTCCGATTGAAAGGGCAGCAGCAGGGGAATGGAGGCGGTTTTGTACCTCGTCCCACAGGCCGGCGGCCTTGAGCTGGCTTTCCACAATTTCGTTCAGCTCTTTTTTACGGGTAATGCCCTGTAGTTTGCAGCCAAAGGCTACGTTGTCGTAGATGGGCATCGGGAGTGGGGTAGGACGCTGGGAAAGTAGTCCCAGTTTTTTTCGTACATGGGTGATCTCGGTTTTCGGATCATACAGGTTTTCCCCGTCCACCAATACACTGCCTTTTATATTTACTCCTACGGTTGTATCGAGCAGGCGGTTGATGCTTTTCAACAGAGTGGTTTTACCGCATCCCGACGGGCCGATAATACAGGTAATCTTTTTATCGGGTATGGTCAGGTTTACATTTTTAAGGATGTGGTTCCCTTTGATCGAGATATTCAGGTCGCAGATCTCGATATCGGGATTGCGTGGTACTAGGTTGAAACTCTTTTTATTGTTTTGCTTGTCCGGTTGCCCGGATGGCTGGTTGCCCAGCAGTTGTGTAAAATAACTGAATGCGTTTGTAAAAACTTTAAAGGCTGCTGACATAGTTTTATCTTTTTAAATTTTATTCTTTGAGAAATAACGGGTAATAAAGCGGCCGGCCAGGCTCAGAACCAATACGATCAGGGTAAGGAGCAGGGCAGCGGCATAGGCCCGGTTGCGTATTTCGGGCGACGGGCTGCTCAATTGGAAGAAGATCGAAAGGGGGAGGGTAGCGGCCGGCTGGCTGAGCGAAGTGGGTATACTGTCGGTAAACCCGGCCGTGAACATCACCCCGGCTGCATCGCCGATAGCCCGGCCGATCGAGAGTAGGGTGGCGGTCGCAATACCCGGAGCTATCTGGTAGAGTACCACCCGGATCGTTTCCCAGCGGGTAGCACCCAGCGAGAAGGTGGCATCCAGCAGATCTTTCGGAATCTGTGAGGCTACTTCGTCCATCGACCGTACCATAATGGGGATAATCAGTAGGGTAATGACAATAATACCACCCAGCAGGGAGGTACGCAGGCCGAGGGCAATCATAATAGTGAAGCCGAAAGCACCGTATACGATCGAAGGGATCCCGTATAATACATCGAACGAAAGGCGGGTGAAATAGCCGGTTTTCGAATTCTTTTTAAGGTATATATTAATGTAGAATACAATAGGAATACTGATAATCAGCCCTAAGATGGTAGAGGCTCCTACAATATAGAGTGAGCCTACAATCGCATTCAGTACGCCTCCTTCTTTACCGATATAGAATCCGCCCGAGGGCAGGCTGGTTATCATTTCCAGCGACAGGGCGGGCAGGCCATAGCGGATAATCGTCCAGAGGATACTGCCCAGGAAGGCGATGACGATGCAGATAGATATGATCATCAGGCAGTTGAATATCCGTTCCTGTATAAATTTGGTCTTCATAATTTAAACTGTTTTTCGATGTGTTGTAGTACCACCCGCGATCCGGTATTAAACAGCAGGATAACGAAGAAAAGGATAAAGGCTGCAAACATAAGTGCCGATTCGTAAATGGGGATGGAGAGCATTTCGCCGTAATTATTGGCGATGAGTGCAGGCAGGGGATAGCAACTATCGAACAGGCTTTGCGGTATCATCACTACATTGCCGCATATCATCAGGATGGCGATTGTTTCGCCCAGTGCCCGCGATACGGCCAGTACAACGGCGGCTACAATACCAGGCAGGGCTTTGCGCAGGATAATTTTTTGTGAAGTTTGTCAGCGGGTGGCTCCCAGTGAGGCAGAGGCTTCGCGGTATTCGTTAGGTATCACAGAAAATATTTCGACAAACAGGCTGATTAGCAGGGGTAAGATCATTACGCCCATTACAATGCCGCCGGCCAGTACCGAATAGCCGCTGTATATTCTACAAAGCGAGGTCCCAGCACATCAGCAATAAACGGGACGATTAGCAGGGTACCCAGACACCGTAAATCACAGAGGGAATGCCGGCCAGGATGTCGAGTATCGGGAAAATGAAACGCTTAACCCACGGGCGTGCATTTTCTGTAAGGAAAATAGCGGTAAGCAGTGAGATAGGCAGGGTAATCACAATACTTAACAGGGTGATGCTAAGGGTACCGGCTATAAAAGGCAGGAAGCCGAATTCGCCGGCCTGGGGTTTCCATTGTGACGACGAGATCAGGTGCCAGATGGAATTGGCATCCAGGATATCCCTCGATTTATACCAGAGGCCGAATCCCATAACCAGCAGGATGAACAGCGAGAAGAGGGTGAGTCCCACCATCGAAACGTGGGCCACCTTGTCTTTCAGGATCCGGGTTCTGACTAGTTGTTTGCTCCCAGCCATTTCAGTTGTTCTTGAATGGTTTCTTCCGACACGCTGATATAGCCTACTTCGGTTACATATTTTTGTCCGTCTGTCAGGATATAACGCAGAAAGGCTTTGACCACTTCGCTGGAGGGTTGCCCGTTGGATACGAGGTAGAGGTTGCGGGCAGGGGGAGAAGGAAACTTGCCGTCGGAGATGGCTTTCATCAGGGTGTTGATATCGCCATAGAAATCTTCTTCCGGATCGATCTTGCCATTATTGTTGATATCGAGTGGAATCACCGCCAGTCCGTCGTAGGGTTTTTTGGTTTTCTGGTCGTACACATAGGCGATGTTGTTCATTCCTATCCCTACTTTGTCGCGCTGGATGGCTGAAGCAATACCCGGGTCGCCGAATACGCCGGTACTGCTTAGGTCTTCCTGCCTTTTACCAAACCAGGCAGCCCAGGTTTCGGCAGCTCCACAGGCATCGGAACGAGTATATACATGTACCGGTACATGGCTGTTGGTACCCAGTACGTCGCCCCAGATTTTAATCTCGTCATTCCATAAACGGGCAGCAACCGACTTTTTCAATCCGGTTTTCCGGAGTTCATTAAACAGTGGGTTGGCCGTATTTACTGTAGGAACCACAGCATCTTTGACCACACCAAATGCAACTACCCCACGCTTTACCTCTTCATCGTGGATCTCCCTAGATACCATGCCGAGATCGACTACTTTTGCCAATGCATCGGTCATTCCTTTGCCGGCACCACCGCCCGATATGTCGATACGTACTTTGGGATGTTGCTTCCTGAACTCTTCTGCCCATTTTACTGCCATCGGATAGAGTGCAAATGCACCCGAAAGGGATATTTCTCCCGATAGTTCCTGCGCCTGTACCCGGGAGGACAACCTGGAAGCTATCACCAAGATGGCGAGTAGTGCTATCACACTTCCTTGTTTTACTCTTTTTGCCTTATTCATTTCAAGATATACTTTTTCAATTTGATAAGGCAAAGGTAACCGGGTGTGGGTAGGTAGGAAATACCCATTGTATGGCATTTACCTACCAAACTTATGGTATAGGGAGAGGGTAGGTATATTATATGTAGCTATTACGAATGTATAGTGAGAGTTTGTTAGGGATAGTTATCAGGTTGAAAAAGATCTACCTCCGGTATTAGCTGGAAGATTTGGCGATAGGATCATCCATAGTATAAAGGGTAAAAGCCAAAAACTAGTTCCCCGCGCAGGCAGGGATCGCACCGGAACAGGCGGAAATCACGATTTTGTATTTAAAAATAGCTGCCTCTTTTGCGATCCCTGCCTGCGCGGGGAACAGGAAACGTTTGGTTTACAGATTTTATATGCTGGAAAATCTTCCGACCTCCACTGGATATACCTCCCACGGTGAATTATATAATATTCTTACCGGGCTAAACCTATACGAGTTGTACCTTTGTCAGAGAACATACAGCCTTTTTAATAAGTCCTAAATAATTATGAATAACTTTACTGGAAGATTTACAATATGTTATATGGTGGAATGGGGATAACTTACCGAAAATACTGTAAAACTTTTGATTCAAAATATTTGGACGATTCAAATTATTAGCTATCTTTGCACCGTCTTAAAGAAATAAGCATTCAATAAGACGAAACATGGTGATTGTAGCTCAGCTGGTTAGAGCATCGGATTGTGGTTCCGAGGGTCGCGGGTTCGAGTCCCGTCTTTCACCCGAAAAAGGTTTCCAGGTTATTACCTGGAAACCTTTTTTATTTGTTAGTATATTCTTTTTATGGGTTACCGTATCTCTTCGCCGAAAATTGGATTATCTCAAAGGTACCCTGAAAGGGTATAAAGAAATAGCCCAGGGTAAAGTGAGTAAAGCGAACGGCACCCTGGGCTACAGATTCTGTCTTTTGGAATGCTGTAAGTATTCCACTAATTAATGAACCTCTTCTTTTTTTGTAGCATACTTACAGCATGCACGGCTAGCATTTCTTTAAACCCAGGGTGATCGTTCGCTATGCTTACTCTACCCTGGGCTATTTCTTTTATCCCTTACAGGGACTAAGAAGGATCACCGTTAATTTGTACCATACTCCTTTCATTTCTGAAATATATCCGGATATTTGCGGATAAAATAGGTGGGGGTACAACTCCATGCATGGCAATAGCTGTTTACCGGGTAAAAGTTGTAGGGTGAACGGAATTCATCTGCCGGATCATATACTTCCCAGAAGGTATCTGCACCTTTTTCTACCATAGCACCCCAGTAGTCTGCCACCTCCTGTCTGGCGTCTTCGTATAATTCGCTTTTCAATAGGGCCTCTATATAATAATGGTATAGGTAGGGTCCTCCCGGCCGGACTACTTCCGGATAGGTTTTTACTGCTTTGAGTGCCCGCTGGGCTTCAGCTTTGTTAGGCACACCTCCCAATACCATCCAGATCTGGGATGCATAGGAGACCTGGTCGTTAAGAATATCTTTGAACAAGCCGGTGCTTTTATCGTAATAATGCTTCCGGGCTGCATTTTTAATGCTTTTATCCTGCCGGATAAATGAGATACCTCTTTTTCTTTTCCTAATAGTTTGGCTAACTCGTAACATTCCTGCATGGTGAAGAGGGTGATCTCATGCAGGGCAACCTCTTTATGAAGTCCGTCTTTCCAGTCAAAGAATACCCACCATTCACTTGCTGCTTTAGTATAATCGAGCAATCCGTTTTCCTGCTGGTAGGCAACGGTGGTTTCCAGTTGCCTTAATACTACCGGCCAGAGGTCGTGGGCGGTATCTTTATCGCCGGTTGCCAGTAAATAGTCTTTGAGGGCTACGCCAAAAAGGTAGGAATAATCGATCAGCAGTTGCCGGGCTTGCGGATGAGGTTCGGGAGTTTCAAATAGAGTTCCGTTTAATAAGCCGTCTTCTTCGGCACAGCCAGCCAGTAAATAAAGGCACCGTTTAGCGAGGTCGTGTTGTTTGAAAGAGAAGTTATTGGCCAGTGCTTCCAGGTAAAGATCGCCCATCCATAGCCGCTGGTCTCTTTTGGGGCCATCTTCATATACTGTCTGCATACATTCTTTTAATGTATTCAGGCTGATGCGGTCTATTTCCTGAAATAATTGAGGAGTAGTGGCTAACAATGGTTCCGGAGTTGTAGCCGCTGAGGTGACGGCTTTGCAGGTTAGGCTGGAAATATTGAAATCATAAGAGGAAGAGGCCAGCACTTCTATCTTAACATAGCGGAAGGATACCCGGCGCGGGATAGTTATGGTAGCAGGTAACTGCATAACTGTTACTATTTCACCCTGTAGCCATGCCCGGCTTAGTCCTCCGGGATAGGGATTAAAAGGAGTTGCCAGCTCCGACGGAACTTCTCCGAAGGTTAATTTAAAACGCAGCGGTGCATCTGCAGTATATTGGGTAACGTATGTATGGAAGCTGAAGTAACCGGTAAGATGTTCGCCGAAGTCTATAATTACTTCGCCCCGCTCTTTAAAAGAATTAGCATAAAGTTCCGTTATGTTTCCGGCAGGCACAGCTCGGTATCCCTGAAAAGCATCGGTATCTTCTTTTATATGTACTAAAGATAAGGGTTGTTTTTCTGTGACTACTAGTTGGGGAATACTTTCTTTTGCTTTTTTTTAGCCAGCTTTGCCTATAGGCTCCATAATAATCCTGTGCATAGAGATGGAGGCTACTTATTATAAAGAGCAGGCATAATAATTTTCTTTTTAAGGTTGTTTTCATATATCAAGAATAGTATTAAGAGTATAAATAAAGTGGTAAAGTAAGCTACTTTTATTAAAAAATGACTTGGTTTTTTTGATAATGTTTGTGTGGATAGTACTTCTTATTTTTATATTTTTTAGATTAAGCCTGTTTTTGTACCGGTTTTTATATACATAATTATTGTTGCCGGGGTAAAAAATAATGTATAATGAGGTTTCCTGGGGGTAAGAAAAACCGTAAAATAGCTTCCAAAGGTTTTTCTTTTTCTACAAATCTTAAATTGTTAAAATTGTTAAATCGAGTGTTTCTTACTGTTTTTTGTCCTTTTTGAAGTAAAAAAAGAAATAATCGTATAGAAAATATTTGTCTTCTTTATGTAAATCATTTCTTTCAATGTTGGCACATACATGTAGTCCATATTTATGGATTGGTAAAGCCTGTTTGATAATAATATGCTTAAAATTAGAACTTTATATTTGAGAGTGGTGTTCCGGATTCTTTCTGAAAGCCTGCAATTTTTAGAAAAACCATGTTTTCTGAAAAGTTTCCGAGATATGTAAAAAGGGTAATTTAGAATAAAATTATCATTTTCCGAGGATATTTAGTGAAAAAATGTATTTTAAATTAAAAAAATATACTGAAAGGTGATTATTTATAAACGGACAATAATTGTGTAATAGTGGTAAGATGGATTGCCGTACTTTTGTAGTGTGTTAAGTGAGACACTTTTTCCTTCTGTTATTTTTTTGAGTCTAATGTTTTTGATGAAATAGGTCACTCATCTGAAAGAAACTTGTTGATGAGTTTTGGACGGATAAAATTAAAGAATCGCAAATATAGCGATAAAATATTAAATAATAAGTTTTTAAATTGATTTCAATCTGGGATTTGAAGATATGATAGAATGGATAAAAGTAAAAAGATTGTAAAAGGTAAACCAGAAATATCCGGCTTAGATTGAAAAAGAAAAAAACAGGAGAAAAGGAAAAAAGAACAGGTTAGATGTTGAAAGAAATAAATTAATATAGAGAGGTTTTTAAGTTAAAAAGGAAAATGAACTTAATCCGATAAAAATTCTTACTCAAAGAAATTTAACAATAATTAATCAATACAATTTAATTAGAAATTATGAAGATTACAAAGTTTTTAACTTTTGCAATGGCTCTTGGTGTGCTTTTTACATCTTGTAATAAAGATGAAGTTGATGGATTCGCAACTCTTCCTCCTGCTGCCGGTGGTGAAGGTAGATTAAGTGTATCACTTATAGATGGTACCGGACTTCTTACTAAAGCTGTGACTTCAGCTCCTTCTGAAGCTGGTACTGAAGAGGAAAGAGAAATTAAATCATTGGCATTTTATGTATATGATGCTGATGGAATTTATGATAGCTCTTTTACTCCTGCTACAGTGGGTGGTAACTCTTATACATTTGGTGTTGGTACAGGTAGTTTGACAGTGGTTGCTCTTGCTAATATGACTGTAACAGATACACTTACTTTCGAAGCACTGGAAAAAGATATTTATAATCAGCAAATTGCTACTCCAACAGCTATTCCTTCAACAGGTATTCCTATGTCTGGTGTGAAAACAGGGGTAGAAGTAGCAAGTGGTGAAACCGGTGTAGCTGTAGTGTCTGTAGCTCGTTTGTTTGCCAGATTTAATGCTCCTACAATTAATGAAAACCTTGAGGTAAACATTACTACTCCTGCTGAAGTTGACACGTTGAAGGTGTTGTTTGATGAACTGGGAATTGTAATTGATGAAACTACTCAATTAGATTTCGACTTTGGTGGGTATGTAGTGATCAACGGTCTTAAAAAATCTTATGTGTTGCCTAACTATGGAACTGATGAGTCTAATCGTTGGAATTCTGATGTTTGGAAACTCGGTAACGATTTAGATAACTATACAGCTTCTGTATATGAAGCTAATGGGGCTTTCCCTGCTAATGGTGCAAGAGTTTATAGTGGAGAAGACTTCCTGAATAATACAAATGTTTATCTTTATGAAAACTGTTCGGTATATCTTACCAGTGAAGATACAGAAACTGGTATTGCAGGTTTTGACCGTGCTAGTGCATACTCTATGATTGTTAAAGGTGATCTGTATGTTGTAGGTCATGATTCTGTTAAGAAAACTCGTTATTGGAGAATTAACGTATCAAAAACAGAGGATGCAAAAGATTACTTTAAAATTTTACGTAACGCAATCTACAAAATTGATATCGAAAATGTTGTAACTGCAGGTTATAATACACCGGAAGAAGCTGAAGAAGGTGGTGGCGGTGAAATTCCAGGTCCAGGTAATGGAGCACTTCAGGTGAAAGTAGATGTGCTTGACTGGAAAGTATTCAATGAAAATACTGATATCTAATTAAATAAAAATAAAACTAAAGAGGGGCAACCCTCTTTAGTTCTTCAAAAAAGAAAATCCAATATAATTATAAATCAAACAAAGTGAAACAATCAATTCTCATATTATTAGCTATTCTGGTGCTCACTTCTTGTATACGTGATAAAGTTGAAGATTGTCCTGCTGCAGGTTACATGGTCTTTACTTTCCACCACGAAGCGAACGAAGAAAACTATGATGAGGCAATTGGGAATGATGTTCATTTACGTATTTACAGGAATAACAAACTACATTCCGCCGGTATTATTCCTTATAGCCAGATTAAAGACGGAAAAGAATACCGGATCAAAAAAGAGGTAACAGGCGAGATTGATGTGGTAGCCTGGGCAGCTCTGGCAAACGAAGATTTTGTAGCTGAGATACCTGCACCATCCGAAGATGAGATGATTACCGGCGAATTACTTACCATGAGTCCCATTACAAGAGCAACCGTTTATAGCTCAATCGGACAATTATATCTGGGGACCTTCACCCACGAAGAGGAAGACCTGACAGCCGAAACTGCTTTCCCTGTCAATATGAATGACTGTATTGCCCAGTTTACGGCAACCATTCACAATGTTCCCGAATACTATGAACCAGGCCAGACAGAAACGGTATGGTTGGAAATAGAAGGAACAAAAAGCCAGATGGACATCCGTTTTACTCCTAAGGGAGAAGATGCAATCGTAATGGTTGAATTCACAGAAATAGAAAATAATGAAATCCTGAAAACCAGTAAGCATGGTTTGTTACCTTCGGCACAAGATCAATATCTTGCGGTGAGGGTATACAGAGGCGATGAACTTCAGGGTACAATATATACCGAAATCCAATCCCGCCCGGGAGACCGGATTCACCTCGATATCTATAGGAACACCATACAAATAACTGTAAACGACTGGAGAGTCTTTGAAACTCCAGGACTATCAATCTAAGTTTTTTAAGGCAAATTAATTGAAAAAGCATTCAATCACGGGAGAAATGCGTAAAAATGAAATTAAAATGAAAAAAATACTTCTGAATCTAGTAGCATTATTACTTATTCTGTCAGCATGTAGTGACAATAATAATAATATGGGTGGCATTGATGTGGAAGAGCCAACACCCACTCCGGTAGAGGGTCCTGCTGCAGAGATGTCATTCCGGTCGGCTGTAAGTACCAATCAAACAATCGGCATTGATGATACAGGAATTGCTGAATTAGATTTGGTAGTTTGTAAAAACGACAAATTTCAATATGTTCACCAGGGATATTTCTCTGAGTTATATGGTCTTTTCCGTTCTACACTGAAGGTAGACCAGGGAATAGATATTTACTATTTTGCTAACTGCCGTTTCCTGTTGGCTACTGCAAAGATGCAAGAGGGAGAAGCATGGGAGGCTATTCAGGAAAGATTAATCTTAACCGAAACTGAAATCGATATAAATGGCCAGACAGTATTACCGATGTGGGGGTTCATGGCGAATGTGGATATTAAAGATAATATTATCAATAACCTGGGGACAATCAGGCTATTACGTTCTGTGGCTTCCATAAATGTAACAATTGATCCGGCCAGAACGACAGGGCTGGATTTTGAACCGACAGTAGTTTATGTTTATAATGGTGCCGACCGGACCTATGCTGCTCCGGCCTACAATAATCTATTTATAGAAAATAATGAACTCAATGGTATTAAGGAACCACTTTCTCCACAAGGCATGGAAACTTCAATGGTAAAGAGTTCTGATTTTGATAAAATGACAGGTGCTTCCAATACATTTTATGTGTTTGATAATGAAACGGATTCTTATCTGGAAGGTACCGGCAATCGTCGTACCCGTCTGATTATAGGCGGAAAATTGAACGGCTCTTCTACACTAACCTATTGCCCTTTGGATTTTTTCAAGTCGGAAAACGGACAGCAGAAAGAACTGCTGAAAGTAACCCGGAATAGTCAATACAACCTTACTATTACTTCGGTAAACGGAGAAGGTTGGCCGGACCCGGACATTGCAGCCGAAAAGGTTCCGGTTAATATTGACTATGAAGTAATTGACTGGACGGAAAATACACATGAAAATATTGCAGTTGATGGGGTAGATTATCTGTCAATTAGCACAAAAAGTGTAACTTTATATCATCAGACCGGATCGAAAGCGACTATCCGTCTGTCTGGTACTTTTGAAAAAGATGATTTTAAACTCTATTTTAAAGGAAACCACAACGGTACAGGAGAGGAATTTGAAAAAGGCATAGAGAATGAGCGATTTCATGTGGAGTTGGAGGGAACAGGAACTAATCTGATGATCACTGTTACTGCAAAGGGCAGCTATTCGCAGACCAATGCAATCGCTAACCTGGATGAATTTGTAATAGAAGCCGGCCGTATCCGGTTTGATGTGAATATCAAACAGATTCTCTCCGGAGGTTGGTATGATGGTGGAGAGGAAGAATTACATTTCTAAGTAGCCAGGTTGTTTTAAAAGATTTGATATAATTTATTGATATAATAATTCATTGTGTAAATATATAAAAAGAGACAGACGATGAAAAAAATACTATTCGCACTTTTAACTCTGCTAACCTTTACTTTCATAAGTTGTTCAGACGACGACTGGAGAAAAGGTTCCACGAATGAAAACGGATTTAAACTATCTTATACGATAGTTAGCCCTGAGTCGGTACTAACAAAAGCTTCTACTGATATTGTGAAAGGAGAAGATCTGGTAAACTCTTTTTATATTCTATTTTTGATAATACAACAGGTGGTACCGGCACTTTTATAGATGCTATTGATGTTAAAGAAAGATATGATGCTTCATTAGGTACTACTGGCACCCTGGATATTGTATATCCTGAAAGTTTAAATAATAGTACAGATTATAATTTATTGCTTTGTGCTAATATTGAGGATTATTCTTTATTGGAAAATCTGGATGCCATCTAGTCTTTTGCTACCGGTAAAACCGAAAGGGAGGTTATCAGTACATTACTTAAGATATCAGGTGTACCTCAGGGGTTAACACCGGAAGAGGAGCAGGCAGATAACTCTAACCAAATGCCAATAGATAATCTCCCAATGAGTGCAAATTTGGTAAAAAGGCGAATACGGATATGGTTGAAGCAGATCTTATTCGTATCGTTAGCCGTTTTGATGTATCTAACGTTGCAGATGGTTACGAGTTGTACTCGGCTTCTATCTGGAATGCTTATCCGGTAGCTAATATCTGGGATGGAAACTTTGTTGAATTCACAGAAGATCGTACAGAACGTTATTATGGAGTAAATGCAAATAATAATGAAATTGTAGGTTCTTTATATGCTTTTGAAAACTTTGTAAGCAATCCTTCACAAAAAGATAAGGTAACAACCTGTCTGATTATTGGTCTTACTAATAAAGCGACAGGCAAAATTGAATATTTCCGTGCTAATATAAATGGAGCGGGTGATATTGGCCACCAATTGAATCGGAATCATGCGTATCGTATGGTTATTAAAAGTGTAAATAGTACAGGGGATGAAAATGAGAGAGGTGCTTATGAAAATGGTGAATTACTGTTAGATATCAATTTTAATGATTGGATCCTCGACGAAGGCGGTATTATT
The DNA here is from genome assembly GCA_021204405.1 of Tannerellaceae bacterium. Classification (GTDB taxonomy): domain Bacteria; phylum Bacteroidota; class Bacteroidia; order Bacteroidales; family Tannerellaceae; genus JAJPZJ01. The sequence continues at coordinate 22,010 of JAJPZJ010000088.1, read as the reverse complement.
CAGATTGAAGGCGATAATGTATTGGCTATCCCCACTTCCGAAATTAAACTTTTTGGCCAGGGAGATGTGCGTGAATATTATGTATATACAATAGGGCAGGTAAACCTGCTATCATAAATAAGAATCTACCGGGGCATATCACTACAAAGCTTGACCTGGCTCCCGGATACACTGAGGATTCAAACTTTAAGGCAAGTGTGCTGACATTAAATGCTACTGCCGGTAATACGGAAGATTTAGGTGGAAATTTTGGAATTACACTTCGTTTTGGAACTATGGAGGCTCCGATAGCTGTAAGTCAGGCAGGAGAAACAACGGAGTATGTGAATTTAAGCTCGTATGAGATGCTTACGTTTTCTGAAATATCTGGCGAAGAATCAGAAGAAATAACTGTAAGTAGTTCAGTAGACTGGGTAGCAGAGATTGCTTATGGAGATCACTTTTCATTTAGTGTAGATGGTTTGGAAACGATTTTAGAGGGTGAACCGGAAGAAGGTTTTATAATCTATACGCTTCAGGATAATCTACAAACGGAAGCTCAGTATTGTTTTGTGAAGATCTATTTGGCAGATCACCCCAATGTTAGTCGTGTTGTTGTTTTGAAGCAAGAAGCCTGGGATGGCAAGTATCTTACACTTTCTCCTACTTCTGTTGCATCTATACCAGCACAAGGTGGAGTTTCCGAAGTAATAACAATTGATGCGAATGGGCCATGGACTGCTTCTATAATTGCTCAAGGTAATGATGCCTGGTTTGGAGATGGTGAAACTCAAAGTACGGAAATTTCAGGTGATGGGAATTATTCATTTACTGTTTATTTCCCCAAATTAACTCAGGAAAATATATCACCCTGGGCACAGGTAACCGTTAAATTGGAAAATTCATCAAAACAAACAGGTATAACTGTTTCTCAGTTACCTATTGCTGAATATGGATTGTTGATATGGACAAATACTTTAGGGGTAAGTACCCTTGCATTATATGGAACGGATGTTTGTGCAACAAGTGGAAGTACAAGTACAAATAAAAAAAATATGGCACATCATACTGAATACGTATATGATTTGAGTAATTTTATGAGAGATAAACAACTATTCGGTTCTTATGCCGATTCAGAGGTATATGTAGAAGGTGGGTTCAGATTTGTGCAGGGAGGAGTCGATACAAGAAATGCCGCTTCTATTTGGCAATTTACTTCTTATCCAGCCAAGAATAGTGCAGAAATGAATGCTATAAAACAAGCCATGGCAGAAGATGGTGGGAAATTCCTTATTTTCTCTCATAAAGATGCTGCAGTAAGTACTACGCTGAGTAATTTTGGAATGAATAGCGGTTATACAGTATCAAGTATAACTGCCACAAATGCGAAAAAGGGATATGTTTTTGTTAACACTGCTGCAGATATAGATAAGCCTTTACTTAAATATCTGACCGAAACAGGCCCTTTTACAAAAGGAAATAGCTTGAATACTGCTAACATACAGATATATGGTCCAGGCGCTGCTGTTAGAGGATTTACTAAATGGCCTGCTACTTTTACTCCTATTCTTGTCAATAGCGGAACTGGTGCTTGCGTCTTTGGAGTTGATTTGGTTCAACGTTTTGTGTGGATGAGTGATCCGGGTATTTTCGGATGTGAACAATCCGGTGCTTTGAATTATGGTAATTATGTGGAAAGTAAAGAGGAAAATGTTCTATTGATAAAGAATTTTATTGCTTTCCTTGCAGAAGCTATTCAAAAGAAAGAAGCCTTTCTAGATGATTTCAGATAAGTTACCAGGTTATTTAAATGTTAGTAAAAATATTGATAGGTAAGATAAAGATATAAGTAAATGAAGAAAATACTATTTATACTATTAACAGCTTTCCTGGCTTTTGCAACTATAAGTTGTCAGGAAGATGATTTGGAAAAAGACAATTCAGGCGTTCTTCGGAATGGGTTTAAGTTATCTTATAGTATTATTGAACCTGTGTCTGTTTTAACGAAATCATCAGTTGCAGCTGGAGGGGAGGAGAATCAGATCAATTCTTTTTATATCCTGTTCTTTGAGAATACTGCGGATGGTAGTGGGGAATTTGTGGAAGCCATCGATTTACATGAACCCTTCGGATCTTTAGGTAATTCCGGAACGCTAGATGTCACATTTCCCAGCGGTTCTAAATTAGATAAAACAAAAGAGTATAAAATGTTGTTTTGTGCGAATATAGAATCCTATTCTAGTCAAATTTCCAGTGTTGAGGATATTGAAACCTTTTGTCAGGGCCTGAACGAAAAAGAAGTGAATGCTTTACTTCTTGAAATTTCAGGTGTTGAACCGTCGGATGGAGAACAATATGATAACCAGAACCGTTTGCAAAGTTCAAAACTGCCAATGCGGGGAACAGCAGTGAAAAGTGCGTCTGCTACTAATGTATCAGTATCCCTGTCTCGTATGGTTAGCCGTTTTGATATATTTTGTGAAGTTCCAGGATATGAGCTGGTTTCAGCTTCTATCTGGAATGCTGCAACTACAACTCCTGTATGGAATGAATATTCCAGTGAGGTAACGCAGGAATATACTCAACGTTATTATGGTGTAAGTGCAACTAACAAACAAGTTGTTGCTTCTTTATATGCTTTTGAAAATTCAGTAGCTAATTCAGAGCAGGATGACCGTATAACAACCTGTGTAATTGTCGGTTTGAAAAATAGCCAGGGAGCTATAGAATATTTTCGTGTTAATATGAAACCGACTGTGGATGAGGGACAGTCGTTGGAAGGTAATCATATTTACCGGACTATTATTCGTGGTGTAATGAGCACAGGAAGTAGTAATGAAAGAGAAGCTTATCAAAGTAGAAGATCATTACTAGATATTGATATTAATGGATGGTTTCTGGATGAAAGTGGAAATGTACAGATTAGTGGTGATAATGTACTTGCTGTTCCAACTCAGCATATTAGATTGTATGCTCATGGAGATGAACGTACTTATTATATTTATACTATTGGGGAAGGAGTACCGGAACTTCAAAGTAAACGGCTACCGGGACAGATTAGCGCCTCTTTTTCAACTACAAATCAGGGAGATCTTAAAAACATGAATTGAAACTAAGAGCTAATCAAGGTACTACCGACGATGGGATGGGGCCTTATTATCTTACCATTAACTATGCAGGCATGAGTGTAGAGATTTTTATCACTCAGGAAGAAGCGCTTGGTGCATTTATCAATCTTAGTCATACGGAACGGATGTATTTTTCTGCCTTGAATACAGAAAGATCGGATGAAATTATTGTAAACAGTTCCGGAAAATGGAATGCCCGGATTTATAATGGTGATTATTTTTCCTTTCAATCAGAAGGTAATCCTCTACAGCAGCATATTAATGGAGCTACCGAAGACGGTTTCAGGGTATATTCTGTAGAATCCAACACTGCTGTTACCAACCGCTATAGTTTTGTTTTGGTTTCATTGGAGGATATGCCGAATGTGAGTGAAGTAATTGTTTTGGAACAATTTGGAACATCTGGCCAGTATTTGAGTGTAACTCCTAAGACTTTCCCTAATATTCCTGCAGGAGGTGGTTCTACGGATAAAATAACTGTTTATTCTACAGGCCCATGGACTGCCAAATTAGAAATGGCGAATGCAGATGGATATGCTTATTTTGCACAATATGAGGAAGAGAGTGATAAAGAAGGAGATGATAAGGATGGAACGGATGATGACGAGAATCCAACCGGTCCACAGGTATGGAAAAGGTTCAAACGGTGATATTTTTGTAATTAATTTTAATGGTTTGAAGGAATTGAATATTTCTCCTAGAGCTATAATTACGATTACATTAGATGATGATTCGGATATTAAGACTTCATTCACTATTGACCAATCATCTTTTACAGAGCATAGTGTGGTTATACAAACGACTTCCCGTACAAAGAGGGGATCCTTATTTAATTGGCTAAAGCTGTAACAAATACATATGTTTATAACTTAGCTACCAATCTGAGAAATACAAGTTTGTTTGGACCACAGGGAAAAGTAAACATGACAGAGCCATATTCATTCTTATATGCTGTTGCTCCTACAAATCTGGCTTCTATTTATCAGATCACTAGTTCGCCAAGCCAGAAGATATATAATAATGATATTAAAAATTGGATGGATACAGATCCTAATAGATTTATTTTCTTTAGCACAAATGGAGCTTATGCAACTACCACCATGAACAGATATCAGAATGCATTCGGTAAAAAGGGTTATACGGTAAAAAATATAGGTGCTAACCGTAATTTGTATAGGCAATTCAATCCGGCTGTAATTGATAATATGGAGATAAATAAATTAATTGCTTATTTATTGAAAGATGGACCATTTACTAAAGAAGATGGAGTGATACTTAATCCGGCTAACCTTAAGTTCAAGTCGAGAGCGGATGTAAACAGAGCACTTTCTGCCTGGCTGGATACTTTCATACCTATTATTATGGCGGCAGGTACTTCAAAAAATCCGGATGCCAATATTCAGTGCTGTGTCTTTGGTATTGATCCAACTAACCGGATTATCTGGTTAAGTGATTCAGGTATTTTTGGTAGTAAAAATATAAATAATAGTTTGCAACCCAATAATCAGAATTTCCCAGCTTCCTTTGAATCAGAAGAACAGAGGTTCCTGAATAATGTAATTGCCTGGATAACAAATGCTGTTGCGATAGGTGAACCTTTCTATGAAGAATTTCAAATAGGAAATTAAGTTTAGTTTACTGAATAGGTTTAATTTGTCTCGAAGGGGATATCTTGTAAAAGGATATCCCCATTTTTATTAATCAAAGAAAATGGATTGCTTGAAGGGTATTATAAACAATGGGGCCTTTCAAATATAATAATGGATTAGGTTGATTTGGTTTATGCAATCTCTGTCTGTACGGAGAACCAGATCTTTTTATTTTTTTGTTGTAAAGGAAATATAGGAGTATAAACGATAACGAGTTACTGAAATTATTCAGTAACTCGTTATCGTTTTTTAGTATGTTAAGTTTTTATCTTTTACCCGCTATTCCGGATATTCCCCGGTGTCTGTTTAAGATTGCGGATACAATAATCATTGAATTGTTGCTGTGAATTAAAGTCATATTCTTCGGCGATCTGTTTCAGCGGTTTGTCTGTATTAGTAATCTCATACATGATTTTAGTAGACTTACGTTCATTCAACCATTTATAAGGGGTCGTTCCGAATACTTTCTTGAATTTTTTGTTGAAGGCAGTCTCTGTATAAGAGGCAAGCTCTGCCAGCTCTTTTGCATTTTTTTGCATCTTTCCAGTTATTTAGGATAAAAGAGGCAAAACGGAAATCATTGTTCAGAACCGGTTTAAAGAAATAACAAAGATTCTTTTTCTCGTAATATCCGTTCAAAATCATGAGCAACTCCTTGATTTTGATTTCATAAAGTATGGGATACTTTATGCCGCTCTCTATATAAGTGGCTAAACTGGTTAAGCATTGATTCATCATACTGTTGATCTCTAGTTTGCAAGCCTCTTCCGGAAAAGAATATTGCTGGGCTTCGTTATAAAGATCTTCCACCGAATAGGATCCCCCATATAATTTCTGAAGTGGATCCAGCCGGAGAATGATGATGTGGCTGTTTTTTTCGGAAACTGCTTTGAAATGTGAACCCGACGGAAGAAAAATAGACTCTTTCGCCGAAATGGTAACAGGAGGATATGTATCACAAACTACTTCACATTTCCCCTGTAAGACAAAATAATTTCGTTTATCCCGATCGTCCCCGACCGGTAAGCATCACCTGTAACGTTTAATACTTCTATCACCGGTTGATTAGTATTACCTAATTCATAGTAATAATAATACCCATTGATAACCTTACTCACTGCTTTCATTTCACTAAGGTCTTTTATTTAAAAAGGGTTGTTGAACCTTTACAGGTCCATTACTTTTGAATGTAACACATTCTTTTGTCTCTTAACGGGTTAGGTTGATATGCAACTTCCCGGTGCAAAATTTCTATCCTCTTTTAAAAGGAAAGCCATAAATACACACTATTAGACATAGATTTTATAAAAAATATTAATACAAATATATGGAAAATTCAGGGATTGATATTCATTATTTATCCTCAAAATGAGAGCTTTTTAAGATTTTATTTTTGCAAATTAAGATTTTATTTTTGCAAAATTTTTAATATAAAAAATTGATAAATAAATTAAATAATTATTTGTAATAAACTGCATATTAATAGTATAATTGGCATTAAAAAATAAACTAAAAAAGCTGTGGCCTGGAAGTATGCAAAAATATAAATAGAATGGCTGATATATGTTATAGAACATGACGTTTTGATATGTTTAAAAATCCTTCTTATCTCTGAAAAGCTGCGGGGAGTTCTGGAAGTCAGTGATAAATTCTTTTTCATTTTTTGTTGTATCCAAGCGGAAAAGTATAACCAGAATATCCTTTGAAATTAAATTAGAATTAATATTTTTTTTATAATTAAATTATATCCGAAGAAATAACAAAGTTTATTTCAATAATTCAAAACAATTATTATTTATTTTATGATTATGATATTATATAATCATTCGTGTTTAAATGTTATATGGGATTTTGATCGCCTTTTCAATATTGGCTATTAGAAAATGCCGTTTTCATTAAAGGAATTCTTAATTTTATTCTTATATCTCGCTATTGATTCTGATAAAATTTATCCTGTTAATAGAAAGAGGATTTTTTACATTTGTATGTATGTTTAATAAGTTGTTTTTAGAATTATACAAGTATGCTTTATAGCGAAACAAATTCTTTTATACAAACTTAAATATTTTGCATATTTATATATCTTTGTACAAGTAAAACAATAATATATATAAAATAATATATATAAAATTATCTTTGTACAAGTAAAACAATAATATATATAAAATAATATATATAAAATGAGATCAATTTTTACATTTTTCTGCCTTTTGTTGGTATTGTCACCATTGGTAGCGCAGAATAAAACGTTTTATGACTTTACGGTTGAAACAATCGATGGCCAATCTTTTCCTCTTTCACAATTAAAAGGGAAAAAGGTACTGATAGTAAATGTGGCTTCTAAATGCGGGTTAACTCCCCAGTATGAACAATTACAACAATTGTATGATACGTATGGGGGAGATCAGTTTACCATTATCGGCTTTCCTGCCAATAATTTCAGGGAACAGGAGCCGGGTACAAATGCCGAAATCCAAGAATTCTGTAGTATCAACTATGGGGTAACTTTCCCGTTGATGGCTAAAATATCAGTAGTCGGTGACGATATGGCTCCTGTTTACCAGTAGCTGACACAAGCATCTGAAAATGGCAGGGAAGATTCACCGGTTACCTGGAACTTTCAGAAATATCTTATTGATGAAGAGGGAAAATGGGTAGCTACGGTGGCTCCCCGTGAAAGTCCGTTAAGTGAAACGATCGTTAGTTGGATTGAGGAATGACAAAACTTTCTAAACTATCAGGTATAGTAAAAATAAAATATTAAAAATAATTCCGATTCCGGTGTTGTTAAATGTTAGAAAATTTTCTACCTTTGCAGCCCGTAAGAGAAATAATGATTCTCTGGGATTCTTCCTTTATCTGATCGTGATGCTAGTTCGGAAAAAGGAGTTAATGCGCATTTTGAGGGATAAATAGTTGCATGAATTGATTTTTATGATTTACTTTGCGCCCTGATTGTGAGAAATATAAATTGCGAATAACAAAATAAAATAAAAGATAGCGATGTCTAAGATTTGTCAAATTACCGGAAAAAAAGCAATGGTTGGCAATAACGTTTCGCACTCTAAAAGAAGAACGAAACGTAAATTCAATGTTAACCTCTTTACTAAAAAGTTCTATTGGGTAGAACAGGATTGTTGGATTAACCTGAATATTTCAGCTGCAGGCTTGCGTACTATTAACAAACTAGGTTTGGATGCGGCAATCAGAATGGCAGCTGACAAAGGTTATTTAAACGCTTAATCGGAGGAAATAAGAAATGGCAAAGAAAGCAAAAGGCAACAGAGTACAGGTGATTCTGGAATGTACTGAACACAAAGAAAGTGGGATGCCAGGTACTTCAAGATATATCACTACCAAAAACAGAAAGAATACAACTCAGCGTTTGGAATTGAAAAAATACAATCCTATCCTGAGAAAAATGACAGTACATAAAGAAATTAAGTAATAGGAGATTTAAATAATGGCAAAAAAAGCAGTTGCATCATTTAAGAAAGGTGACGGTTGTACCTATTCGAAAGTTATTAAAATGGTAAAGTCTCCAAAAACCGGAGCTTACATTTTCCAGGAAGAAATGGTTCCTAATGAAGCTGTTAAAGATTTCTTCGCGAAATAATCAGATCATATAGAATATAGAAAGAGTTCCTTTTCAATTTTTTTAGAAAGGAACTCTTTCTATATGCCTAATCTTTTGTGGAGTACCCTATAGGTTAATCAAATATTTTCTTAATTTTGTTCAGCTAAATAAAGTAAAGGAAAGAAATAACGAATAATAACAGATAAATATTAAAAGCCATGAGATTTGATGTATCCAGCACAGCGTTACTATCACGCCTGCAGTCAATAAGCAAAGTTATCGCTTCCAAGAACTCGTTGCCTATCCTGGATAGCTTCCTGTTCGACCTGCAGGGAACAACACTTACCATAACAGCATCCGATGCCGAAACCCGGCTGGTAACTTCTGTAGAAGTGATGAATGCAGCGGGAAGTGGCCTGTTTGCTGTTTCGGCTAAAATACTGCTGGATCCGTTAAAAGAATTGCCGGAGCAACCATTAACGTTTGATATTAATGATGAGAACCTGGAAATCTTTATCCATTTCCAGAATGGTAAATATAATTTTATCGGCCAGAAAGGAGATGCCTATCCACAGCAAAAACCATTAGGGGAAAACGCAGTAACTCTTACAATCGATGCACAGATGTTGCTGAACGGAGTCAGCCGCTCCCTGTTTGCTACAGCTGATGATGAATTACGCCCGGTAATGAATGGTGTATATTTCGATATCAGCACAGACAGCCTTACTTTTGTAGCGTCTGACGGACATAAGCTGGTACGTTACCGTAACCTGGCAGTGAAATCCGCAGAGCGTGCCGCATTTATCCTCCCTAAAAAACCCGCTAACCTGTTGAAAGGTGTATTGGCTAAAGAAACAGAGGAGGTAACGATTCGGTTCGACGAGAATAATGCCTACGTGAACTTTACCAACTTCGAAATGGTATGCCGCCTGATCGAAGGACGCTATCCGAACTATAACAGTGTAATTCCCCAGGAAAATCCATTTAAGGTCACCATAGACCGTATCTCATTCCTGAATGCACTCAAACGGGTATCCGTGTTCTCCAATCCGGCAAGTAGTCTTGTTAAACTGCAATTGAAAGATAGTATGATGCAGGTTTCCGCACAGGATATTGACTTTTCAACATCAGCCGAAGAAACAATGGTTTGCCAATATGAGGGTACGGATATGAGCATCGGTTTCAAAGCTACCTACCTGATAGAAATATTAACTAACATCGCTGCGGAAGAAGTGGTGCTTGAATTGGCCGACCCATCCCGTGCAGGCCTGATCGTTCCTTCTGAGAATGAGGAAGACGAAGATCTGCTGATGCTTCTGATGCCAATGATGTTAAATGACTAAACCCTGAATAATGCAATTGAACCTGAAGAACCCGTTAGTTTTCTTCGACCTGGAAACAACGGGTATCAATATAGTAAAAGACCGGATCGTGGAAATCTCTTACCTGAAGGTATTTCCGAATGGAAAAGAAGAAAGTAAAACGCGCCGGATCAATCCTGAAATGCCAATCCCGCCCGAATCAACAGCTATTCATGGGATCAGCGACGAGGATGTAAAAGATTGTCCGACCTTTAAAGAGATCGCTAAGTCTTTGGCTGCACAGATCGAAGGATGTGACCTGGCCGGTTATAACTCTAACCGTTTCGACATTCCTTTGCTGGCAGAAGAATTTCTCCGTGCAGGTGTGGATATCGATATGAATAAACGTAAATTGGTAGATGTACAGACCATTTTCCATAAGATGGAACAACGTACACTTGCTGCAGCCTATAAATTTTATTGCGATAAAAACCTGGAGAATGCCCATACGGCCGAAGCCGACACGCTGGCAACGTATGAGATACTGAAAGCTCAGTTAGATCGTTATCCCGACCTTCAGAATGATGTTCAGTATCTTTCTGACTATTCTTCCTTCAATAGAAATGTCGACTTTGCCGGCCGCATGATTTACAATGAAGAAGGGCTGGAGGTAATTAACTTTGGTAAATATAAAGGCCGGCTGGTAGAGGAAGTATTGAAAACAGATCCCGGATATTATTCCTGGATTATGAACGGTGATTTCCCGTTGAATACAAAAAATGCTGACAGAGATCAGACTGAGAAATTTCAATTCAAAATAACACTATGAATAACTTTGAATGCAATAACCCAGTAAAAGTGGTTTTTGGCAAAGGCGTGATTAATCGCTTCCCTGCCCTTATTCCCGAAGGAAGCCGTATAATGGTATTATATGGAGGGGGAAGCATTAAAAAGAATGGAATATATGAACAGGTAGTCGCTGCTTTACAGGATTATAAGGTAACGGAGTTTTCCGGTATTGAACCTAATCCACTCTATGAAACTTGTATGAAAGCGGTAAAGGTAGTAGAAGAGCAACAGGTTGACTTTCTGCTGGCCGTAGGAGGCGGATCGGTAATCGATGCAACTAAATTTATCGCTTCGGCTGTGTATTACGAAGGTGAGCCCTGGGATATTGTTTCCAAAGGTGGAGTGATCAGTAAAGTGATGCCATTGGGTGCTGTACTTACATTAGCTGCTACCGGGTCGGAAATGAACGAACGCGCAGTGATCTCGCGGGCTTCTACTTCGGAAAAACTAAGTTTTGCCAGCCCGCTCCTATTTCCTCAGTTTGCAGTGATGGATCCACAGGTGACCTATTCCCTGCCTGCCCACCAGGTAGCCAATGGAGTAGTAGATTCGTTTATCCATGTGATCGAGCAATACCTTACCTATCCGGCCAATGCAAAGGTGCAGGATTATTTTGCAGAGAGCCTGATGAAGGTGATTGTAGAAGAAGGAATAAAGGTATTAGACAATCCGTCTGATTACGATATACGTGCCAACCTGATGTGGGCCGCAACCAATGCACTTAACTGCTGGATTGGAGTAGGAGTACCACAAGACTGGTCGTCGCACCGGTTGGGGTATGCACTTACCGTACAATATGGATTGGATCATGCACAAACCCTGGCTGTGGTGTTACCCGGTGTCATGGAATACATGCGCAAAGAAAAGGAAGCTAAAATACTCCGGCTGGGTGAAACCGTATTTGGAATAACCACAGGCGGTACAGACGAACGGGTAACTACTACCATACAGGCAACGGAAAATTTCTTCCGCCAGATGGGTATGAAAACCCGCTTAAGTGAGTATGGTATATCTGAAAGTGCAATTAATGCATTGGTTGAACCTGTAAAACAACGGGGGTGGAAACTGGGTGAACATGCCAATATCGACTGGCAGGCAGCCCGTGAAATATTCAGGTTGCGTTTGTAATAAATACAAAGAAAGAATAAAATTGAAATAATAACTTTTGGAACCGGAAAAATAATTTTAACTGGTTTCAAAAGTTTCTGGTATAAAAGAGATATGCTGAAAGGAAAAAATATTATCCTGGGAATAACCGGAAGTATTGCCGCTTATAAAGCTGCTTACCTTATCCGTGCGCTGGTAAAAAAAGGTGCGGAAGTCCAGGTGGTTATTACGCCTGCCGGTAAAGAATTTATTACGCCGCTAACCCTTTCCACACTGAGCCGTAAGCCGGTGATCAGTGAATTCTTTTCCAATCGCGACGGTACCTGGAATAGCCATGTAGATCTTGGTCTTTGGGCTGACGCTATGCTGGTGGCCCCGGCAAGTGTTTCTACCATTGGTAAAATGGCAAATGGCATAGCAGACAATATGTTGATTACGACTTACCTTTCCTGCAAAGCTCCAGTATTTGTAGCGCCGGCGATGGACCTGGATATGTTCGCCCATCCTGCCACCCAGCAAAATATTGAACGTTTACGCGCATTCGGTAACCATATTATCGAACCGGGTGTAGGCGAGTTAGCAAGTGAATTGATAGGAAAAGGAAGGATGGAGGAACCGGAGGTAATTGTAAAGGTATTGGAAGACTTTTTTTCCGTTAAACAGCCTCTTGAAAAAAAAAGGATACTAATAACTGCCGGTCCTACATATGAAAAGATAGATCCAGTACGTTTTATAGGTAACTATTCTTCCGGTAAGATGGGATTTGCCCTGGCTGAAGCCTGTACCCGGCAGGGTGCTGAGGTCACTTTGGTGGCTGGTCCTGTAGCTATGTCAGTTACCCATCCGTTTATCAGGAGGATAGATGTGGAATCAGCAGAAGAGATGTTCCAGGTGGCAACCCGGCAGTTTCCCGGAATGGATGCCGCCATCCTGTGTGCAGCCGTAGCCGACTACCGTCCGTCCCAACCTTCCGGCGAGAAGATCAAACGGGAACAACAGGAAGAAATGCTGCTTAAACTGGTTCCCAATCCCGATATTGCAGCTTCCCTGGGAGCTTTGAAGCAACCTGGGCAGCTACTGGTTGGGTTTGCACTTGAAACAAACAACGAATTGGAAAATGCCCGGGGCAAACTACAACGGAAAAACCTCGACCTGATCGTTCTTAACTCTCTTCGTGAAGAAGGAGCCGGCTTTCAGGGAGATACTAATAAGATAACTCTTATTGATAAAGAGGGGAATGTGACAGCCTTTCCGCTAAAGAATAAGCAGGAAGTCGCCGGCGATATCATAAATAAACTGGCAACCCTATTATAGTATTGTAATGATAAAAAAACTGTTATTTCTGATTTTAGTGGTGTTGTTTTTTGTGCCGGATAGTAATGCACAGGAACTGAATGCTACCCTTACGGTCAATAGTGATAAGATCGAAGGCAACCGCACCGTCTTCGCAACACTGGAACGTGCACTAAATAACTTTATCAATACCAAACAGTGGACAGATGCCACCTTTGGTATTAACGAACGGATTGATTGTACCTTCCTGATTATTGTGAATGAAATGTCTTCCGATAACAGTTTCCGTGCTGAACTTCAGGTACAGGCACGCCGTCCGGTGTATAACTCGGCCTATACTACAACGTTGATCAACTACCGGGATACCCAACTCGATTTCGACTATACCGAATATGAACCTCTGGAATATAATGAATATACGTTGGATAATAACCTGGTAGCTACTATCACCTTCTATATTTATACTATCTTGGGGCTTGATTTTGACAGTTTCTCCCCGCGTGGCGGCACGGCTTTTCACCAACAGGCTCAGCAAATTGTGAATCTGGCACAATCGCAGTCGGCATGGACCGGTTGGCGTGCATTTGAAAGTAACCGTAACCGCCATGCCGTGTCCACAGCACTGACAGAAAATACCGCCGATATCTTCCGTGATATGTGGTATACTTACCACCGCTGGGGACTGGACGAGATGGCTGCCAATCCCGACCGTGGCCGGACCACTGTGCTGGAAGTACTTCCGGCACTTGAAGAACTCCGGAGTGCCCGTCCTAATTCCATCCTGTTACAAATGTTTGTAGACAGTAAGCTGGATGAAGTAATTGCCATCTACTCTAAAGCAACTGTTACGGAAAAACAGGCCGGCTATAAAATGCTTACCAACCTGTTTCCTACCCAGACTACCCGGCTGGAACCACTTAAAAACTAATTCCTATGCTGAAATCTTTATACATACGTAATTATGTACTGATCGATAAACTGGATATCCGGTTTGAAAATGGTTTTTCAGTAATAACCGGAGAGACCGGAGCCGGAAAATCCATTATTTTGGGTGCCCTCGGACTTGTATTAGGACAGCGGGCAGACGGGAAAAGTATAAAGAACACAGCCGATAAGTGTATTATAGAAGCCGTTTTTGATATCTCAGCTTACCAGCTGGCTGCATTTTTCGAAAGCCATGATCTTGAGTACGATCCTGAAACATGTTTACTCAGGCGTGAACTCTATGCTTCGGGCAAGTCGCGGGCTTTTGTAAACGATTCGCCTGCTTCCTTATCCGTACTGAAAGAGCTGGGTAGCCGCCTGATCGATATCCACTCCCAACACCAGAATTTACTGCTGGGAGATAACCGTTTTCAGCTTAGAGTAACAGATGTCATAGCCGAAAATACACCGGTGTTGGAAGAATATCAAAAAATATACCACCAATACCAGTTCCATAAGAAAGCGTTAGTTCAATTGCAGGAAAAGGCCGTCCGTACCAAACAGGAGGAAGACTATGTATGTTTTCAGCTTGAACAACTTACCGATGCCCGCCTGCAACCCGGTGAACAGGAAGAACTGGAGCAGGAACTTGAAACCCTTTCGCATGCGGAAGAGATTAAAGGAACTCTCTATAAAGTGAACGGTTTACTTAATGGAGACGACATGGGAGCTGTCCGGGTATTAAAAGAAGCATTAATGGCAACCGATAGCCTGGAACGTTATTTCCCGAAAGCCAAAGAAATAGCCGACCGGCTCCGCTCTGCCTATATCGACCTGAACGACCTGGCATCGGAAACCGATATCCTGAAAGAAGATATTGAATTTAATCCTGAACGAATGGAATGGGTAAGTAACCGGCTGGATACTCTTTATAGCCTGCAACAAAAACACCGGGTCTCCTCGCTGGAAGAACTGCTGGCTTTACAGGATAAATTTATTTTACAATTACAGGAAATAGATTCATTTGACGAACAAATTGCCGCACTGGAGCACCAACGGGATGAAGCTTACCGGCAACTGATAAAGGTCGCCACCCGGCTCACAGAACGTCGGAAGCAAGCGGCCCACTCATTAGCCAGCCGGCTGGCTGGTATGGTAGCCCCCCTGGGGATACCCAATGCCCGCCTGGATGTATCCATACAGCCCCGGATAGCTCCGGGAACAGATGGTATGGACGATATCCAGTTTCTTTTCTCAGCCAATAAAAATGGTATTCCCCAGCCGGTAGCACAGATTGCTTCCGGAGGAGAAATATCGCGACTGATGCTCTGTATCAAAGCAATGATTGCCGGTTTTACCGCATTACCGGCTATTATATTTGATGAGGTTGATACAGGTGTATCAGGAGATATTGCCGATAAAATGGGAGAGATCATGAAACAACTGGGTACACAAATGCAGGTACTGGCCATTACCCACCTGCCACAGATCGCATCCAAAGGGAAAGCCCATTATTTTGTCTATAAACAGGATATAGACGAACAAACCGTTACCCGTATCCGGCAGCTTACAGCCGAAGAACGCATTACCGAAGTAGCCCGTATGCTCAGCGGTGCTTCCCTCACAGATGCTTCTGTGGCCAATGCGAAAGACCTGCTGGGAATGCGAAACTAATAAGAACATATATAATAATAGATAACAGGATTAATGAAAGAAAATGAAATGATATTCGGTATCCGTGCCGTTATCGAAGCTGTACAGGCTGGAAAGGAAATCGATAAAATACTGGTCAGGTGTGAACTGCAAAGTGACCTTTCCAAAGAACTGTTCAGTGTACTGAAAGGTACAGACATCCCGGTACAACGGGTACCGGCCGAGCGACTCGACCGCTTTACCCGGAAGAACCACCAGGGAGTAATAGCCTTTATTCCGGCCATTACCTATCAGAAGCTGGAAGATATTATTCCTTTTGTATACGAACAAGGTAAAAGTCCCTTTATTGTACTGCTGGATGGTATCACCGATGTACGTAACTTCGGAGCTATTGCACGTACCTGTGAATGTGCAGGTGTGGATGCGATTGTGATCCCCTCCAAAGGTAGTGTAACGGTAAATGCCGATGCAATCAAAACATCTGCCGGGGCTTTACATGTTATACCTGTATGTAAGGAGCAAAGCATAAACCAGGCGATCCGCTTTTTGAAAGATAGTGGTGTGCAGGTTGTTGCTGCAACAGAAAAGGCAACCATCAATTATACCGGTGTTACTTATGATGGCCCGGTTGCCATTGTAATGGGTGCCGAAGATACAGGTGTTTCTATGGACAATCTTCGTATCTGCGACCAAATGGTAAAAATACCACAGTTCGGTACGATTGGTTCACTTAACGTATCGGTAGCTACTTCTATCCTTGTATACGAGGTAGTACGCCAACGAATGGAACAAATGGAACAACAAGTATTTTAATTATAAAAAAACAGGAAAATGAAAAAAGTAATAGCAACAACAAATGCACCGGCTGCTATCGGTCCTTACAGCCAGGCAGTACAGGTAGGGAATATTCTTTATATGTCAGGACAGTTGGGGCTCGACCCGGCAACCAGCGAATTCGCAGGAGCCGATGTTCCGGCACAAACCTACCAGGCTTTTAAAAACATCCGGGCTATCCTGGAAGAAGCCGGTTATACAATCGATGATGTAGTGAAAACAACTGTATTCTTAGCTGATATGAACGACTTTGTTTCGATGAATGAAGTCTATGCAGCCCAATTTATCGGTGCTTTCCCGGCTCGTTCGGCAGTAGCCGTAAAGACCCTTCCTAAAAATGCCCTGGTAGAGATCGAAGTGATCGCTATTAAAGCATAACGGAATTAAAGAAACAAAGGAATTATGAGTCGTAAATATCCATCCACATTGTTAGAAAATGCTGTAAACGAACTCGCCTCCCTGCCGGGAGTAGGACGTAAAACAGCTCTCCGGCTGGCCCTTTATATGCTACGCCGGGATGTCGAATATACTGAGAATTTTGCATCTGCCCTGCTCGACCTGCGGCGTGATGTACAATACTGCAAGGTATGTCATAATATTTGCGACGATGAGACCTGTGCCATCTGTGCCGATACCAACCGCGACCATTCCCTGGTATGTGTCGTAGAAAATATTAAGGAGGTAATGGCCATCGAAAATACCGGGCAGTTCCGGGGGGTGTACCATGTATTGGGTGGGATTATCTCGCCCATCGATGGTATCGGACCCGGCGACCTGGAAATAGACAGCCTTATCCGGCGGGTAGCTAGTGGCGAAGTGAAGGAGGTGATCCTTGCGCTCAGTACTACTATGGAGGGAGATACTACGAACTTTTTTATTTATCGTAAACTGGCTGCTTACGATGTAAAAGTATCTGTCATCGCACGTGGCGTATCCATTGGCGATGAAATCGAATATGCCGACGAGATCACACTGGGACGTTCTATCCTGAATCGTACCAGCTTTAACGACTCGATCAAGATATAATTCTGTTAGTATATGAGTTGCCTGAAACCCTTACATAATACCTTATAGCATGTCTGATAAAAAGCTATCTATTATTATTGTTAACTACAATGTAAAATATTTTGTAGAACAATGCCTTTGGTCTGTACGTGCGGCACTGGCAGGTATGGAAGCTGAAATATTTGTGGTGGATAATAATTCATCTGATGGTTCAGTTGCCTATCTGGAACCCCGCTTTCCGGAAGTAGCTTTTATTGCCAATAAAGACAACCCAGGCTTTGCCGTAGCCAACAACCAGGCTATCCGGCAATGCACCGGAGAATATGTCCTGCTCTTGAACCCCGATACCCTGATTGGTGAAGACTGCCTGCGCTCCCTGTGCTATTTTATGGATGAACATCCTCAGGCGGGTGGAGTAGGGGTGAAGATGATGGATGGCCACGGCATGTTTCTGATCGAGAGCAAGCGGAGTTTTCCCTCACCCTGGAATTCATTCTGCAAAATATTCGGTCTTTCCCGTCTTTTTCCCCATTCCCCCCGGTACGCCCGTTACAACCTGTGTTATCTCGACGAAAATAAAACCCATAAAGTTGAGGTATTGGCAGGTGCCTTTATGTTATTACGCTATGAAGCACTGGAGAAAGTGGGATTACTGGATGAGGCCTTTTTTATGTATGGCGAAGATATCGACCTTTCCTATCGGATCTGTCAGGGAGGCTACAAAAACTACTATATACCCGAACGTATCCTTCATTATAAAGGCGAAAGTACCCGGCATAATGATATCAAATATATCAAAGCTTTTTATGGGGCTATGTTGATCTTTTTTAAAAAATACTATCCTAAATCCGGTTGGCTTAGTAGTTTCTTTATCCGGCTGGCTATTACCGGACGTACCTCTGTAGCCGCATGCCTGGGTTTATTGGGCCGCAATAAAAAAAGAAAAGGGAACCATCGCCGCATACTCATCCACTGCCACGAAGAAAATTTCCCGGCTATCAAAAAGGCTTGCCGGAAACGAATGCCTCAACTGGAATATATTAACCTTTGGGATCTGGATGAAGACCGTGTAATGGATGCTATCTGCCGCCGTAACCAGATGAAAGGGTTTACCGACTTTGCCTTCTGCTATCCCGATGTCCGCTTTGAGCAGATGCTTTTATATATGGACAAAATGGTAAATAAAAAAGTAACTTACCATATTTATAATAAATATGCAGGGCAATTAATATCGCCCGACAAATAAACCGGAAAAGAAAATGCCTATCCTGGAAAATCAGCAGATACACCTGCGTGCACTCGAACCGGAAGACCTTGAAGCCCTTTACTGCTGGGAAAACGATGCTTCACTCTGGAGTCTGGGATCTACTCTTGCCCCTTATTCCCGCTATATCCTGAAAGAGTATATAGCCTTTTCCGGCAGTGATATTTTCGAAGCCCGTCAGTTACGTTTAATGATTGAATGCAAAAGGAATAACTTACCCGTGGGTACCATAGACCTCTATGGATTCGAACCTCACCACCATCGTGCCGGTATAGGTATTCTTATTGATCCCCGGTACCAAAAGCGGGGACTAGCTACCCAGGCATTGGAACTCCTTACCGGATATGCATTTAAGATGCTGAAATGTCACCAATTATATGTCCATGTCCCGGTTGGTAATACCGCTAGCCAAAAACTATTTAACCGCTGCGGCTTTAAGGTAACAGGCACACTGGTTGAATGGATTGTGACTCAGGAAGGATATACGGATGTAATCGTCATGCAAAAGATAAACCGTTTATAAGCAGTCTACTGTACGGATAACCCCAGTTGCCCGCGCAGGCGGGGATCGCATGAGAACTGGCCGTTTCAACCCTTTAGTAATAAGAAAACCGTCTCTTCCTTTGCGGTTCCCACCTGCGTGGGCAAAACTGGTAAGGTTTTATTTTAGAGACCTTTATATTTCTTACTAAATTTTTTGTATCTCCCGTGGCTGATTATCAATTCATACAGGGATCTTTAGGAAAGTTGATCCAGGTTTTATAACGTCCGCCCAGTAATTCAAGGGAAAGTTTCCAGAAAGACTCTCCGTCTGCCTGCATCACATTTCGGTTAGTAGCATTACCTACCATCCACGAGTTATGGTCGATCTCAGTACGTAACTGCCCGTCAGTCCAACCCGAATAGTTCAGGAAAAACTTAATTTTCCCCTTTACCAGTTGTCCGCTAAGCATATATTCTTTTAATACATCAAAGTCACCATCAAAAAACAGCCGGTCATTGATTCGTTTCGAACCGGGGATCATGTGCTCGCCAAGGGAATGAATAAAGAATAGCTTGTTGGAGCTCACGGGACCTCCCAGGTAAATAGGCAAGTCCGGCAGATCTTTTAACTCTTCGAAGAAGTTATTTACCAGCAATTCCGTCTTTTTATTCAGTACAAATCCCATTGATCCCTCTCGGTCATGTTTTACCAGCAACACTACAGCGCGTTGAAAATATACGTCCTGCAAAAAGGGCTCAGAAATAAGTATATTTCCCGGGTTCGGAGATAAATTATTATGAGTGATCTTGAAGATATTTTTGTAAGTAGCCATTGATTAGGTAATTAAGTAAGTAGTCAAATCAGTTACAATGTAAGTGTTTTGATTTTAACAAACAAAAAACAGCTCGATATTTTATCTTATTATGAAAATTACCGTGTCATCCGGCTACTGATAGGATTATTTGTCTTAAATAACTTTAATCTTTCTTCCAGCAAATCGTACTGGTTAGGTTTAATAAATGAAGTACAGGCCCGCAAACCCTCCTGGTTACTCCCAGTTGTACTAAGTGAAATAGTACTAATACCATAATAGATAAACTCCTCCATCAATTCACTCCCTGTCATATCCGGATAAGAAATAGTAAAATAGAAACCATCGACAATAGGCTTTTCCAAGTCACGATCATAAACAATACTGAAACCATAATCTGTAAAAATTTTCTTTAGCCGCTCTGCCCTCCAGCCATATTCCCTGAGTTCCGAAACAAAGTCGAAAGTCCCGTCTGAAGCAGCTTTGAACATGGCAGCCAAAGCATACTGGGCAGAATGGCTGGTGCCTGACGAAAGCGCATATAACACCCGGTGGATATAAACAGTACCAAACGTACCGCCTCCGTACCGCTGCGTTAGTCCCGGATAAGCCCTATGGTATAACTTATTAGAAATAGCAGTAACCCCAATCCGCTGTCCGGCATAGCTGAATGCTTTTGAACCTGATATCTGTAAAATATAATTATCCGTATAATGAGCAATACTTGGCTGGTAAGGGGGCAGGAAAGGAGTACCCAGCTCTTTCCGGAAATCCATGGCAAAATATGCCAGGTCTTCAATCACGATTACATCATATTTATCAGCCAGCTTCGCTACAATCCGTAGCTCTTCCTCTGTCAGGCAGAACCAGGCCAGATTATTCGGATTTGAATAGACGAGTGCCGCAATAGTCCCTTTGGAAAGAAATGTTTCCAGTTTGGCTTCCAGTTTGGCTCCCCGGTATTCATATACATCAAATGATTCATACTGGTAGCCCATTACGGTGATCTGCTGTTTCTGTACCGGAAAGCCAGGATCGATAAACAGGATCGTATCTTTTCCACCATAGCACTGTCCGGCAGTCAGGAAAGATGCGTATGTACCTTGCATAGATCCTGTTACAGGAACGCAACATTCAGCATCCACCTCTATATCAATAAATGCCTTAATAAACCGGGTAGCCTCTTCTTTAAGTTCAGGAATACCATTTATATTCGGATAAACAGAAGCAATCCCGTTTTTAATGCTTCTATTTCAGCATCTACCCCTACCTGTGAAGGTTTTAGTCCCGGAACTCCCATTTCCATATGGATAAATTCCGTTTGTGTTAATTGTTCCAATTGGTTAGAGATTGCTACTACTTCACGTATAGTAGCTTTTCCGAAGTCCGCCAGCCCGTAACTGGCAATTACCTCTTTGGTTTTCAGGTAATCTACCGGAGTGTTTTTCATGATATCTTTATTTATGTTATTACAAAAATAGGAAAATTATCGGTTTGTAATAAATTTCTTCCCCAAACTGTTGCAGAATCAAAAAATGTCCATATCTTTGCATCGCAATTCAGAGGAAGAGCGATAATAAAAAATGGTGTGGTAGTTCAGCTGGTTAGAATACCTGCCTGTCACGCAGGGGGTCGCGGGTTCGAGTCCCGTCCATACCGCAAAATCTGAAAGCAAAACAGCGCAAAGTCCTGAAATCCAAAAGGTTTCGGGACTTTTTTGTTTATAACAGGTTGGCAGCATATAGCCTATTAGAGTATGTTTTTCCCTTCTAAACCGGAGGAGTTTGGAAGCTACCCAAAAGTCTACCTTATAGTACACATTGGAATAACGCTGAAGCAGTATATAGGATTTAAAACCTGAAAACATCCTCTTAAATCCTTACCACCTTATCAGCCATACATTCAAAATCTTTTAAATGCGTAGCCATCAGGATAGTAAGATTTGGATATCGACGTTTGATATTCCGGAAAATAGTAATGGCATTTCCGGAACTGATACCCGCAGTAGGTTCATCCACTACCAACAACTGTGGCTCTTTAAGTAACGCTTGCGCCAGCAACAGCTTTTTCCGCTGTCCATCACTCAACGTTTCCCCATTTTCACCTAACCAGCTTGCCAGGCCATGAGGAAGTGATGAAAACCACTCTCCCA
>JAJPZJ010000073.1 GCA_021204405.1 Tannerellaceae bacterium | reverse complement strand
GGGAATTTAAGCAATAGCCCAGGGTTGAGTGAGCAGAGCGAGCGGTACCCTGGGTTACAAGTATGTATTATTTCAACCCCGAAGGGGGTTGCATATTGACCAGGGAAAATGCTTGAGGGTAGAAATGAAACCCTTACAGGGTTTTTGTTTTATTATCTGCTTACCCAGGGTACCGTTCACTACGTTCACTCAACCCTGGGCTATTGCTTTACACCCTTGTAATGTATCAGGTGCAAGTAAAATATCAAAAGCTGATAAAAGAATTTAACAGCCCTGCGGTAATACTGGGAGATGGCTTAAAGAGTAAATTAACAAACCAACCGTCAACCTGTAATTAATATAAAAAACCTCTATAGAACACCTGTATGGATCCGGCATTTTAAATAAAAAATAATACCTTTGTAATTACACAACTCATGAAGCTATCAAATAAAGAGATGAATAACCCCTATATATCGCCTTTTGCAAAACCGGTATATGTAATGGTGAAACCTATTGGTTCGGTCTGCAACCTGGCCTGCGAATACTGCTATTACCTGGAAAAAGGCAAATTGTATCCGGAAACTAAAAACCACGTAATGAGCGAACAGTTACTGGAAAAGTTCATACGTGAATACTTGGAATGTCAGACTGTGCCGCAGGTATTGTTCACCTGGCATGGCGGTGAAACCCTGATGCGCCCTATCAGCTTTTACAAAAAAGCTCTTCAACTCCAACAACAATACGGCAGAGGGCGGCAGATTGATAATTGTATCCAGACCAACGGGACATTACTGACCGATGAATGGTGCCGTTTCTTTAAAGAGAACAACTTCCTCGTAGGTATCTCCATTGATGGCCCGCAGGAATTCCACGACGAATACCGCCGGAACAAACAGGGATTACCTTCGTTCTATAAGGTAATGAAAGGAATAGAACTACTGAAGAAACATGGCGTGGAATACAATGCCATGGCTGTAGTAAACGATTACAATGTAGAGTATCCGCTGGATTTCTATCATTTCTTTAAAGAGATTGGCTGCCATTATATTCAGTTTGCCCCTATTGTAGAACGTATAGGCAACCATCCGGACGGTACCCAACTCACTACACCGGAACAGCAAAATGAAAATATCCGCCTGGCCGGTTTCTCGGTGGATGCAGGTAGATGGGGCGATTTCCTGTGTGCGATATTTGATGAATGGCTGAAAGAAGGTGTAGGTACATATTATATCCAGCTTTTTGATTCGACGCTTGCCAATTGGGTAGGCGAACAACCGGGCGTATGTACATTGGCAAGAAGCTGCGGACATGCCGGGGTAATGGAGTTTAACGGGGATGTGTATGCCTGCGACCATTTCGTTTTTCCGGAATATAAACTGGGTAACATCCATACCCAGACCCTTACGGAAATGATGTATAGCCAGAAGCAACTTGAGTTTGGAGCCAACAAGCATAACGGCTTACCCACCCAATGTAAAGCATGTGAATATCTGTTTGCCTGCCATGGCGAATGCCCCAAGAACCGGTTCCTTTATACTGCTGCTAATGAGCCGGAACTAAATTACCTTTGTAAAGGATACAGGAAATTCTTTTCGCATGTAGCGCCTTATATGGACTTTATGAAAAAAGAACTGCTTGCCCAGCGGCCACCTGCCAATGTGATGGAGTGGGCAAGGAAAATGACAAATAAATAATTCTATCATATGAAGTTTAACAGACGAGATTTTATTAAAACAGGAGGTATGGTTATGCTTGGTTCACTCGCAACCCCTTCCCTATTCGGGAATACTACCGGGAGTGCTGCCGATCAGGCTGCCGGTATCTCGCTTGCGCTGGCACATTTTGGTGTAAGCGAAAGCGATTTGAAAAAGGTACTTACTGCTGCGCTTGAAAAAGGAGGTGATTATGCCGACCTTTATTTCGAGCACACCTACAGGAATAGTATCAGTTTACAGGACGGAGCCGTCAACCGTGCCTCATCGAATATCGATTTCGGTATGGGTGTACGTGTATTGTCCGGCGATCAGACCGGCTACGCCTATGTGGAAGATGTAACTCCGGAAGAAATGGTGAAGGCAGCCCGTACGGCAGCCCGTATAGCCACCGGGTCCAACGCCGGTACACCGGTTAACCTGACCGAAGTGCCCATTACCCGCAACTATTATGGGGTCCGTACCCCCTGGGATGAGATTACCGTAAATGCAAAAATACCTTACCTCCAAAAACTGAACGATAAGGTATTTGCCCTCGACCCACGTGTCCTTAAAGTAAATGCCTCTTTAAGTGATACCACATCGCATATCCTGTTTTGTAATTCCGAAGGCCAGCTCTATTATGACTACCGCCCGATGGTAACCCTGGGAGCCGTATGCATTATGCAGGAGAACGACCAGATCGAAAATTCCTATGCAGCCCGTGCCTACCGGATGGGATATGGGTTCCTGACCGACGACCTGATCAACCAACTGGCACAGGAAGCAATCAATAAAACCGCTATCCTGTTTCAGGCTATCAAACCTAAAGGGGGAGAAATGCCGGTAGTGATGGGAGCCGGTGGTTCTGGTATTTTATTGCATGAAGCGATCGGACATACGTTCGAGGCCGACTTCAACCGGAAAAACACCTCCATCTTTTCCGACCAGTTAAATAAAAAGATATGCAACGAACATATTAATATAGTAGACGATGGTACCATTCCCTTTAACTGTGGTTCGGTGAATATAGACGACGAAGGGATAGAGGGACAAAAAACCTACCTGGTAAAAGAGGGTATACTGACCAGTTACCTGCACGACCGGATCAGTGCCAAGCATTACGGCATCCAATCCACAGGTAACGGCCGCCGTGAGTCGTTCCGCCATATTCCTATCCCGCGTATGCGTGCCACTTATATGGAGGCCGGCAATGTAACGGAAGAGGAAATGATCTCGACAGTGAAGAATGGTATCTATGCGTCTAACTTTACCAATGGTCAGGTACAGATCGGTGCCGGCGACTTTACCTTCTTCGTGAAAGATGGTTACCTGATTGAAAACGGCAAACTGACCCAGCCTGTCAAAGATATCAATATCATCGGCAACGGCCCGAAAGCCTTGGCGGATATCATTATGGTTGGGAATAATTATAAAATGGATAACGGAACCTGGACATGTGGCAAAGACGGACAGTCGTGCCCTGTGACATGTGGTATGCCATCGGCATTGGTTAGTAAACTTACAGTAGGAGGAGAAAATTAATATGATAACAAACGAAAATAAAAAACTGGCCCAATGGGCAATGGATTTTGCGTTGCAGCATGGTTGCCAGGCCTCACGGGTAACCCTTTATACCGGCTCAAACAGTTCGTACGAAGTAAGGGATATGGTGATTGATAAACTACAGCAGGCATCTGAAAACAGCCTGATTATCCAGTTGTTTGTCGATGGCCGCTATGGCTCTTTCTCGACGAACCGGCTTAACCGCGAAGAACTTGAAAAGTTTATCCGCAACGGGATAGATGCCACCCGCTACCTGGCAGAAGATAAAGACCGCACCCTGCCCGATGCCAGCCTATATTATAAGGGGGGTAACAAAGACCTGGAATTAAAAGATCCTGCTTTCGATACGATCGAGCCCGACGATAAACTGGCTTTGGCTATGCAGGTATGTAGCGAGATCATGGATAAAGACAGCCGCATCATTTCTGCCAACTCTTCTTACAGCGACGACCAGTATTCAAAATATATGATCGCCAGCAACGGCTTCGAAGGGGAAACCTCCCATTCTTCCTTTACCCTGGTAGGGAGTGTAAGTATGCGTGGCGAAGGGGAAGCCCGCCCGGGTGACTATTGGTATGATTCTTCCCTGTATTATGATACACTCCAGAAAGAGGGTATCGGTACCCTTGCCCTGCAACGTACCATTCATAAGCTGGGACAGCAGAAGATTGCTTCCGGCAAATATCCCATGCTGGTGGAAAATATAGTTGCTTCCCGCCTGTTATCCCCTGTAATCGGTGCTTTGTATGGTTCATCTATCCATCAGAAAAACTCCTTTATGCTGGATAAACTGAATGAGAAGGTACTGGGCGACCAGATCACGATTATCGATGAACCTCATTTGCCTAAATCATCCGGTGCCCGCTACTTCGACGACGAGGGCGTGGCTACCAAACGGAGGGAAATATTTAAAGAGGGTGTACTGAAAACCTATTTTATCGACACCTATAGCTCTAATAAGCTGAATATGCCTTACACGGTTTCATCTCCTTCTATCCTTACTATGCCTTTAGGTGATAAAGATAAAGAGGGTTTGATCGGTTCGTTGGAAAAAGGTATCCTGGTTACCGGTTTCAACGGAGGCAACTGCAACAGTACCACCGGCGATTTTTCGTACGGTGTGGAAGGCTTCCTTATTGAGGATGGCAAACTTACCCAGCCCATCTCGGAAATGAATATCACCGGTAATATGATTACTTTGTGGAACAACCTGGCGGAGGCAGGGAATGATCCCCGCCTGTCGTCAAGCTGGCGTATTCCTTCTTTATTGTTCAGGGATGTTGATTTCAGCGGGTTATAATTGATATTCACATATAAAAAGAGGCATCCAAAAGGTAGTTTGTTATTTTTGGGTGCACTTCAGAAAGCGGGGATCGCAAAGGAAGGGACGGTATCCATATCTATTGGTTGAAATGGCCGGTTCTGGTGCGGTCTCCACTTTCGCGGGGAACCGGGAGGGTTTTATTTTATAGGGTTTTATTTTATAAATCTTTACATGTACGGAAAAATCTTCCGGACACGACTGGATTAAAAACTTCCGTGTCTATGCATCTCCGTGTTGAATATTCTATTTTGAGCCTCTCCGGATAGTCCCTTTTATCTTATATCAGCATTTAATACTAAGTTGCCGCAACACTTCGCGTATCTTTTCGAAGGTGGTGATGCGGGTGGGTAAGAGTGGGAGGCGGAGTTTGTTTTCGATAAAGCCCATGGCGTGGAGGATGCTTTTTACGCCTGCCGGGTTGCCGTCGACAAACAGGAGCTCGAAGAGTTCGGTAAAGCGGTGGTGGATGGTGCAGGCGTTTTCGTAGTCGCCTGTCAGAGCTAAACGTACCATGCGGCTGAACTCGCGGGGGAACGCATTACCGATGACCGAGATAACCCCCACGGCACCGAGGGTGATGAGCGGGAAGGCAATGCCGTCGTCGCCGGAAATCACGCTGAAGCTGGCCGGTTTGTTTTTGATAATGTCATCCATCTGGGTGATGTTGCCCGATGCCTCTTTGATGGCAACTACGTTGCTGAACTCGCGGGCAATACGCAGGGTAGTTTCGGCGGTCATGTTTACACCGGTGCGGCCGGGTACGTTATATAATACAACGGGCAGTTTGGTTGCCTGTGCTACGGCTTTATAGTGTTGGTAGATGCCTTCCTGGGAGGGTTTGTTATAATAGGGAACCACCGACAGGATGGCGTCGATACCGGTGAAGTTATCGTTTTTCAGTTTTTCCACGATCGAGCGGGTACAGTTCCCTCCTACTCCGAGTACGATGGGTATCCGTCCGTTTACCCGGGTAACGATCAGGCTAACTATCTTCTTTTTTTCTTCTTCGGTCAGTGTCGGGGTTTCTCCGGTAGTACCAAGCACTACGAGGTAATCGGTCCCGTTTTGTACTTGAAAATCTACTAATCTGCCCAGCGCTTCATAATCTACGCTGTCGTCTTCACGGAAAGGGGTAATAAGGGCTACGCCTACACCTTTTAAGTTAATGTCTGCCATGGGGAATGAATTCCTGTTTATTTATTTTAGCACTGCAAAAATAAATAAATAATATCATTTGGAGCGGATAGTCTGTAAATAAAATAACATGTTTGCGAACAAATCTGCTATCTTTTCGCCTTCTTTCCTTACAATAGCCAGGTCGTACAGGTCGTAAGCTGCATGGCTGGCCCCCACCTTGAAAGTGGCGGGATGGTTGAGGAGCAGGTATTGCATCGGATGGTTGTGGGCGGCGGTAAGGTCGATCAGGATATCGGCAGCCAGGGCGTTGATGCGGGCCTGCGCTTGGCTTTTAGGAATTTGCCAGAGGTCGAGATCGGCTTTTGCGCTGACAGCTACCCAGTCTGAAGGCAGTTGTTCCAACGGGTTTGCACCGCCCTCCTGCCAGACCACGCCGTATACTTTCTTTCCTTTGTCGCGCAGGAGTTGCATACATTGCATGGCTTCTTGTAGCTGGTTGTGGTCAACTAATAGTGCGACCTGCCGGGCTTCGTCGAGCGGACAGAAGCGGTGGGGACGGACGGCAGCGGTGGCTGCCAGTTGGCGTACTTTCTTTTTGATAAAATGGCTGGTTACTTTCATTCGGAAAGCATATTTAAAAACTCGTCCTCACTAATAATCTTTACACCCAGCTTTTGGGCTTTCTCGAGTTTGGCCGGCCCCATGTTGTCGCCGGCAATGATATAGTCGGTTTTGCCGGATACGGAGCCGCTGTTCTTCCCTCCGTTTTGTTCGATCATTTGCTTGTATTCGTCGCGCGAGTGTTTGGTAAACGTTCCGCTGATTACGAGGGTAAGGCCTTTCAGCTTGTCGGTACGGCTGGCGAGTTGTTCATGCGCCAGGCTCATCTGCAAGCCGTAAGACCGGAGCCTTTCTACCATCCGGCGGTTGTGGTCGTCGGCGAAGTATTGGATAATGCTTTGGGCGATGCGGTCGCCTATTTCGTCTACCTCGTTCAGGGCTTCTGCGGTGGCGTTTTGCAGCAGTTCCATGGTTGGGAAGGCAGTGGCCAGTTTGCGGGCTACGGTTTCGCCTACAAAGCGGATACCGAGTGCAAAGAGTACGCGTTCGAAGGGAACCTGTTTGGAGGCTTCAAGGCTTGTCAGCAGGTTATTTACACTTTTGTCGGCCCAGCGTTCAAGCTGGAGCAGGTCGGCAGGTTGCAGCTCGTACAGGTCGGCAGCATTCTCTATCAGTTGGGCTTCATAGAGGGCATCGATTGTTTCCGGCCCGATATTGATATTCATCGCCCGGCGGGTAACAAAGTGTTCAATGCGGCCTTTGATCTGCGGGGGGCAATGGTATTCGTTGGGACAATAGTGAGCGGCTTCGCCTTCGGGGCGTACCAGCGGTGTGCCACATTCGGGGCAGAGGCGGACGAAGCGTACTTTGTCGCCCAGCAGGATCGAGCGGGCCTCAGTATTGACCCCTACTATTTTGGGGATGATCTCACCTCCTTTCTCGACATATACCTGGTCGCCGAGATGGAGGTCGAGGCCTTCGATAATATCTTCGTTATGGAGGGAGGCACGTTTGACGGTAGTTCCGGCCAGTAATACGGGTTCGAGATTGGCTACGGGGGTGATCGTCCCGATGCGGCCTATCTGGAAGGATACGGAGTTGAGGCGGGTTTCGGCCCGTTCGGCCTGGAATTTATAGGCGATGGCCCAGCGGGAACTTTTGGCTGTAAAACTGAGGTTGAGCTGCTGGCGCAGGGAGTTTACTTTGAGCACGATCCCATCGGTAGCTACCGGCAGGTTTTTCCGTTCCACATCCCAGTAAGCGATGTAGTCGAATACCTCCTGTAGGGTATTGCATTTGCGGATTACGTCGGGCACTTTAAATCCCCACGAGCGGGCGTACACCAGGTTTTCGTAATGTCCGCCAGCAGGCAGCTCTTCACCCAGCAGGTAATAGAAGTAGGCATCGAGTTTGCGGGAGGCTACAACAGCCGGGTTTTGCTGTTTCAGCGTACCCGATGCCGCGTTGCGGGGATTGGCAAACAGGGGTTCTTCCTGTGCTTCGCGTTCTTTGTTGAGGCGGTCGAACTCTGCCCAGGGCAAGAGGATCTCTCCCCTGATCTCGAACAGGTCGGGATAGCCTTCGCCCCACAGTTTGAGGGGAACGGAGCGGATCGTTTTTACGTTGGCTGTTACGTCGTCGCCACGGGTACCGTCGCCGCGGGTTACGGCTTGTACCAGAAGCCCTTTTTCGTAGGTAAGGGCGATAGAGGTACCGTCGTATTTCAGTTCGGCTACGATCTCGAAAGGTTCGTTCAGCGCGCGTTCGGTCCGTTCGTAAAACCCCTGTATCTCTGTTTCCGAATAGGTATTGCTCAACGAGAGCATGGGGTATTTATGGGCTACCTGTGTGAATTCTTTGGACAGGTCACTTCCCACGCGTTGGGTAGGCGAATGAGGGTCGGCAAATTCGGGATGTGCTTCTTCAAGTGCTTCCAGTTGTTTCATCAGTTCATCAAACGCACGGTCTGATATGGTTGGGGCAGCGGCTACATAATAGTTGTAGTTATGCTGCTCCAGCTCTTCTCTCAGCTTCTCTATTTTTGCTTTTATCTCATTCATATTTAATCTTTTAATAGATCAGACTTACATTGTCGATCCAGAGTGTATTGCCGGGTGAGCCGATGTAGGCACCGCCGTGGCTGAAGGCAAATTGCAGTACGATATGGGTGGGTTCGTCGCCTGCTTCGGCCCATCCGATCTCTGTAATGGGTACGCTTTTGCCTTTGCTGTTGAGGGTGTATCTATCTTCGTCCTGTATTTTCATATAGGGTTCGAATACAGGGTCGGACGAGATATCACCATACATAATTTCATAGGTGACTCCGTTTACCCAGTCGGTATCGGCTGTGCACCGTTGTACCATAGTGCCCACCCGTTTGGCATATACATTGCCGTTTTGGTCTTCCCAACGTTTTTGCAGCAGCGGGATGGCCAGGGCCTCGTCGCGTCCTTCTACTTTGGATTTGCGGCTGAAGCCTGTACTGCGGGTACGTTGGGCGTCCGGCGACATTTTTACTTTGTAGTCAAACCGGATGGCCGTTGGTTTGCGCGTGAAAGGTATCCCACTAGATAACATACTTTGGGGATTTTTGTTCCCTTGATCGGTTCGTGCATCGTGCCCAGGAAGAGGGAGCCGGCGGCCACGACTTCGATATCGACGATACCGAGTACTTTTACACTTTCCATGCGGGTTTCCATACGGGCACACCAACCGTTGCCCCGTTGTTCGGGGAATACGGAGGTATTGGTTTTCACCACACCTGCTACTTTGGCCAGTACGTTGGAGTTGGCCCAGGGCGAGCCACCCTGGTTCTGAAAGGCATTGTTACCCCGGATGGTGTCTTTAGGGCCCAGTTCGTAGAGGTGTTTGGTGGCACCTCCTATCACGCCAGATTCGTAAATTTCGCGTACGATCCATTGATCCATATCGCCGTAAGCAATCGGTTCGACTTTCTGGGCATTCAGTACGGGAAGCTGGCAAGCCAGTAACAGCGCCCCTGCGGCGATAGCGTATCGTCTGATAGTATTCATTTCCTTTCTGGTTTTGAACTAAAGTAAAAATATTATAACATTATAAGGAGTATCCCCATGCTTTCAGCGCCATGTCCCAATGTTCTTCCACGAGCCTGACGGTACGGTCTTCGTATTTATACTGGTTCTTTTTATATCCTTTCTTTTTACCGAGGTATTTTTCGATCTCTCCCCGGGCCTCTTCGAATCCGGGTATCCGGAGTTGGCCGTAGATATCCTGCGTGATACCGAAAGCATCCTGTTCGAAGTCTTCGAATTTGAGTTCTACCAGGTTACCGGCCGGTATGAGGTGTTTTTCCTCTTCGAATTTGTAGTACAAGCGGCGGTATACTTCGAGAATGTTCTTTTCCATCTGTTCATCCGGAATGTTTTGCAGGCGTAAGGGTTTGATTGTATTGCCGAAGAAACTCTTGGTACTTTCGAATACGGTATAGGGGTTTCTTTTGAGGTAGATGAATTTAGCATTGGGGAACATTTCGAGCAGGGTTTTTATCCTTCCGGTGTGGGGAGGGTTTTTGCTCAGGAACTGGGTGCCCCGGGTGTTCCACAGAGATACTTTGATGAGTTTGAGGAAGGTATCCATAAAGACTTTCCGTTCTTCTTCGGTGATCTGGTTGAACAGCAGGTAGCGTTCGCAATAGTCGAGCATATGCTGGGGGAAAATCCAGAAGTTGTAGTAGGTATAGGGCATCATGTTGGCCAGGGCAAATTCTTCTTCCTGCGGGAGGTCTACCTTGAGTTCCATATTGTCGGTAGGCCGTTTGTCGGGCATCAGGAAGGATACATTCTTTTTAAAGAAGGGTTGCCCGAAGAGCATCATATTGGGGAAAACCGTCTGGTAGGTGGTGTTGTAACCGAAATGTTTATCGCAGGCAAACACGTTGTGTACGAAGGTGGTACCGCTACGCCAGTGGCCGAGGATAAACAGGGGGTCCATCTCCAGTGGCTGGTCCATGATCTTTTTATAGCGTGCATCTTCCAGTGGTTGCAGGAGGCTCAGCAGCCGGCACACTGATTTGGTAAGGATGTATTTACTCCGGTACTCTTTTTCTACCTCTTTGCCTTTGGTAACCTGGTTGAATGTTTTCCAGTCGGCGCCGACCATGGTGTTGATCGGTAGTTTATCAAATTCTAAAAGACCCATATGTTTGTTTAGTAAGATGAATATAAACAGGAAATTAATGGTTGGATAAGAGCGAACAGGAAGACATGGAGACACGGAGGTTTTAATTTGTTTAACCTGAGTGGGAAAAGGTTGTGTCTTAAGTCCTGCAAGGATGTGCTGCCTTAAGTCCTGAAAAGGCAGCCTATCCTAGCCCGGTACAAAGTGCCGGGGCGATGATATCCGGTCTTTTGAGTCCTGTAAGGATATCATTTGATTCCTACTACCCAGGACTTTGTCCTGGGTAGTAGGAATCAAATGATATCCGGAGTGCTGTAGGCACGGCATACAAATATACATAGGATCAAATTTCTATTATGCCGTCCCTTCAGGACTCAGGAAATTCACTATTAACTACCCCACCCAGCACTGCGTACCGGGCTGGATTATCCCGTGCTTACAGCGCTCCGGTATTACTTCTTCATTAACCAGGGCGTTGCCCTGGGCTAGGATAGGCCGTCCCGATGGGACTCTTTTTCGTCGAAGGAGATTGTAAACCTCCTTCGACGAAAAAGATTAAAAACCTCTGTATCTCCGTGTCTCCGTGTTCGATCTTATTCAATCCTTACTTTCTTCTTTATACGCATACATTATTTATTTTAATGATTATCCACATAATGTCCTATTATAAATTCTGGATTTGAAGTCGGAGTTA
>JAJPZJ010000132.1 GCA_021204405.1 Tannerellaceae bacterium | reverse complement strand
CCTCGTCCTGTGACTGGTGACTGAAAAAACATGAAAATTACTATGAGAGAGAATTATTAATTTACCATACATTCATCCAATAATATAGGTTTTTTCCTACTCTATTATAATATTCTACAGCATATGCTTTAAACGGCTGGCCTGAAAAAGCCTTACTATCACCTTTCAAATGCTCCAACAATTTCTGCTACATAAACAATATGCGGATTACCGTGTGCTGCATCATACCATTGGTCAAATAGGCCTGCTTCGGTAAACTTATCTTTGTCGATCTCCGAACGATAAAGGACTTTGCAATCCAGCGTCAGCCGCGACTGTTCGAAAGTGGGATTACCACCCGGAAGGAATAAAGGCTTTAATCCCGTAGCTGCTACTTTATCTATATCTCTCCCGGATTTGGAACCACAGATTCCATGCGCTTTCTTATTTTCTTCACCCAGGAAAGAGAGGGTGAAACTTCCTTTGGTCTCAATAAACTCATTCGTATATCGCTCCGGACGAACAAATACAAATACAACCGGTTTATTCCAAAGCATTCCTGCCCCGCCCCAACTGGCTGTCATCATATTAAACTTATCAGCGTCACCGGCGCTGACCAACATCCATTCTTTACCGATTATTTCAATAAAGTTCTCCTTTATCAACAGAGGATCAATTGTACGCATAACTTTTGTCTATAAAATTAGATTGATAATCAAATATACATATTTATTTGGATTGGAAAGAAATAAAAAAACCGCACACCTTATATTAAAAAGGATGCGGCTTTTTCATGCTCTTCATGAAAATAGTCTCACGACTACTTTCCTGTAAAGACTTGTTAACCTTAGATCTAAATACTATGAAAAAACTCATTGCAAATATATGGTATTTTGCAAATATGTGCATACTATTTTCGTAACAATTTTAGCTAAAAATGTTACTTAATGAATATTTACCCCTAAATTTTATCAAAAGCCCCCTTTTAGAGATACTTACTGGGGATACTGTCCAGAATTTCAAACAATTCTTCCACATGGTTTGCCCGTAACATGGCTATACGTGTCTGCTTAAAGTCGGGTAATCCTTTAAACAGCGAGGTAGCGGCGAGATGGCGGCGTATGTGTAATATGCCCCTGCGTTCGTCTAATCTTTCTACACTTTGTAGAACCTGTTGTTTCAGGATATCGAGATACCACTCAAAAGGCTGTTCAGGTAAAAACTGTCCCGTGGCGAGATACTGTTTTACTTCCTTAAAAATCCACGGACGGCCAATACTGCCGCGTCCGATCATAACGCCATCCACACCATAGCGGTCAAAACATTCTTTACATTTTTCTGCCGAAGTTACATTGCCATTTCCTATAATAGGTATATGCATCCGGGGATTATTCTTTACCTCTCCGATCAGTGTCCAATCGGCTTCACCAGTATACATCTGTGCACGGGTACGGCCATGTATGGACAGGGCGGCAATCCCACAATCCTGCAATTGCTCTGCCAGTTCAACAATTACCTTATTATCAGCATCCCAGCCCAGCCGGGTCTTAACCGTTACCAGGATATTTACGGCTTTTACCACATTCCGGGTGATATCCAACATCAGCGGGATATTCCGGAGCATACCGGCACCGGCACCTTTTCCGGCCACTTTCTTAACCGGACAACCAAAATTTATATCTAATACATCCGGGCGAGCCTCTTCACATATACGGGCAGCCTCCACCATGGCTTCCACCTCTTTGCCATAGATCTGGATCGCTACCGGACGCTCTTCTTCCGAAACATTCAGTTTTTCTTTCGTTTTATTCACATGCCTGATCAGGGCATCGCTCGATACAAATTCGGTATATACCATATCGGCTCCGAAGCGTTTACACATCAAACGGAATGAAATATCTGTTACATCTTCCATCGGAGCCAGTAAAACAGGGCGTTCACCTAAATCAATTGATCCTATTTTCATACGAGTAAAATCGTTTTTATCCACTATTAAATAAGTTGTGCAAAAGTAAGGCTTTTCCCATTAATGAAGCTCTGTCTGAATTAATTTGTACCTTTGCAGCGTAATATTAAAACATTATTAACTTGAACGAGAAAGATTTTGAAATAATGGCACCCGTTGGCTCGTATGAGTCGCTGATGGCTGCTATCCAGGGGGGAGCCGACTCTGTTTATTTCGGCATTGAAGGGCTGAATATGCGTTCGCGCTCTTCCAATAATTTTACTACGGAAGATCTTTATAAGATCGTGGGGATCTGCCGGGAGCATGGCATCAAAAGCTACCTTACCGTAAATACTATTATTTATGGTGAAGACCTTACGTTGATGCGCCGGATTATTGATGCTGCTAAAGATGCAGGGGTTTCGGCTATTATTGCCGCCGATGTGGCGCCTATGAGCTATGCAAACCAGATCGGACAAGAAGTACATTTGTCTACACAATTGAATATTACCAATATAGAGGCTTTAAAGTTCTATGCACACTTTGCCGATGTGGTTGTATTGGCCCGCGAGCTGAACCTGCAACAGGTACATGAAATTTATCAGCAGATCGTAGAGCAGCAGATCAAAGGGCCCGGCGGTGAGTTGATCCGTATCGAAATGTTTTGCCACGGGGCGTTATGTATGGCTGTATCGGGTAAATGTTACCTGAGCCTGCACGAGATAAACCACTCTGCCAACCGGGGTGCCTGTATGCAGGTATGCCGCCGGGGATATACCGTAAAAGATAAAGACAGCAATATAGAACTGGATATTGACAACCAGTATATTATGTCGCCCAAAGATCTTAAAACCATCCATTTTATGAATAAACTGATGGATGCCGGCGTACGGGTATTTAAGATCGAAGGCCGGGCACGGGGTCCTGAATATGTACGTATTGTAACTGAGTGTTACAAAGAGGCAGTCAAAGCACATTGCAATGGTACATACGATGAAGAGAAAATAGCTCATTGGGACAAACGGTTAAGCAGTGTGTTTAACCGCGGGTTCTGGGATGGCTACTACCTGGGACAGCGGCTGGGAGAATGGAGCAGTAAATATGGCTCGGGTTCTACCCGTAAAAAGGTATATGTGGCGAAAGGGATTAAATATTTCAGTTCGTTGGGAGTGGCCGAATTTGAAATGGAGTCGGGCGAACTAAATGTCGGAGACGAGATCCTGATTACCGGCCCTACAACCGGTGCGGTCATGCAAACAATCGAGGAAATACGAGTAGATCTGAAACCCGTACAGCAGGCCAAAAAAGGAGAACGTTTCTCCTTTAAGGTAGGCGAAAAAGTACGTCCGTCCGATAGACTTTATAAAATGGTTACTGGAGTCAATAACAAAAAAGAATTCAACTGATGAAAGAGTATATTTTTAAACTGACACTGAAAGTCCGTGATTACGAATGCGACCTGCAAGGGGTAGTAAATAACTCTAATTACCAGCGTTATATGGAACATACCCGCCATGAATTCCTGGAATCATTGGGTGAGAATTTCAGAAAAATGCACGAAGAGGGATTGGATGGCTTTGTTTCCAGTGTAAGTATCCAGTTTAAAACCTCTCTCCGGAGCGGAGATTCCCTGGTATCCTGTATCAATGTAGCCAAGCAGGGAGTGAAACTCGTTTTCGAACAGGACATCTACCGAGCTGCCGATATGGTACTGGCTGCCAAAGGAAAAGTAGAGTCAGTACTGATGAAAGACGGTAAACTTACCCGGGGTGAATACTACGACAAACTATTAGAAAAGATAAATAAAACATGAATTAAAATCTGATTTACCAAATTGGCTTAACTATGATCAAAGGGGTTGGCGATATACTGGCCCGGCAATTATTACAAACAGTAGGTAGTGAAGAAACCATCTTTCAGGAAAAACCCTCAGCCCTGGAAAAGATACCGGGGATAGGGAGAAACCTGGCCCGTGAAATAATCCGTCCGGAAGTATTACACCGGGCGGCCAGAGAGATGGATTTCATTGAGAAAAAACAGATCAAAACCTTTTTTATTACCGATCCCGATTATCCCTACCGGCTGAAAGAATGTCCAGATGCCCCATACTCTTCTACTACAAGGGGGGGAGGCGAATTTAAATAGCCGGCGAGTGGTCAGCATTGTGGGAACACGGAATGCCACCTCGTATGGACGGGATATTATCACAACCTTTATCAAAGAATTAGCGGCAAGCCTACCGGAATTAGTTGTCATAAGCGGACTGGCTTACGGAGTGGATATATATACACATCGCTGTTGCCTGGCAGAAGAGATCCCTACAGTAGCCGTACTGGCGCATGGGTTAGACCGTATTTATCCGCATGCCCACCGGCAGACCGCAGTTGAAATGCTCAAACAGGGGGGGACTGGTAAGTGATTTTCCCAGTGGTACTAATCCGGATAGGCCCAATTTCATCAAAAGGAACCGCCTGGTTGCAGGCCTGGCAGATACGACGATTGTAATAGAATCTGCCGAAAAAGGAGGTTCGCTTATTACCGCCGACCTGGCCTTTTCGTACGGCAGAGAAGTTTTCACCTTTCCCGGCAGAATATCCGATGCACAGTCGGCCGGTTGCCATAAATTGATAAGAGAACAGAAAGCGGGGTTAATTACTTCCGCATCTAATTTGCTAACAGTTTTAGGATGGGAAAATATTTCTGTACCTCAACAGGCTACACAACCTAGTTTTACATTCTCTGATAACAATGAAATAGAAAAAATCTCCCGGTTAATCCGCGAACAGGAAGAGATACAACTTAATCAATTGGCTCTTCTGACAGATACACTGGTACACCTGCTTACTGCACTGCTATTTGAATTAGAGTTGAATGGATTGATACAAGCCTGTCCAGGGAATATTTATAGATGGAAATAAAATAAAAGAGGCATGAATCATATTTTTGTATTGGAAACAGTTTGTCCTTTTGCGGTTCCCGCCTTCGCGGAAAACAGGTAGCATTCTGATTAGAAATCTCCTTCAACCAAAAGATTTGTTAGTCCTGCAAGGGCGATGGCTTTTATCCCTTCAGGGAATAGGAGTGGTCACCGTTAAGAGATAAAATAGAACTTTGAGTTTTTAGGAGTAATTATATTGAGGATAAATACAAATGAAGAATAGAAGAAAAATTGAGTACAGGTTAGTACAAAAATTAAAGGCTGCCTCCCGACAACCCCTAACCAACTTTGTTAATCTTAAATCTAATATTATTATGAAAAAACTATAGTACAAAGATACGATTGTAACAAGGGTTTGTCAAGTCTTTTTATCCAATATATGTTAACACCTGACTGATATATATAAAAAAGTGTTATTCAACACAAAATTATATTGAATTTTGGCACAAATCATCCAATTCTGTATTTTATCCTTTTGTTTACATCCAGTTACAGGAGATGTAAAAAAAGAGGCAACCTGGACTAGTTGCCTCTTTTCCTATATTAAAATTAGAATCTCAAAATTATAATTGAGGACCTGCAGCAATCAATGCTTTCGCATCGTCATTATCGCAGTATTGTTCGAAGTTCTTGATATACTTAGCAGCCAAAGATTTAGCTTTAGTTTCCCACTCAGCTACATCAGCATATGTATTACGTGGATCAAGGATATCAGAAACGTTGTTCAATGTTTTAGGAACAGTTAAGTTCAGGATAGGAATATGAACTTTTTCTGCGTTTTCGATAGAACCATCGATGATCGCATCAATGATCGCACGTGTATCTTTCAAAGAAATACGTTTACCTGTTCCGTTCCATCCAGTGTTTACTAAGTAAGCTTTCGCTCCGTATTCTTTCATTTTTCCACCTAATGTCTTAGCGTACATAGTTGGGTGTAATGTTAAGAAGGCTTCACCGAAAGCTGGAGAGAATGAAGGAACCGGTTCAGTGATACCACGTTCTGTACCGGCTAATTTAGAAGTATAACCGCAAAGGAAGTGATACTGAGCCTGAGCTTCATCCAAAATAGAAACCGGAGGTAATACGCCGAAAGCATCAGCAGAAAGATAAACAATCTTGCTTGCGTGACCAGCTTTTGAAGGAAGAACGATCTTGTTGATGTGGTAGATCGGATAAGAAACACGTGTGTTTTCAGTTACCGAACCATCCGCATAGTCAGGAGTTCCGTCTTCTTTGATCACTACGTTTTCTAACAATGCATCACGTTTGATAGCTCTCCAGATATCCGGTTCGTTTTCTTCGCTTAAGTTAATAACTTTTGCGTAGCAACCACCTTCATAGTTGAACACACCGTTGTTATCCCATCCGTGCTCGTCGTCACCGATCAAATAACGTTTCGGGTCGGCAGAAAGCGTAGTTTTACCAGTTCCTGAAAGACCAAAGAAGATAGCTACATCACCTTTTTCGCCTACGTTAGCAGAGCAGTGCATAGAAGCCATACCTTTCAATGGCAGGTAATAGTTCATCATAGCGAACATACCTTTTTTCATCTCACCACCGTACCATGTACCACCGATGATCTGTTCTTTTTCTGTCAGGTTGAATACAACGAATACTTCAGAGTTCAAACCTTGTTCTTTCCAGTTAGGGTTTGTTACTTTTGAAGAGTTGAATACTGTGAAATCAGGTTCTCCGTAATGTTCCAGTTCATACAAAGAAGGACGGATGAACATATTCGTTATGAAGTGAGCCTGCCATGCAACTTCAACGATGAAACGTACTTTCATACGCGTATCCTGGTTAGTTCCACAGAAAGTATCAACAACATATAATTTTTTAGCAGTGTTCAACTGTTTCAGTGAAAGCGCTTTCAGGTCATTCCAAACGTCAGTGTTAACCGGTTTATTGATTGTACCATCCCACCAGATTGTATCTTCGGTAGTAGCATCTTTAACAATGTAACGGTCTTTAGGAGAACGTCCAGTAAAAACACCTGTGTTAACAGATACAGCACCTGTAGTTGTTAAAGTACCTTTTTCGTAACCTTGATTTGCAGGATCTACCTCAGCCTGAAACAGCTGCTCATAAGTAGGATTGTGAACAACTTCAATGTTGCTGTCAATACCGTACTTGCTTAAATCTACTTTAGCCATGTTCGATTAATAATTAATAATGATTTATATTAAATTGCTATCACGCATGCAAATGTAGTTTTAGGGCTTTCCCCTTGTAAACCACGATACAAAAATAGTATATTTTTTTGTTATGAAAGCGCTAATTAAAGAAATATTTCAGTAATTACTGCTATTTTCCGTATTGGTACCAATTAAGTGAGCTTTTTGCACACTCGACATTGCAATTCAAGGAGTTATTAATAATAAAAAAGAAGGCCATCTTCAGAAAAAGATAGCCTTTCCCATTAATTTAATCTTATTTTATTTCACTTCCACACATCCCCGATCATCAGGAAGTCGCGTAAAGAATCTATCTTTTTCTTTTCCCGCACCTCTTTGATCTGTTCAGCTACCGCCTCATCATATACCGGCGCATCTACTGCACGAATCACACCCAATGCAATAGGTAACTCATCCGCCATCATAGCCAGCATGGTATGAAGTGTTTTATCCTCACAATGGGCATCATGTACCAGAATATCATCCAGTGTATATCCACCTTGTCCGATAGTAACAGCTTTCAGTTTAAGCCCATCCAATACCAGCCCTTTTTCATTATCTTTTCCAAACAACATCTTTTCACCATGGCGCAGGAAGATGGTACGGTCGGTACGGAATTCCTTATCGGTAATCTTTTTATGGATACCATCATTAAAGATCACACAATTAACCAGTGCTTCTACTACAGAAGTGCCTTTGTGACGAGCCGCAGCAGCTAATACCTCCGTCGTATTTTTCAGATCCACATCAATCACACGGGCAAAGAAATTACCACGGGCTCCAAATGTCAGTTCTGCCGAGATAAACGGATCTTCCACCGTGCCATAAGGAGAACTTTTCGAAACGAAGCCACGGTCGGATGTAGGCGAGTACTGTCCTTTGGTCAGACCATATATTTTATTGTTCATCAATACAATATTCAGGTCTACATTCCGGCGTACAGCATGGATAAAGTGGTTACCGCCAATAGCCAGGCAGTCACCGTCGCCGGTAACCAGCCATACGCTCAGTTCTGGACGGGCTGTTTTCACACCGGTGGCAATCGCCGCTCCGCGTCCGTGAATGGTATGGAAACCATATGCATTCATATAATAAGGCAAACGGGATGAACAGCCAATACCCGAGATCACCACCATATTGTGCGGAGCTACTCCTGATTCGGCCATTGCCTTATGCATACAATTCAGTACGGCATGATCGCCACAACCCGGGCACCAGCGTACATACTGATCACTTTTATAATCTTTTGGTACGTATTTTATTCCTTCTGCTGTCATCATTATGCCTCCAATATTTTAGTGAATTCTTCTACCAGCCGGCTTACATTGAATGGCTGGCCTTTGATCCGGTTGAAACGGAACGGATTAAATCCGGGTATTTTGCTCCGCAGATAGTTGGCAAACTGGCCGTTATTTTGTTCGGCTACTACTACTTTTTCATATTTCAATAAGACCTCTGCCGCATTTTTAGGTAGCGGACTGATAAATTTGAAATGCGCCAAAGCAACCTTCTTACCATTTTCCTGCATTTGTTCCATCGCCTCATACAAGTGTCCGTAGGTTCCACCCCAGCCAACGATTAATAGTTCGGCATCCGTATCTCCTAGTACTTCCAGCTCCGGTATATAATCAGCGACTTTATCCACTTTGGCCTGGCGAGTCATTACCATCTTCTGGTGGTTTACCGGTTCAGTTGAGATGGCACTGGTATCATAGTCTTTTTCCAGACCACCGATCCGGTGGGTAAATCCCTCCATTCCCGGAGTAGCCCAATAGCGTGCCAATG
Source organism: Tannerellaceae bacterium (assembly GCA_021204405.1). Classification (GTDB taxonomy): domain Bacteria; phylum Bacteroidota; class Bacteroidia; order Bacteroidales; family Tannerellaceae; genus JAJPZJ01. Next base: position 2,289 of record JAJPZJ010000132.1, on the reverse strand, counting down.
TATCTTTATCCCTGCGGTAAGCTTTCCACGGGGCTTCACCTTTATAGTTAGCCACATAATTAGGTTTAATAGATGGATATTCTTCCAGTTCCGGAATTCTCCACGCTGTCGAACTATTGGCAATAAAACCATCTGTCAATAAAATAACCGGGGTCATATGTTCAACCGCTATCTTACCCGCCCAATAGGCTGCATCAAAACAGTCTGAAGGCGTAGAAGCAGCGATCACCACCAGCGGGCTCTCCCCGTTACGTCCGTACAACGATTGGAGCAGGTCGCCCTGTTCACTCTTGGTAGGCAGACCGGTAGAAGGGCCACCCCGCTGTACATCCACAATCACTAAAGGAAGTTCGGCTATAACAGCCAGGCCAATGGCTTCGCTTTTCAAAGCCAGACCCGGTCCGGAGGTAGAAGTAGCAGCCAGTGAGCCGGCAAAACTGGCTCCGATCGCCGTACAGATCCCGGCAATTTCATCCTCCGCCTGTACGGTCACCACACCCAGGTCTTTACGTTTAGCCAGTTCCTGCAGGATTTCGGTAGCCGGAGTGATCGGGTAGCTTCCCAGGAATAACTGTAAACCAGCTTTCTCGGCAGCCGCAATCAATCCATAAGCAGTAGCCGTATTCCCATTTACATCCGTATAGAATCCGGGAGTACTCTTTTTACCTTCAATCCGATAGGTAGAAACAGAAGCATGGATATTATGCCCGTAATTATACCCGTCTGTCAGGGCTTTTGTATTGGCTTTTGCAATGGTTGGTTTTTTAGCAAACTTGTTTTGCAGCATATTCATTGCCTCTTCCAGCGGACGCTCGAACAACCAGCAAACCAATCCCAGTGCAAACATATTTTTACAGCGTACAGCCGATTTATTGTCCAGTCCGAACTCTGCCAGTCCGTCTTTTACCATTGTGGTAATAGGAGCAGCCACTACCTGCACACTGGTCAGTCCCAGTTCAGTAAACGGATCATCCGTCTGGAATAATGCTTTTTGCAGATCACTTGCCTGGAATGAATCTGTATCAATGATAACGATCGAGTCTGGTTTCAGGTTTTTTACATTCACCTTCAAAGCCGCCGGGTTCATTGCCACCAGTACATCCGCTTTATCGCCCGGAGTAAATATCTTTCTCGAGCCTAAATGTACCTGAAAACCCGACACACTGCTTAGCATACCCTGTGGAGCACGTACTTCAGCCGGATAGTCGGGAAAAGTAGAGATCTCATTTCCGAAAATTGTCGATAAATTAGAAAAGATCGTTCCTGTTAACTGCATACCGTCTCCCGAGTCACCCGAGAAACGAACCACAACCTTGTCTAATGTCATAACTTTTGCTTCTTCTGCCATAATATTTATTAAGTTAGATTAACCTTCCGGTTATTTGGTATTTATCTATTCCGGTCACAAATAAATAATAAACTTTATTCAATCAAAGCCAGGGTAGTTAAAAGGCTGACAGGTAAATATCCAAATTATTCGAAAGAAGGTTAAAATGATTAGATACATAATTATTTACCGGTTTTCCACCGTACATATAGATGCCTGCCCTGAAACAGGGATCGGCTTTGATCATCGCAGGCAATGAACCCATATCGCCCAACGTAAGGAATAACGAGATGAACAGGTTGCTGAAAGCGATGGAAGCCGTACGGGCCACATAATTGCTGATATCGATTTTACAATAATGCAATACGCCGAATTGCTCAAACACCGCCGGCCCTGTATTAGCTACCATACAGGTTGTTTCGAAGCATCCCCCTGGTTCATACTCAGGTCTATAATCACCGCCCCTTTCTTCATAGACCGGATCAGATCTTCAGAAATCACATATTGCCGGGGTTTGTTATAATAATTCATAGCACCGATGGCTACATCCGCACTTTTAAAAGCGTTTTTCAATACATTCGGATGGAAGTTTGAAGTAAAAACTTTCTGTCCAAGTACATGCTGGAGGGTACGTAATTCATTAATATCGTCGTCGAATACCTTTACACAAGCTCCCAATGCCAGGGCAGCCCGGGCAGCTACCGTACCTGCCATATCCGCCCCGATAATAACCACATCCGCCGGAGGTACTCCCGGAATACCTCCCAGCAATACCCCTTTTCCTCCGTGTGTATTGCTTAGCAGGTCGGCTGCTACCACAATAGAGGTTGTACCCTCTATCTCAGCAATAGCGGTCATCAATGGAGAACATTTCTCTTCATTCTCCATTAATTCATACCCAATGGCATTTATTTTAATGATTATCCGCATAATGTCCTATTATAAATTCTGGATTTGAAGTC
>JAJPZJ010000091.1 GCA_021204405.1 Tannerellaceae bacterium | reverse complement strand
ACATTCATATGATGTTCAATAAATCAACGGACATTATGCGGATAATCATTTAATTTTATAGCCGGAGGACAAGGATTCTCCGGCATATTCTATGAAAAAAACTAATCTAATTTATTAATCCTTATGAAAAACTTTTTAAGAAAGACACTCCTGTATGGGGCATGTACCTGTATTTTACCGGGTATATCACAAGCCTCGGGTAACAACGCCTCCGGACTACCTTATTGGAAAGACATCCAGGTAGTTTCCGTAAACAAAGAAAAACTCCGGTCGTCATTTATGTCCTATCCTGACCGGGCAATAGCATTAAAACGTGGATTCGAGAACAGCCCCTACTATTCATTACTGAATGGTATATGGAAGTTTTATTTTACGGATGCCTATGGCAACTTACCCGATCATATTACCGATCCGGCCGTAAACACCGATTCATGGCACGACATCACTGTGCCGGGTAACTGGGAGGTACAGGGACATGGTATCGCACTCTATACCAACACCGGATATGAGTTCAAAGCACGCAATCCGGAACCACCATTATTACCGGAAGAAAATCCGGTAGGTGTCTACCGCCGCGACTTTGAAATACCAGCCAACTGGGATAACCGTGATATTTACCTGCATATTGCCGGAGCCAAATCGGGCGTATATGTATATATCAATGGCGAAGAGGTTGGATATAATGAAGATTCCAAAAACCCGGCAGAATTCCTGATTAATTCCTACCTGAAACCGGGAAAAAACGTACTCACTATGAAAATATTCCGCTGGAGTACCGGTTCTTACCTGGAATGCCAGGACTTCTGGCGCCTGAGCGGTATTGAACGGGATGTATTCCTATGGTCGCAACCCAGGATCGCCATTAACGACTTCCGTGTGGTCTCTACACTCGACGATACTTACAAAGATGGTATTTTCAAACTGGCTGTCGATATTAAAAACCATACGCCGGAAACTAAAAACATTACGGTCGGATATGAGCTGATCGATAAAACAGGCAAAACAATCACAACATCCGAAAACCAGTTATGGGCAACCAACAGCCAGGTAACTACAACCTCCTTCGAATATACTGTAAAAGATGCAGCTCAATGGAGTGCCGAATACCCCAACCTTTACAAGTTACTAATGACGGTAAAAGAAGATGGAGCCATAACCGAAGTCGTTCCTTTCAACGTTGGATTCTGGAGAATAGAATTAAAAGACATCGATCAGGTTGCCGAGAATGGCAAACCGTACCATGTATTATTATTCAACGGTCAACCCATCAATTTAAAGGGGTAAATGTGCACGAACATAGCGAACATACCGGCCACTATGTTACGGAAGACCTCATGCGACTGGATTTCGAACTGATGAAGAAATACAATTTTAATGCCGTACGCCTCTCCCACTATCCACAGGACCGCCGCTTCTATGAGCTTTGTGATGAGTATGGACTATATGTATACGACGAAGCCAATATCGAATCGCACGGTATGTTCTACGACCTATCCAAAGGAAGATCACTGGGAAACAATCCCGAATGGCTGAAACCTCATATGGAACGTACCGCCAATATGTACGAACGGAACAAAAACTATCCTTCAGTTACCCTATGGTCGTTGGGTAATGAAGCCGGTAACGGATACAACTTCTACCAGACCTACCTCTACATAAAAGAAAAAGACCGGAACCTGATGGACCGTCCGGTTAACTACGAACGTGCTTTATGGGAATGGAATACAGATATGTATGTTCCCCAATATCCAAGCGCCGGCTGGCTGGAAGAAATTGGCCGTAAAGGGAGTGACCGCCCGATCGTTCCCTCCGAATATGCACATGCCATAGGTAATTCAACCGGTAGTTTATGGGACCAGTGGAAAGCCATCTATACATACCCGAACCTACAGGGAGGTTTTATCTGGGACTGGGTAGACCAGGGATTACTGGAGTTTGATGAAAACGGCCGTCCCTACTGGACATACGGTGGCGACTATGGTATAGACTCACCCAGCGATGGGAACTTCAACTGTAACGGACTGGTGAATCCCGACCGTACTCCCCACCCGGCTATGGCTGAAGTAAAATATGTACACCAGAATTTCTGGTTTGAACCGGTCGATCCGGAAAAAGGGATCTTCCGTGTAAGCAATCGTTTCTATTTTACCAATAGCAACGATTATGTATTCAGTTATTCCGTACGGGCGAATGGAAAAGTAATCAACTCCGGCAAAATCAATGTTTCGCTGGAACCACAAACTTCGCAGGAAATAACTATTCCGTTAGGAAACCTGAAAGAACAACCGGCAACTGAGTACTTTGTAAATTTTGAAGTTCACAGCAAGAAAGCCGACCTATTGGTTCCTGCCGGGTACCTGGTTGCACATGAACAAATCAAACTCCCGGTCAATACCTTCAAAAAAGAATATAAAGCGAATGGGCCTGCATTGAATTTTACGGAGAACGGCGACCTGTTAACTGTTTCTTCTTCCAAAGTAAACTTTACTTTCGACAAAAAAAAGCGGTATGGTAACCTCATATAAAGTAGACGGCACGGAATATTTCAGTGGAGGATTCGGTATCCAGCCTAACTTCTGACGTGCTCCCAACGACAACGACTATGGCAACGGAGCACCTAAGCGTTTACAGATATGGAAAGAGAGTAGCAAAAATTTCCATGTAACCGATGCACAGGTAACGATGGAAGGTAACAATGCCCTTATGAAAGTAACCTATCTCCTACCGGCCGGTAACCTATACATGGTAAATTATACCATCTATCCAAGCGGTGTAGTAAATGTAGGAATCCAGTTCACCTCTACCGATATGAGTGAAACTGAAATCGAAGTTTCGGAAGCCACCCGTATTGCCACTTTCTCTCCCCGAAGTGAAGAGGCCAGAAAAGAGGCTACCAAACTGGAAGTACCCCGTATAGGCGTACGCTTCCGCCTGCTGGCACAGATGAACAGTGTACAATACTTCGGACGCGGGCCGGAAGAAAACTACTGGGACCGGAACGCTGGAACCTTTGTCGGGCTATACAAAACAACAGCTGACAATATGTACTTCCCATACGTACGGCCACAGGAAAACGGCCACCATACCGACACCCGTTGGTTAGCACTCACTGCCGGCAAAGGAAAGGGCCTGTTGATCGAAGCCGATTGCCTCATCGGGTTCAACGCCCTGCGTAACACTGTGGAAGACTTCGACTCGGAAGAATCCAACCGCCCCCGCCAATGGAACAACTTCTCACCGGAAGAGATTGCGGGCCGGAACGAGGAAGAGGCCAGAAACGTACTCCGCAGGATGCAACACATTAACGACATTACCCCACGCAACTTCGTTGAAGTATGTGTTGACCTGCGCCAGCAGGGAGTAGGTGGATACGATAGCTGGGGCGCACGGCCGGAAGCGGCCTATACCCTGCCAGCTAACAAAGACTATACCTGGGGATTCACCCTAATACCGGTAGGAAGCGAAAGTAGTATCCAATCAAAAACAGGATATAGTTACAAATAATCGGTACTACAAACCACTTCTAAGGCTACCTCAAAATTAAAAATGAGGTAGCCTTTTTTATACCTATCTGTTTTTATTCTCCAACCATTCAAATTACAGAAAATAAATCATATAAGAAAGCTACCATGTGGGATGTACTCATCCATACTATCAGTACGGATAAGAACTGGTCGCACTCTTTAAGCGCCCGGTTCGAATCCTTAGGATATGAAAATATCCGGAAGGAGATTTACTACCCTGCTATCAGTCAAGGCTTACCTATGTCTGAATTCTGGTATCTAACCTGGAAAGAGATCCAGGAACGGTTAATAGAGGTAGGAAAACTACAACCCGATGTACTGGAAAAAGCAGGAAAGGCCCTGTTATACGGAAAAGTAAGCGACATTTCACCCGGAATGCTTACCTGCATAGGACAAAAACCAGGTAAATAAACCGATCTGACAGATATACATCAGATAGAATTGCTGAATTGAAACTGGTGCGTAATACAAGTGAAAGGAATAATTTATTTGTATAAAAGATAAAAAGCCATGAGTTCCCCGCGCAGGCGGGGATCGCATTAAAACAATCCTAAATCAGCTAGTTTTATATTTGAAACGGCTGGTTCTTTTGCGGTCCCCGCCTGCGCGGGGAACTAAATCTTTATGAATACCAATCAAAACGTAATCCATTTCTTAAACTCCGAAGCCCGGTTTTTACTTACATAAATCCGTTCGGGTACATCTGTTTCCAATGTGACCAACAAACGGTTATCAAACCAGATAGTCAGGTTACGCACCGCCTCTTTATTTACGATAAATTGCTTGTTGGCACGGAAAAAGCAGGCTCCATCCAGGCGCTGGATTATATTATCCAGCGTTTTATTATAAGGATACCAGCTACCATTTTTCAGGATGATGCGTGTATTACTATCAGTTGTATAAAAACAGGCCACATCTTTTACTGCCACAGGTATCAACTTATCAGCAACCGTAACCAGGATCTTTTCCATATGTTTACCCGGATCAGGCAACAAGGAAAGTTGTTGGATATACTGCTGTTTGTCTGCACCACTCAACCGCCGGAACTTTCCCAATGCCCGCTCAACCTTCGCAGCATCGATCGGCTTCAATATATAATCAATACTATTGACCCGGAAAGCCTCAATAGCATACTCATCATAAGCAGTAGTAAAGATAATAGGCGTCTCGACCGTAATACTATCAAATATACTGAATGCAGAACCATCAGAAAGATGGATATCCATAAAGATCAGGTCGGGCAACGGATTATGTTGCAGCCACTGGAGAGTCTGCCGGATACTTTCAGTACATCTTTCCACCCGGATATCCGGATCGATCTGCCGGAGGATTGCCCGCAGGTTATCACAGGCAGCCGTTTCATCTTCAACGATCAATACACGCATACACTTATTTCTTTAAAGGTAAATACACTGTAAAAATACCATCTTTTTCCTCTATCCGGATCTTCATCTCCATTTGCAAAACAAAACGGCTTTACAGGTTGGAAAGCCCAATACCGCAGGAAGTAGAAACATCAAACTTTTCATGTACCGGATTAGACACCGCCAGTTCATCCTGCTCGTTCATCCGGACAGTCACTGTCATCCGGTTTTCACTATCTATTACATTATGTTTTACCACATTCTCCACCAGTGGCAACAGAGACAAAACCGGGAGTTTCCGGTTATATTTATCCGGATCTACAACTATATCAAACATTAATTTATTGGCATACCGCACTTCAAACAGGAAGCGGAAGGCCTTGAGGAAATCAAGTTCTTCCCGCAAAGTAACCAAACCCTTTTTATCACTCTGTAAGATATAGCGGAATACCTCCGACAGCTTATTCACATAGGCCAGTGTATGCTCCTTTTCCCCCTCCCGAATCAGATAGGTCAGGCTATTAAGGGAATTAAAAAAGAAATGAGGATTGATCTGGTTTGCCAGGGCCTCACAACGGCTCTGCAGGTTTTCCAGTTTCAACTGTTCTATCTCCTGTTCCTTTTTCCGCTGGTAGGTAAACAACGCATAAATATGTCCTGTCAATACACATAAGAGGAAAGTTACAACAAACTGGAAAAGCAACATTCCCGTAAAACAATCTACATGGTGATTGAGCATCAATGAGATCATCACATACAACCCATAAGCTACCCCTGCGATCAGGAAAGTATAAATAAACCGTTGGCGGAATACCTGGGTAGTAACCTTACGGATATTATAAGTAAGGAGTAGCCAGGTTAGTGCGGCAAAGAAAAAAATAACGGAAAAAGAAAAAGAACAGATGGGCAGATTCAGTCCCTTTCGTCCTGTACCCAAGCAGTTCCCAGTGCAACTGGCTAATATTAGGATAGATAATAAGTATGGCAGCTACCAGGCTGACAATGATCATATTTTTAGTTGAAGTAAGTTTATCGAGCCAGAGCATAGCATATTATTTCTTACAAAAGTAACAGAAGAAAGCCGTTAAATAAAATCTTTCCTCTCTTGTTAAGCTGCCTTTTTTTCGCCTTCCGACCATTTTTTTCGTTCTATAAAACGATAATTTATATACCTTTGCTGCTAACTATATACTATTGATCACTATAAAAAAACTCATTTGATCACTATAAAAAACTCATTTCATAAAAAACAAACTATTCGCATGGGCAGTATGTACCCTTATCTTCCTGAGCAGTTGCAACAACGAACCCGTTAACACCTATTCCATTATCCCACATCCCAGGGAAATTCAATATAAGCGGGGGTCTTTCCGGTTGGATAAACCGGTTATCATTACCGGCGATGAGGCATTAACAGACGAAATAAGCAAACTGCAACAAATACTGGCCGGCGACTACTCAATCATGACAGAGACAGTCTACAACCAAGCAGGCAATATTCGCCTGGTGTTGGATGCAACCCTCCTGCCGGATCAACCGGAAGGTTACCAACTGGAAGTTACTGCCAGGCAGATTACCCTTTGTGCAAACCAACCGGCAGGCATTAGCCATGGTATCCAATCACTTCGCCAGATGATAACAGAAAACAAGGGTATATACCAAATCCAATCCGGCACTATTACCGACTACCCGGCCTTCCCCTGGCGTGCTTTATGCTGGATGAAGGACGTTACTTCAAAGGCAAAGAGGTAGTATTCCGCCTGCTCGACCAGATGGCTTTATTAAAAATGAATACCTTCCACTGGCATCTTACCGAAGACCAGGGTTGGCGCATCGAAATTAAAAAGTATCCCCTGTTAACAGAGATCGGTTCCTGCCGCGACTCCAGTGAGATCAACCATTTCCACAGTAATATTTTTGATGGAAAACCTCACTGCGGCTATTATACGCAGGAAGAGATCAAAGAGGTAATTGCCTATGCAGGTAAACACCATATCAACATCGTTCCCGAAATAGAGATGCCGGGACATGCCAGTGCCGCAATTGCTGCTTATCCCTGGTTAGGAACTACCGGCAGGCAGATCAAAGTACAACCGGCTTTCGGCGTTCATTACGATATTTATAACATTACCGACCCACGCGTATTACAGTTCCAGGAAGATGTACTCGACGAAGTAATTGCCCTTTTCCCCGGCCCGGTGATCCATATCGGAGGAGATGAAATCCGCTACAACCAATGGAAAGACTCCCCAAAAGTACAGGCCTATATGAAAGAAAATAAGATCCGGACACCGGCAGAGCTACAAGTATCCTTCACCAATCATATCTCTAACATGCTGGCCGGCAAAGGACGTCGCATGATGGGTTGGAACGATATCACCGGCGATATCCTGCACGAATATCAGGACGGTACCGATTCGGCCGGCAATGACCAGTCTCTTAACAAATCTGCCATTGTCCAGTTCTGGAAAGGCGACCCTAAATTGATTAACCAGTCCCTGGAAAAAGGATATGATATCGTAAATTCCTACCACGAATATACCTATCTGGATTACGACTACGATAACATCCCGCTTGAAAAGCCTATCTGTTCAGCCCTGTCCCCGAAGCGTTAACTCCCGGCCGGGAAAAACAGGTATTAGGACTGGGATGCCAGATGTGGTGTGAATTCATTCCTGACGAGCCACGGATGCAGGAAATGGTCTATCCACGGATCGCTGCTTATGCGAAAACAGGATGGACACCTGCCAGTGAAAAATCATACACCCGGTTTATGGAAGCATTAAAGTATTTGCTGGAAAGGTGGGATAAGGCAGGTATCGGGTATGGTCTGGTTCAATAAAGAAGTTCTCTATTTAAACTATAAGAGGCTGTCTCAAAACTATACTTTACAGGAAAGAAATGACCAACGTGTTCCCGGACCTGATCCGGGATCGCAAAAGAACAGGCTTGTATCTATCTTTTTGTAACTTATAACGTCTGTTCCTGATAGTTCCCCGTTTTCACGGGGAACTATCAGGACTTTTGAGACAGCCTCATTATCATAAATCCTGTTCATAATAATATTTTTTTTGAAAAACATCTGTCATCTATCACTTTTTCTCTATAAATTACTGTCTAACAAAACTTTAAACAGTGATAGATATAGGTTTCCATCTATCACCCGATCTGTCATCTGTCACCATTAAAATACCACGCATTCATCTATCCCCAGCGACCTTCCAGGATAAAACAAGCTGAAAACACATGCTGCCAGACAATACAATCGTTTTCAAGTTCGCAGTAAGAAAATGATCTGCTTTACTTATTATTTAACAGACTAAGCATGGCTTTGCAAAAAATCGTTATGTATTTTATCCCTTTTATCCAGGAGGAATAAAACTTACAATTGAAAGGCAAATTCCTCACAAAGGAAAGTTATATTCCTTTTAATCGTAAGGAATAAAAAACATACAGGTAAAAGAAAAAGTATACAATAAACAAGGAAAAACCATCCAGTAAGTGATGAAAACGAACCGTATTATCTGAAAATAAAGTTTACAAGATAGGGAAACAGATCTAAAAGTAAATTGCCGGGGAATATATGATATCCTGTAAGGGTTTCATTTTACCGGAAATAATAGTTTTCCCTCCGGGGTAATTAGGCAACCCGCTGCGGGGTTGAGAAAAGGGCGTATTCTACCCAGGATACCGCTCGCTACGCTCACTTAACCCTGGGACAATGCTTAAATTCCCTCTGGGAATTGCTTTATGCACTATTGCCTGAAGTATTGGCAAGGACCGATTTGTGATTGCCCGAACTCCTTTTAGGGATATATCGATGAAACAACAGGGTAGCAGAAAACTTAACAGCCCTGCTACGAAGGCAGGGGTAAAATCAGAACATATCAGAAACATCTTTTTGCATATTCGAAATGGAAAGTTGTTGTGCGGTTCCCGCATATGCGGGAAACTGGGGAAATGGTGATAGATGACAGATGTTTTTCAAAAAAATGTATAGTATAAAGCAATAAACTTTATTTGCTATCCATACATAACCTGGAAATTAAGTATTTATTCTGCATTCATCCAACTACTTATTCTATCTTTATGTAAAGGAGCATCCGCTAAATAAAACAAAAAAGGTATTATTAAAAATAAATACTCTTGGTTTTCGGCTATTTCATTACTTTTTGCTACATTGCCTCCATTAAAATCTTCTAAACACGATCTATATGATACTAGGAGTACCTAAAGAAATTAAAAACAATGAGAACCGGGTAGCACTAACCCCGGCAGGAGTAAAAGAGTTAATCCAAAGAGGCCATACAGTATATATACAGCATATGGCAGGTGAAAACAGTGGTTTTGGCAACAACCTTTATGAAGCGGCCGGAGCACAGATACTATCTACCATTGAAGAGATATACAATATAGCCGAAATGATTGTAAAAGTAAAAGAACCCATTGCACCGGAATATCCGCTGGTGAGAAAAGGACAATTACTTTTTACTTACTTCCATTTTACTTCGGAAGAGAAGCTTACCCATGCTATGATGGAAAGCGGGGCTACCTGCCTAGCATATGAAACAGTAGAGAACCCGGATGGCAGCCTGCCCTTATTGGTGCCGATGAGTGAGGTAGCCGGACGTATGTCTATCCAGGAGGGAGCCCGTTTCCTCGAAAAACCACAGGGTGGAAAAGGAATCCTGCTGGGTGGTGTTCCGGGCGTAAAACCTGCCCGGGTATTGGTATTGGGCGGAGGTATCGTAGGATATAATGCCGCTTTGATGGCTGCCGGTATGGGAGCAGATGTAACCATCACTGATATTTCATTACCCCGTTTGCGTTACCTCAATGAGGTGATGCCGGCCAATGTGAAAACCCTTTATTCATCTATCCATAATATTGAACAGGAACTTCCTGATACCGACCTGGTAATCGGAGCCGTACTAATACCGGGCGCTAAAGCTCCCCATCTGGTAACCCGCGACATGTTACAGCTACTCAAAAAAGGAAGTGTACTGGTGGATGTGGCCATAGACCAGGGTGGATGTTTTGAAACCTCCCATCCGACTACACATGCCAATCCTATTTATGAAGTGGATGGTATTATCCATTATTGTGTGGCAAACATTCCGGGTGCAGTACCTCAGATCTCTACATTGGCTTTGACGAATGCAACCTTGCCATTCGTTATTGAACTGGCAGATAAGGGTTGGCAAAAAGCCTGTAAAGAAGATAGCCGCCTGCAACCCGGATTAAATATCGTAGCCGGAAAGATCGTTTATAAAGCTGTGGCCGAAGCGTTCGGACTACCTTATACGTCTTTTTCTTTTGATTGAAACATATTAAAAGAAGCTGTCTCAAAAGTCCTGGTTAGTTCCCTGTGAAAGCGGGGATCGCACAGGAACAAACGGTATAAGTTACAAAAAGATAGACACACGCCTGTTCTTTTGCAATCCCGGATCAGATCTGGGAACACGTTGCTCATTTACTTTTCTGTAAGTATAGTTTTGGGACAGCCCCTTCTTAATCCGGAAGGCTTTTCCATGTTCTATATTTTCCCTCCGGTTATTTACATATCTCACAAAATTCAAGTTTCTCCATATTAGGCCCTTCTACGATAAAGTATTTTATACCATGATCCCAAAAGGGAAGAGACTAAATTTCCTTATCTAATAGTTTATAGCCTGCAACGCGTACACATTCAAAGAGCTCCTCTATATTTTCTACGTCCAAAGCTATATGATCGATAGCACCTGCATGCAGTATCGCTTTTTTATTCTCATAGGTCTCTATTACCAGGTTTTTGAGTTGCAGAAAAGCAACCTCTTCATTACCGGCTTCATTAAAAACCCGGTATTTTAATTCGAAGCCCAGACTCTCATAAAAACTTATTGTCTTTTCGATATCATTCGTTGGGATGCCTACATGCTGGATACCTGTTACATGCTTAAGGAGAATTGATTTTTTCATGGATTGTATTTTAATTGTATTATTAAGTGTTAAATAGCGATAGTAAATATAGGAACTCTCCCTTAGATATCCAACCTGCTTCTACTTTTAAAGCATTTCAAAACATGGCGGTCTTAAAGTCTGTGATCTTTTGCTATCTTTGCCAGGATAGATAAAATGCTTCTGATATGATACCACACACCGCTTACTGAACCAGCAACTAGTAAATCCGGCCTTTACCGATCCGACAGAACTGATTAAATGGATGGGAGCCATGCAGGCACAGGATTATACAATGACCAAATGGGCAGTAGGGATACGGTTACAAACGCCTTCCCTGCAAACTGTTAACAAGGCAATAGCACAAGGAAGGATCGTGCGGACACACATCATGCGTCCTACCTGGCATTTAGTTCCGGGAGAAGACCTGAAGTGGGTGCTGACATTATGTGCCCGGCGGATAAAAACCAGCTGGGAAACCTATGCAAAGGGTAAACATGGAGTATCTCCTGAGAAATATACCCGCTGCAACGACCTTATCATCAAAATATTGGAAGAGAAACAATACCTGACCAAGCAAGAACTTGCACAGGAGTTGGTAAAAGCCGGAGGTATCGGGGATGTGTCCCTTATCAACCTGTTTACCGTACGGGCGGAAACAGATGGCATTATCTGCAGCGGTGCTGATAAAGGAAAAACCCAACCTATACCCTACTGGAAAAACATATACCTGTTTCAAAAGAGATGCATGTGGAAGAGGCATTGCTGACATTAGCCCAACGTTATTTCAGAAGCCATGCACCTGCCGGTTTAGCGGATTTTACCTGGTGGTCGGGATTAACTGTAACCGAGGCTAAAAAAGCCATAGCACTCTTTAATGAAACCGAAGTCCTTACTACCTGTAAATATAAGGATACGGAACTCTATATCCCTGCTTCTTATACGGAAACAGCAAAATTGCCGAAAACACTTCAGTTTTTACCTCCGTATGATGAATACCTGATCAGCTATAAAGACAGGAGTGCCGTACTGGCACAGGAACATGTAGCCCGGGCACATAATAATTATGGGATCTTTTATCCGGTGATTGTATATAATGGACAGGTAGTAGGCAACTGGAAGAAGGTTATACAGAAAAAAGAAATTAAGGTTGAGGCAACTTTTTTCAATCCTGAATTAGCTGTTCCGCAAAAACTGATTAAACAGGCTACAGAGCAATATATAAGGTTTCTTACCGAATAAGGAATGATGATTAAAAACTGAAAACATAAAAAGACCTGTTCCCCGCGCAGGCGGGGATCGCAAAGAAACTGTCAGTTTTTAGTACAAAACAGATTTGCCAGGCTGCTCTAATGCGATCCCCGCCTGCGCGGGGAACAGGTCTTTTTTAGAATCTTTTTCAGGAAGTCAAAAATCTTTAACCACCACCAGGTTATCCCGCAACCGGATATCTTTACATGAAGCTCCTATCATGATACGGAATTCACCGGGTTCTACTATATGATTCATATATTTATCATACATTTTCAACATCTCCGGAGTGATCTCAAAACTAACCTCACAGGTTTCTTCCGGATTCAAAGCAACCTTTTCAAAACCTTTTAGTTGAAGCACCGGCTGTGCAACAGAAGCAATCACATCGCGGATGTATAATTGTACCACTTCGGAAGCTCTGTGCTTACCGGTATTCTTTATTTTACATCTTACTATGGTAGAGCCATTAATACCTATCTCTTGCTGGTCAAACCGCAGGTCGGTATATTCAAACTCACTATAGGTGAGCCCGTAACCAAACGGGAAAAGCGGCTGGCCGGTCAGGTTGTAATAATCATCCCCCCCTACCGGTTGGTTTATGGTTGTATACTAATGGGAGTTGTCCTTCGTGGATGGGGAATGTAATAGGTAACCTGCCGGAAGGAGAATAGTCGCCAAACAATACCTGAGCCACCGCTTTACCACCTTTGTCGCCCGGATACCATAAGTGCATAACGGCATCCACTTTATCACCCCATTGGTCAAACAAGATAGCACTTCCACCTACCAGCAATACTATAATAGGTTTGCCAGTCCCCTGAACAGCCTCAATTAGTTCAATCTGTTTGCCCGGCAAAGACAGCAAGCCTCTATCCTGAAACTCGCCCTCATGGATACCTGCCATCACCACTGCCACATCACTGGCCTTAGCGGCCTCAACAGCTTCGGCAATCTGCCGTTGCCAATCTACTTCAGTACCCACGTTCCAAACCAGGTTAAAACGGCTATTGCCTATAGGTTCATAAAATTCTATCCTGATATCATAGCTTTTACCTTTCTCCCAGGCAAAAGGGCTTGTATGGGTTCCGTAAGAAACCTTTCTCCAGTTATCAACCACCAGTTGATTATCTATAAATATACGGTAACCATCGTTGCCGATTACTCCAATCTGATACACTCTATCTACCGGCGAAGTAACCTTACCCGTCCAGCGGATTGAATAACAATCGTAAGGAAGCTTTTCCTGGTTGGGCGAGAAGAGTGTCCAGCCAAAAGACATCCGGGGGTTTACCTCTTTATACTCCGGTGTACCTGCCAGGTTTATATTTGAGTAATATTCACCCAGTAGCCCAGGCTGTTCTTTTCCTTCATACCGGCAGAAGAGGTATTCGGCCGATATCGTTTCAAACTCTGAATAATGCAAGTCTACCCCTTTACTATAATTGATCTGCACACCTGTACCATCCAGATAGGTTTTCAATCCTGATAAGACAGAGACAATATCAGTACCAGGTCTGCTATAACCACCCAGCCGGCCGGCATCGGCATCATAACCGATCAGAGCCATCGACCTCAGTTGTGATTTATTGAAAGGCAATACCTCACCTTCATTTTTTAATAATACAAAAGCTTCGCGGGCAACCTCAACGTTTAGGTCCTGATGCGCCTGGCAATGGTTTACCTGTTGTGCCCACGATTCGTCTACATAAGGATTCTCAAATAGTCCCAGATCAAACTTTATTTTTAATACCCTATACACAGCATCGTCAATGGCTGCCGGGTCTATCATTCCTTTTTCAAATGCTTCATAAAACAGTGGATAATGGGAATAAGAGGTCTGGAAGATCACATCGAGCCCACCTTCAATGGCCTGCTTTGTTGATTCGGAATAGTCTTTAGCTGTAAAATGCAGCACATTACTCCCACCCGCAGCACCTGCATCGGAAATAACAAAGTCGGGGAAACCAATTTCTTCTTTCAGTATTTTACGCAATACCCAGTCATTGGCAGAAGCCGCAGTTCCGTCTATCGAGTTATAAGCAGTCATGATGCTACGGGCTCCTCCTTCCTGGATACAGGCAATAAAAGGAGGCAAATGGATTTCCCGCAAATAGCGTTCGTTCCAATGGATCGGATAACTGTCGCGGCCCCCATCGCCTACATTCGCCAGGTAATGTTTAGGTGTGGTAACTACTCCGTTCTTTTCGAAAACAGATACAAAAGCAACTCCCATCCGCGAAGATAAATAAGGGTCTTCTCCATAGGTCTCTTCTGTTCTGCCCCAACGAACATCGCTGGCGATATTGACAACCGGCGAAAGGATATCCCTCAGTCCGCGCAATTTAAATTCTATAGCAATAGCCTCGGCAGCCCGGTGAACCAGCTCCGGATTGAAGGTGGCTGCCATGCCGATAGATTGGGGAAAAATAGTAGAGCCTTCACGTACCAGGCCATGCAATGCCTCGTCAAAAGCAATAAATGCCTCGTCAAAAGCAATAATAGGAATACCCAACCGGGTTTCTTCTATAAAATAACGTTGTATCCGGTTGATCTTCCGGGCGGTTTCCACAGCCGAACTATTGGCACCGGCATACGACAATAACTGTTCGGCAGCATTTGCACTCTGGCCTTTGGCCTGAGTCTGAAATCCGAAAATGCCATGCCGGTATTTTTCTTTGGCATCCGGATCGCCCAGGTCGCCCGGGATCATAAACATTTGCCAGAATTTCTCTTCCAGCGTCATCCGGCTCAGCAAGTCTTTGGTGCGTTGTTCGGAAGTAAGTGCCGGATTTTTATAAGGCACACCGGCTGTAGATTCCTGGGATTGGATAGTCAATGGTACCAATGCCAGAAATAAGGCTAAAATTATGTTTTCATATCAAAGCGTATTTACTGTTTAAGTTACAAAAAGGAGCTGAAAGATATTGAAAAAGTTGCGAAACGTACAAGAAATAAAAAAGATAAAATTCAGAAAATTAGTCGGCTCCATTATCGTAAAACAAATAAAATACAAGAAGTCATGCTAAATCACTTATGCTTATGACATAGTTTTCCCCAATCTTTTTTTCAAAAAACCGATAAAATATTTGGAGTTTGTAATGATTCCTATATATTTGCAACCAATTAATACGAACTAGGTAATGAGAACTATTCTGGTAAATACATTTTGGTGGTGGCGCTCCGTACAACTCAAAAAGTCGTAAGGAACACAGTACCTATGTAGCAAATTTACCAGGTTACAATATAAAAAGGTCTGCCGCACTTGCGACAGGCCTTTTTCTTTATCAGGCAACAGCTCGTAAAATAATAACAATCAAATAAAGATATAAAAGATGAAAACGTACCACGCAGACGAGAATGGATACTACGGAGAGTTCGGAGGAGCCTATGTTCCGGAAATACTCCATAAATGCGTAGATGATCTGCAGAAAACTTACCTGAAAGTGATGGAGAGTGACAGCTTCAAACAAGAGTTCAACCAGTTACTCCGCGACTATGTAGGCCGTCCTTCTCCTCTCTACCATGCCAAACGGCTCAGCGAACGATATGGGTGTAAAATCTACCTGAAACGGGAAGACCTTAACCATACCGGAGCACACAAGATTAACAATACGATCGGGCAGATATTGATTGCCAAGCGGATGGGTAAAACCCGTATCATTGCCGAAACCGGTGCCGGACAGCACGGCGTGGCAACCGCTACGGTGTGTGCCCTGATGGATATGGAGTGTGTGGTATATATGGGTAAAACCGATGTAGAACGCCAATACCCCAATGTACAGCGTATGAAAATGCTGGGTGCAACCGTTCGTCCGGTCACATCAGGCAATATGACCCTTAAAGATGCGACTAACGATGCGATACGCGACTGGTGTTGCCATCCGGCCGATACTTTTTATATATTGGGAACGGCAGCCGGGCCACATCCTTACCCGGATATGGTGTCACGCCTGCAATCGGTCATCAGCGAAGAGATCAAAAAACAATTATTGGAACAGGAAGGACGCGAAAACCCGGATTACCTGATTGCCTGCCTGGGGGGTGGTAGTAATGCAGCCGGCACTATTTACCATTACCTTCACGACGAACAGGTAAAGATTGTACTGGCCGAAGCAGGTGGTAAAGGGATAGATACCGGCATGAGTGCTGCAACCATCCAACTGGGTAAGACCGGTATTATCCATGGGTCGAAAACACTGGTTATGCAAACTGAAGATGGACAGATCGAAGAGCCCTATTCTATCTCGGCCGGACTAGACTATCCGGGTATCGGACCGATGTATGCCCACCTGAATAAAGAAAAACGCGCCCGGGTGTTGGCCATTAACGACGATGAGGCGTTAGCAGCTGCTTTCGAATTGACACGTATTGAAGGAATCATTCCGGCACTCGAATCGTCGCATGCATTGGCAGCTTTAAAGAAAGTTGAATTTAAGCCTACCGATGTGGTGGTATTAACTGTGTCAGGCCGTGGTGATAAAGATATACAAACCTATATCCAGGCAATGAACGAAAAGGAAAACAACTAAAAAACGATATACGATGAAACCATATAAATTTAAAACCATCAGTAAAAAGGTATTGGGCGACCTGCATACCCCGGTTAGTATCTACCTGAAGGTAAGGGATATTTATCCGAAGTCGGCACTGCTCGAAAGTTCCGACTTCCACGGGAATGAGAATAGCCACTCCTATATTGCCCTCCGTTCGCTGGCAAGTGTAGGGATTAATAATGGCGAATGTACTGCTATTTATCCTGACGGAAAGAAAGAGGTAAAAAAGCTGGACGAACAATATAATGTACCCGAGTCGGTCAACGAGTTTCTTAACCAGTTCGAGATTACAGGGGCTGATAAAGATGCCTGCGGCCTGTATGGGTATACGGCATTCGATTCAGTTCGCTATTTCGAGAATATTCCTGTGATGGAGGCACATCATGAAGAGAATGATGCACCGGATATGCTTTATATCCTTTATAAGTATGTAATCGTGTTTAACCATTTCCAGAATGAACTGACTCTTATCGAATTACTTGAAGAGGGAGAAGAAAGCCGCCTGAAAGAAGTGGAAAACCTGTTGGAAAACCGCAATTATGCCTCTTATAATTTCCAGCCTACCGGCCCTGAAACATCGCCGATTACCAACGAAGAATATAAAGCCATGGTACGCCAGGGGGTTAAACATTGTATGCGTGGAGATGTATTCCAGATTGTACTGAGCCGCCGCTTTGAACAACCGTTTAAAGGAGATGATTTCAAAGTATACCGTGCCCTGCGCAGCATTAACCCCTCCCCTTACCTGTTCTACTTCGATTTCGGTGGTTTCCGTATTTTCGGTTCTTCACCGGAAACCCACTGCAAGGTAGAGGATGGACATGCCAGCATCGACCCGATTGCGGGAACTGCCTTCCGTACAGGCGATGTAGCAATCGATAAACAGCGTACTGAAGCCTTACTGAAAGACCCGAAAGAGAATGCCGAACATGTGATGCTGGTAGACCTGGCACGGAATGACCTGAGCCGCAATGCCCATCATGTAGGAGTAGACTTCTACAAAGAGGTGCAATATTACAGCCATGTGATCCATCTGGTATCGCGGGTGAGTGGTGAGATTAACAATGATAGTAATGCTGTCAAAACCTATATTGATACTTTCCCGGCAGGAACCCTGAGCGGCGCTCCGAAGGTACGTGCCATGGAGCTGATTACCGAGCTGGAAAAACACAACCGGGGTGCCTATGGCGGCTGCATTGGTTTCATTGGCCTCAACGGCGACCTGAACCAGGCCATTACCATCCGTTCATTCGTAAGCCGGGGCAATGTATTGTATTACCAGGCCGGAGCGGGTATTGTATCGCAGAGTAACGATGAGCGTGAATTGCAAGAGGTGAATAACAAGCTGGGTGTACTGAAAAAAGCAATCGACCTGGCTGCAACATTAAAGAACTAAACACAATGAAATATTATTATTAGATAATTACGATTCTTTTACCTACAACCTGCTCCATATCCTGAAAGAGTTGGGAGCAGGTTGTAGAGGTATATCGTAACGATAAGATCTCGCTGGATGAAGTAGAAAGGTTTGATAAGATTTTGCTTTCGCCGGGGCCGGGCATACCTGAGGAGGCCGGTATCTTGCTGCCCCTGATTGAGCGGTATGCGCCCACCAAAAGTATTCTGGGTGTTTGCCTGGGTGAGCAGGCGATCGGCCAGGTATTTGGCGCCGGATTGATCAACCTGACCGATGTACATCACGGGGTTTGTTCGGATGTACGTATCCTGGCAGACGATCCGTTGTTTGCAGGGTTAGACCGTACCATCCGTGCCGGGCGTTATCATTCCTGGGTGGTAGCCCGTGAAAACTTTCCTGCGTGCCTGGAGATTACAGCCGAAGATCCGGACTGGAGATTACAGCCGAAGATCCGGAAGAGAAGCAGGTCATGGCACTGCGCCACCGTACTTACGATGTAAGGGGTATTCAATTCCATCCTGAATCGGTACTGACCCCGAAAGGGAAAACAATCATTGAAAACTGGTTAAACCTTTAATACCGAAAAGACCTATGAAACAGATATTATACAGACTATTCGAACATCAGTACCTGGGCCGTGACGAGGCACGGGAGATACTACAGAATATTGCAAGCGGTAAATATAATGATGCACAGATCGCCAGCCTGATTACCGTATTCCTGATGCGTAATATATCGGTGGAAGAGTTATCCGGCTTCCGCGATGCCCTGCTGGAAATGCGGGTACATGTAGACTTGTCAGAATATAAGCCCATTGATATTGTGGGTACGGGAGGTGACGGAAAAAATACATTCAATATCAGTACGGCTTCGTGCTTTGTTGTGGCAGGAGCCGGCTATCCTGTGGTAAAGCATGGTAACTATGGGGCTACTTCGGTAAGTGGTGCCAGTAATGTAATAGAGCAACATGGGGTGAAATTCACGAGTGATATAAATAAGTTGCGTGAATCTATGGATAAGTGTAATATTGCTTACCTGCATGCACCGTTATTCAACCCGGCACTTAAGGCGGTGGCTCCTATCCGGAAAAACCTGGGTGTGCGTACCTTCTTTAACATGTTAGGCCCATTGGTTAACCCAGTCATTCCGGCTTACCAGCTACTTGGGGTTTATAACCTACCCTTGCTACGCCTGTATAGCTATACTTATCAGGAGAGTGGTACCCGTTTTGCAGTAGTACATAGTCTGGATGGTTACGACGAGATCTCACTTACTGCCGATTTTAAAGTGGCTATGCCGGAAAAAGAAAAAATCTATTCACCGGAAATGCTGGGTTTTGAACGTACCACCGAGGAAGCCTTACAGGGTGGCAATACACCGGAAGAGGCAGCCCGGATATTTGATTCCGTACTGGCTAATACAGCGACCGCGGCACAAAAAAACTGTGTGATTGCCAATGCTGCTTTTGCGATCCAGGTGATCTGTCCGGAAAAGAAGATCGACGCCTGTATGGCTGAAGCAAAAGAATCACTGGAAAGTGGCAGGGCGCTTGAGAAATTCAACCAGTTCTTATCGATTAATTCATAACAGGCAATGAAAGATATTTTACAGGATATTATCGTCAATAAGCGGATAGAGGTCGAACGGCAGAAAGAGGCTGTTAAATTAGACCTGTTACTGGGGCTGGGTGGCAAGCGGCTGGAGCGTAACACCACCTCGATGCGTGCCGCACTGGCCAGCTCCGGGTCGGGTATTATTGCAGAATTTAAACGTAAATCTCCTTCCAAAGGCTGGTTACATCCCGGAGCCAATGTTGCAGATGTTATTCCGGCCTATGAGCAAAACGGGGCTTCCGCCTGTTCTATCCTGACGGATAGCGAATTCTTCGGGGGGTCCTTGAGTGACCTGCACCGGGCCCGCAAGCTGGTAAATCTTCCACTGTTACGAAAAGATTTTATTATTGATCCCTATCAACTATACCAGGCGCGGGTAATGGGTGCCGATGCTGTATTACTGATCGCGGCCTGCCTTACACCTGATGAATGCCTGCAACTGGCTGAGACAGCCCATACATTTAGCCTGGAAGTACTTTTAGAGATTCATTCGGAAGAAGAGTTGGGTCATCTGAACCCGCATATTGATATGCTGGGTGTCAATAACCGCAACCTGGGTACCTTCCATACGGATATTCAAAATTCATTCCGGCTGGCTAAACGGATGGTTGAATATACACAGGATAAAGCGTATACACCTTTGTTGGTTTCGGAAAGCGGCATCGCTGACCCGGCAACTGTTATAACACTGCGCACAAGTGGTTTCCGTGGCTTCCTGATTGGTGAAACATTTATGAAAACTAACGATCCGGGTAAAGCACTGGCAGATTTTATCGGAGGTTTATCATGATCATAAAGGTTTGTGGTATGCGGGAACCGGAGAATATCTGGGAAATATCCGGATTAGGCATAAACTGGATCGGCCTGATCTTCTATGGACGCTCGCCCCGCGCGGTCAATAACAACGACTGGACAACTACCCATCCCGCTTTACTGAAAGAGACCCTTTCTCTTCTACCCGGCCTGCCGGTAAAGAAAGTGGGTGTGTTTGTGAATGCAACCAAAGAGCAGATACTGGAGACGGCAACCCACTACCTACTGGATTATATCCAGCTACACGGAAATGAATCGCCCCGCTTCTGCCATACGTTACAAAAACGGGGGTACCGGGTAATAAAGGTATTTTCGATAGCCTCTGCCGCAGACCTAGTTAATACCGGAGCGTATGAAGGATATGCCGACTTTTTCCTGTTCGACACGAAATGCAGTGGCTATGGAGGATCGGGGAAAAGCTTTGACTGGTCGGTATTAGATAGTTATATAGGAGAAACTCCTTTCCTGTTAAGTGGTGGTATCAATCCTGAAAGTGCAGCGGCTATCCGTTCATTCGAACATCCCCGCCTCGCAGGCATTGACCTGAATAGTGGCTTTGAAACGGCTCCCGGAAAAAAGGATGCCGGTAGCCTTACCCTATTTTTGGAACAACTAAAAAAATAAAAACATATGAATCGCATTACGCATTTATTTGAAACAAAAAAGCATGGTATCTTATCAGTCTATTTCACTGCTGGATACCCGCAACTGAACGATACCCGTACCGTACTGGCTGAGTTGCAGCAAAAAGGAATTGATATGGTAGAGGTGGGTATTCCTTTTTCCGACCCGATGGCCGATGGCCCGGTGATTCAGGAGGCCTCTACTGTAGCCCTGCGCAACGGTATGAGCCAACGGCTTTTATTTGAGCAACTGGAAGGTATGCGCGAAGAGATCACTATTCCGGTTATATTGATGGGTTACCTAAACCCAATCATGCAATATGGCTTTGAGAACCTTTGCCAGTCATGTGCCAAAGTGGGTGTGGATGGTATTATTATACCTGACCTGCCCTTTGCCGATTACCTGGCCGAATACAAGGATATTGCTAAAAAGTATGATATCAAGATCGTTATGCTGATCACACCGGAGACATCAGACGAACGCGTACGGCTGATTGATGAGCATACGGAAGGGTTTATCTATATGGTATCGAGTGCAGCCACTACCGGAGCACAACAGAGTTTTAATGAGCAGAAGCAGGCTTATTTCCGCAAAATCAATAGCATGAACTTACACAATCCCCGTTTGGTTGGTTTTGGTATCTCTAATAAGGCCACATTCGATGCTGCCTGTGATAATTCATCGGGTGCTATTATTGGTAGTAAATTTATCCAGTTGCTGGGAAGTGAAAGTTCTATACCGATAGCGGTGGATAAATTATTGGAGGCGATCAGTAAGTGAAAGGGCGCACCGCAGATAATAATAAAAAAGGAGGAAATTAATTTCCTCCTTTTTTATTATTATTGCTGATCAGCGGTTACCGCCAGCCCACCAGACATTTTCCGTATATACATATTCGCCATCTCCGTAAAGTTCTTTTACATGCGGATTGGCTGTTGTATCATAGCTGCCGTAAGGGCAACGTAATGGGAATGGTTTAGGATTATCCAATACAATGAAATTCTCGCCTAGTGCTTTCATACGGCGGATGTCATTATAACATTCCGTTGATTCGCCGGAAGCTCCCCAGAAAGCAATGTATTTCTGGTTCATTGTCTCTTTCAATGGATTTTCCCTGAAACGGGGTAATACCTCTTCTGTAATATAGGTATTTATCTCATCGGCCAACACAGGGCTTGTTTTCTCTGTGTAACGTCCGCCCAGATAGGCCGAGTTCTTAGCAGCAGCCATAGCAACCTCCATATTATTCATTCCGGCCTCAACACCGGCTTTTACCAGTTCTTCGGCTTCACCTGCTCGGTCGAGCCGGCATAAAGCTTCTGCTTTGAGGAATAATACTTCATGGTAGCTCAACAACATCGTTGGAGCGGTCTGTGCCAAACAGAATGTAGAGTAGTTATAAACATCCTGGGTTTCAACCGGGTTGCCGCTGGGAGCCAGTTTAAATGTTGGATCGCCGGCACCTTCTACCTGAGTATAATTCGGATATTTATAACTGAGTATAATTCGGATATTTATAATAAGTATATACCCGGCGTATACGTGGGTCATTGCGTTCTGCCAGTTTATTGTACATGCTTTGGCTGGCTCCTAATGCAGCCCTGCTCCAGAAGAAGTCAAAAAGCGGATTCAGGTTACTTGCATCGTAAATAGCAAAAGCAGCCTGCTCGCCGGCAGATGCAAATGAAAGATCAGCATATTTAATAACATTTTCCAGTTGTGCTTTCCGGTCGGTAGCCCGGACAAGCAAACGCATGGTATAACGAGCTTTCAAGCCATATGCCAGCTTCAGCCATTTTCCGGCATCTCCCTTATAAAGCAGGTCATATTCTCCCATTGCACCTGAGATATGCAGGTCGTCTTTCTGAAGGTTTTCAATAGCTTCATCCAGCAATGTCATAATGTTAGTATAGATAGACTCCTGCTTATCAACCTTCGGGGTCATATAAGCCGGGTTGCCGTTTGGCAATACCTGGGCTGCTTCCGACCAGGGTGCATCGCCGTACATATCGGCAATCAGGGCCGAGTTGTAAGCCGCTAACACCTGTGCAATCCCTCTGGTCACATCGTTTCCTTCCTGAATACCATTTTCAGCAGTCTGGTTAATAGCAATACGGCTGTTTTTCAGATTCGTATAAAGGTGCGACCAGGTGTTATTGAAAGTGGAAGCTGCCGAAGGTTCATTGGTACGGTGTTCAGCACGGAAAAGCTGGTTATGCGTACCTACTTCATGTTCTACATAGGTAGACAAATAGGTATTGAAGTCGCCACCTGTACCATAAAAAGCAGTACGTGTGATTACATCTGCCAATATATATTTGGCTTGTACACCTGTTGAATGGTCTTTATCTTTATTCACCCTATCCATTGCATCTTCCGAACAGGAAGTTGCACCAATAGCAATAAACAACGCAATAAAGATCCGGTAAGATATATATTTCAAGTTTTTCATCTTTATTACTTAATTAAAATTTCACGTTTACACCAAAACCATAACTGGAAGTTCCCGGCATTGAGAATCTTTCAAAAGTACCGGTCATGTTATTATTACCTTGTGATGCTTCGGGGTCAAGTCCTTTTAATTGTGACCACACAAGGATGTTTCTGGCAAACAGGTTTACCGAAACCTTTAGCCAGTCTCTTTCCCAAACAGGGTAACTTAAAGAGATTTCACGTAATTTGATAAAAGAGTTATCGTATATCATCGATTCCGAGATATCATTCAGGTTCTCAAAATACTCTTCTGCATCTTCACTTTTTATTGGCTTATTATTAGGTACATACGAAATATTTCCATTCGCATCTACAACTTCCATTACTGCTTTTTTGTGGAAATAGAATTCACCGGCATTACGGGCATCTGCCGAAAGCTGGCTCACTCCGTAATAGTCAAGCAATCCAAGGGTACCACTATACATCTATCCGCCCTGCTTCCAGTCTAGTACCGCTGATAAGCGAAGTTTGCGGTATTCCAACGTAGTACTGAAACCTAAACGGAAGTCGGGAGATACATTTCCGATCACCTGTTCTTCACCTACCTGGGGCATGCCTTTGTCGTTAACTACAATATCACCGTTTTCATTACGCTTATATCCTACTCCATAAATCACAGGGAATTTATAGCCGATACCTGCACGTACCTGAGGTTCAACAAAACCGCCCAACATGATACTTTCTACCCCCTCTGCCAGTTCATCCACATAATTGTCGATCTTCGAGAAGTTAAATGCAAAATCCCAGTTGAAGTTACGGGTTGAGATCGGGTTAGCACCCAATGTAATCTCATGTACATTTGTATGGACTGCTCCACCATTGGTTGTTAAACTTCTTGCACCGGTAGAACCCGCCAAAGGAACTTCAAAGATCTGGTCTGTTACATTCTGGCGTGAATAGGTATAATTCAGCGTAACCAATCCATTCAGGAAGGTAAGGTCAGTACCAATTTCATACGCTTTCGTATTCTGGGGTTTGAGGTTCGGGTCATAAATCTTATAGTAAGGAGTAAATGCTACTACCGATCCGACAGGATACAGGATAGGAGTTCCCGACGAGAAACCACTTCCGTATACCGGCGTATCATAATAACTATCATAGTAATCTCCGGCCATGCCTACTTCTGCATAGGAGAAACGAACTTTACCAAAAGTAAGGATATTATTTTCAGTGATTCAAGTTCTGTGAAGATCCAGCCTAAAGATACGGAAGGATAAAAGAATGAACGGTTGTTACGAGGCATAGATGATACAATATCGTTACGACCTGTAGCATTGAAATAAAGCATATTTCTATATGCGAGCGACAAACTTGCGAAATTACCTACAGTGCGCTTTCTGCGGTATTCACTGGTTGTGCTGTATACAGAGGCATTACTCATATGGTTCCATCCCGGAAAGTTAAATTATATCCGGTTGCTTCTGTTTTTTTAGTTCCTTTTTCTACATATTCATTTCCATAAAGTGCATCGAAACTCTATTCTTCGTTGATATTCCAGTTATACATTACTGTAAATAATGAATTTGTTTCATTAATGGTATAGCTATATTCCTGGATTTCGCCGGAACTATTAGAACTTCCGTATCCCCAAATATTGGTGTAGATTGTATTATAAGCATCTTCGCCTAATTGATACTTTACATTCAGCGAATGATTATCTGTACCAAATTTTGTTGAATAATTAACATATGCATTTCCAAAGAAACGGTTGGTACGCTCAGTAAAGCTATTATTATTAACTGCCCAATAAGCCGCATTGAAACTGGAAGTAGAACGGAACGTGTTCTGCGAATAGGGATCATTAACATCATGATATAGGATACCTGCCAGGTCATAGCTTGGAGGAGCACCATACACAGTTGCCAGAACACCATCGTTGGCAGTTGTTTGCTTTGTGATCTTTGAGTTTACAAAATTACCCGAAAAACCGGTTGTCCAGTTATGGTGCAATTTAGATTCAGCAGCAAGCTTCACATTATAGCGATCTAATCCGGTTGTAGGAATTACTCCTTTAGAAGTGGTATTTCCTAAAGAGAATGAGTAGCTACCTTTATCCAATCCCTGAGCAACATTTACTGAATTACTCCAGCTGGTTCCCGTTTGAAAGAAATCTTTTGAGTTCTCATATGCCTGTGGAGTAGCCCAGGGATCCATTCCTGCAATTTCACGTTGAGGTACATAATATTTCCCCTCCTGCATACCATATTTCTTTGTATAGGTATTATCTGTGTTACCACCATAAGTAGGATCATTAGCCAGTTCTGAAATTTTAGGCCCCACGCCTTCGAGCTGGTTGATGCAAATACACCTTTTGAACCCTGTGCATACTCCATCTGGAAGTCTGGTAAGGTAGATACCACATCAAAAGAAAGGTTAGAGTTAAAAGTAACCTCAGGTTTCCCCTTTCTCGCTCCTTTACCGCTTTTTGTTGTAATAACGATCACCCCATTCGAAGCACGCAGACCATACAGAGCAGAAGCAGCCTGCCCTTTCAGGATATTGATACTTTCAATATCATTCGGATCAATATCAACTGCCCGGTTAGCATAGTCGGCTCCGGTTACCGAGTTCTTTGTATCCCGGTCGAAAGAAGATGAAACCGGCATACCGTCAATCACATATAGCGGTGTATTATCACCTGTGAAGGAACGTGAACTACGGATCGTGATTTTAGAAGATGAAACCGGCATACCCGATGAAGGAGCAATTTCTACCCCTGACACTTTACCCTGTAAAGCTCCTGATAAGCTTGTACTGGCACCCTTTGTTAATTCATCCGCTTTAATATCCTGTACTGCATATCCCAGGGCTTTTTTCTCTTTCGAAATACCCATTGCTGTTACAACCACCTCGCCCAGTGTTTGTGTATCAGATTTCATTCTGACATTTAATACCGGTAATACCGGTTGGATGGGTAACTCCTGAGGAACCATACCTACATACGAAACAATCACTGCTTCTGCCGAAGTTGGTACACTCAATGTAAATTCACCATCGAAATCTGTAACTGTACCGATAGTAGTACCTTTTACAATTACAGATGCACCGATGATAGGTTCATTGTCATCTACGGAAATCACGGTACCCCGTATCTCCGTATTTTGCGCATGAACCAGTCCTATGCCCATAACAAGGCACATGAAAAGATAAGACAAGCTTCTCATAGACACAACTTTGTTTAACTTAAAAAATTAATAGAATTTGAGTTTGTATTCATTAAAAATTCACTAAAAGACCTTTCGCGTTTCCCTTTAACCTATAAACGAATGGCGTTGTTGCTTTGGCAATTTTATTAATAACCTAAAATTATTTTATTTTCTTTAAGGGTGTAAAGATAATAGTAAATTCATAATCAATCACACTTTATCCTATCATTTTGGAAGTTTATACTAAAAAAATAAACCACTTTAAAACTTTAAAAGCCTAAAAACAACCATTTTATCATATCAAAAAGGGAAATGTTAATTTTTAATTTAATTCACAATAACTATCCTCTTCTTTTATTTGTTCTAGATAATAAATGTCCAAATCATGTTTGATATTAACCAACTCCCTCCCTTTTGGAAAGAGATCAAAAACAGGGAAGAAAAGGAAAAGGTAGGAAAGTTCGTTGCACAAAAAGTGCAACATAATGAAGTGATAGGAGCAGGTTCAGGAACTACTTCTTTCCTTGCACTTCTGCAAATTAATGAAAGGGTACAAGAAGAAGGATTATCTATACAGGTTATTCCTACTTCTTTTGAAATCCGGTGGACTTGTAATTTATTGGGTTTGCCGGTTACCTCCCTGTTGGAAACAACTCCGGATTGGGTATTTGATGGTGCCGACGAAATAGATCCCCGGAAAAATATGATTAAAGGACGTGGCGGAGCTATGTTTATGGAAAAACTACTTATTAAAAGGGGTCCGAAAACCTATATTCTGGCAGACTCTACCAAGATGGTTTCTCAATTGGGTAGTAAACATCCGGTACCGGTAGAGATATTTCCTTATGCTTATAAAGAGGTGCTTATTCAATTGGAAAAATTACAACCAAAGAAAATTGAACTAAGAACAGGCAGTGGAAAAGACGGTCCGGTCATAACAGAATCGGGTAACCTGATAGCAGATGTATGGTTTGAAGAAATCAGAGAGGAATTGGAACAAGAACTAAAACTGATTACCGGTGTTGTTGAAAATGGGCTATTTATCCATTACCCGGTAGAAATTTTACATTTCTGACCCCCATTTCTTATTTTATTAATAGGGAATTCGATATTATTTATTTTTATTAACCTGTAGGCAATCATTTTAATCTCTAGTTTTGCAAAATCAAAACCAATGATTTCCAATAGCATGCCCAAAATACATTATAGAAAAAAGATTGTATCCATTTCTGTTCCTTACAAATGGAAGCCCAAAGATATTATGTTAGGGAATTATTTTAAAAGTAAAACCGGAGAATATATACAGGTTAGCCGGCAAAATTACCCGTTTATTATAGAGCATCCGGAACATTATTTTCCTATACTAATAACACATGAAATATTGATAAACTCCAAATTGGAAAAAGAAGGAGAATTTAAATATTATCTGGATATAATTGAGGGAATATATTTCATGTTTACCGGAACCATCGGCTTAATTTATAAACAAAATTATGGAAGTATCGGACGTCCGATACGGTATATACATGAATTACAAAATACCTGTTACTTTTTGACAGGAACCGAATTAAAAGCTAAATTATCAATAATTGACTGATATATATTCTAACATCCGGGTTAGCAGGTCTCTTTCCGCATGCTCGCGTAAACGGAATATTTTTGTGGCAAAAGGTTCCGGCATACCCAGAAATAAATAGAAACCCAGATATTCATTTTTATTCCAGTTCTTCAAAGTCAGTTCGCATTTACATTGGTAAACATTACGTAACCAGACAAATGCCAGCGCAATGGAAGGCCGTGAAACTGTTTCTTCAAACCGATTCCAGTTTTCTTCTTTTCCCATATTTTCAGGAATGAAATAACGTACGGAGTTGATTACAAAGAAATCGGCTACTTCCCAATCAAAGCCCAAACTTCTTAAACGTACTGCCTGTCTTCTGTTCACCAATTGCAGTTTCATCTTTTAGTTTTATTCTTACCTATAAAACTGCTTATAAAGTAAAAAGTTAATCGTCTAAATAAAAAATTTTATTTAGGCAAAAACAGAATTTTATTATATGGACAGAAGAAAACTATAATATTCTTTATATAAAACTTTTTAACTCCTGATAAAGCCGCTGTACAGGTAATCCCATTACGTTATAAAAAGAGCCTTCTATTTCCTCTACTCCTACATAACCAATCCATTCCTGAATACCATATCCCCCGGCCTTATCGTAAGGTTGATATTTATCAATATAATAGGTAATTTCTGCTGAAGTTAAATTTCCAAACTTAACTTTTGATATAACAGAGAAATCCGAATTTCCTAACAGCGTAGTAATACAAACACCGGTTATTACCTCATGTTCGTTGCCGGAAAGAGTTTCTAATATCCTGATAGCTTCTTCCCTACTTGCTGGTTTACCCAAAACCTTTCCGGATGCTAAAACAATTGTATCTGCTGTAATAAGTATATCCCTGGCTGTGAGTTGCTCCAGATAGAACCCAGCCTTCTTTTTAGCAAGATAAACAGGGACTTCTGCTGCCGGCAGTATATCAGGATAACTTTCATCTACATCCACCATTACCCTGACTTCAAATGTAATGTCAAGTCCTTTTAATAACTGTTTTCTCCGGGGGGAGTTAGATCCTAAGATGATATTATATTTTTCAAATGCGGTCAGCATATTTTATTACCAGCCAAAAGCCTCCTGTCCCATCCATTTATCCTGAGCTTTCATGGTTTGTTCTATTACATCTCTGGCAACCCCCTCACCGCCTTTCCTAATGGAAATGTACCGGGCAATTTGTTTGATCTCGGGAGCTGCATCGGCCGGTGCAACAGATAATCCGACAAGTTGCATTACTTCAAAATCCGGAATATCATCGCCGGCATACATTACCTCATCATGTTTCAGGCCTGTCTTCTCTATAAAATCATTATAGTCGTTTATTTTTACAGAACTACGCATATAAATATGGCGAATACCCAAACGTTCAAAACGAATCCGTACCGCATCCGTGTAACCACCTGTAATAATTGCGACTTCATATCCTTTTTTTATTGCAAGCTGCAGCGCATATCCATCTTTTATATTTACAGTACGCATCGGATCACCCTCCGGAGAGAGGGGAATTATATCTGTTGAAAGAACTCCGTCTACATCAAAAGCAAATGCTCTTATCTTTTTCAGGTCATAATTTATATTACTCATGGGTGGACTCTTTATAAATACTTTGACTTATTGTTTGGTAAATAATTTTCAGATGCTCGTCAGCTAGTAAAGAAAGATGCCGCTCAATTACATTTTCGTCATAACGAACCGCTGGGCCGGTTTGCGCCTGTTGGGGAGACATGCTATGAATTTTTGCTGTAGTTTCATCTATTAACGGCAACAAAACAGCCGGGTCAATACCATATTCCTTAACTATTTTTGATCCTAAAGCAAACATATGATTAGCAAAATTACAAACAAATACAGCTGCCAGATGTAAACGACTCCTTTGTTCGGAAGTCAGGAAGCTGACATTTCCGGAAAGTGCTGAAGCTATATTTTTCAGGAAATCGGCATCTTCGTCAAGAGATGTCTCAAGAAAAAAAGGAATATTATTAAAATTGACAGGACGTTCTTTGCTGAAGGTCTGTAACGGATACAATACACCATATCGTTCTATATGCCCTTCAAAAACACTAAGGGGCATACTTCCTGCGGTATGTACCCAAAGTCCTTTGTTAGGAGTAACAGAACGGATGACCGACTCAAGGACAGCATCCTTCAGAGAAAAAATATACAGGTCGGCATCATCAATAAGATGAGAGACCTGTGTGGCCCAGCTACATCCCAACTGTTCTGCCAGTAAGGCCGCACTTCCTTCAGTATGGCTATATATTTGTTCAATTTGAAAACCTACCCGTTGCATTTCCAGCGAAAGGCGGGTTGCAACATTTCCGGCACCTATAAAAACGACTTTCATTCTTCTATATTATTTCCGGCATACAATAGGTTCCGATATGTATCTTTTCCCATTCCAGTTTAGACTCATCAAAAGGAGAACGAACCTGGTCTTTATAGCCGAAGCCAATAATTGATAATACATCCAACTGGTAAGGGATATTCAATAAGTGGCGTATATATTCATTTGATTCCGTATCTTGCTCGGTTTGTCTTCCACGGATCTGGCACCAACAACTACCCAACCCCAGGTCTTCTGCCTGCAATTGCATATAGATAGAGGCAATAGAAGCATCTTCTATCCACACATCACTCTCCATACCGCATCCTAATACAACAACAGCCAGTGCTGATTCCCTTAAAAACGCCGCTCCTGCCGGTTTCGAAGCAGCTAGCTTTTGCAGCATTTCTTTATCTTCCACCACTACAAACTGCCATGCTCTTTTATTTTTGGAAGAAGGAGCCATTAAGGCTGCCTTCAAGATAGCCTCTACCTGTTCAGGAGTTAATGGTTGTTCCGTAAATTTCCGGGTACTCCGTCTGTTTTTTATTAATGTTGCAAAGTTCTCCATAATAACTTTCACTTTTTTGATCTGATTACACTATTATGCAAAGATATAGATATTTTTACCACCTTTGCATACGCATATTTCTTTTTTCCCGTTAGTAGCTACAGTAACAGTTATTATTAAATATGAAGATTCGTGCCATAGCAGCACTGCTATTCCTTTTATTATCTATACAGGCCATTGCACAAGAACGTGTAAAGATTACCGGGTATGTACGGGATGCCGACGGAAGTCCGCTGGAACTGGTTAATATCCGCATTAAAAACACCCTGAACGGAGCTATGACCAACGAAAAAGGCTATTATTCCATCACCACTTCCCCTGGTGACTCCGTAACACTCATCTATTCCTGTCTTGGCTATAATAAAGCAGAAAGGATTATCCCCATACTCGAAAAAGATATGCGCCTAAATGTACAGATGAACTATAAAGCCCTTGAATTGGGGGATGTTACTGTTACAGCTATACGCAGGCAGACGACTACAATGGAAACGATAGATACCGAACGAATCAGGTTACTTCCTGACCCGGCAGGTGGAAGTATAGAAAGCCTTGTAGTGACCTATGCGGGCGTTTCTTCAAATAATGAATTAAGCTCGCAATATTCGGTAAGAGGGGGTAGTTACGATGAAAACATGGTGTATGTTAACGGTATGGAAGTATTCAGACCGTTATTAATCCGTTCCGGACAGCAGGAAGGACTTAGTTTTGTTAACCCAGAGCTAACAGAAAGTGTTAACTTTTCCGTAGGAGGATTCGAACCTAGCTACGGAGATAAAATGAGTTCGGTGCTAGACATTACCTATAAAAAACCGGAGAAACTGGAAGGTTCGGTTTCCGGAAGTCTATTGGGTGCCAGCGGATATGTAGGGAGCGCCAGCGGCAAGTTTACCCAGGTAACCGGCGTGCGGTACAAAACAGGTCGTTCCCTACTGAAAACTATGGATACAGACGCCGAGTATAACCCTACATTTGTAGATATACAAACTTATATAACTTATCAGTTAGCACAGAAATGGGAGATAAACCTACTGGGTAATTATGCAATTAATAGCTACAAATTCACCCCTTATTCCAGAGAAACGGCTTTCGGTACTGTAACTAATGATAATATAAAAAATATAACGATCAATTTCAACGGAAGGGAAAAAGATAAATTCGAAACACTATTCGCTGCACTTACCCTTAAACATATTCCTAATGAAAAGACTGAATTAGGGTTACAAGCATCAGCCTTCACCAGTAAAGAACAGGAGAATTATGATATTTCCGGGTCTTATTGGTTAAATGAATTGGATGATCCCAATAGCATTAACGAAAATAATGAATATACACCCCATACCAGAGGAAATTATCATGAACATGCCCGTAACCGGCTGGCCTCTTCTATAATGAATATCGGACATTACGGTTCAACCCGTTTAAACAATAATACAATAAAATGGGGTTTACAATTACAACATGAAAGAATTAATGATCAGATAAATGAGTGGGAGAAAAGAGATTCGGCAGGATATTCATTACCTCAAACAGGGACAGCCGTCAACCTTTTTGCTAATTTATTCCATGATGGTAAGATGGAAAGTACACGTTTTTTCGGCTATATACAAGATGTATTTAAATTTCGTACGGAACAAGGACTGTTCACATTAGTAGGAGGAATTCGCAGTAGTTATTGGTCATATAATCAGGAATTTTTATTCAGTCCCCGAGCATCCATCGGATTTATACCTAATTTTGACCAAAATTTAACATTCAGATTTGCAACCGGTCTGTATTATCAATCTCCTTTTTATAAAGAGTTACGGGTTGAAGTTCCCGACCAGGAGGGAAATACCGTTATAGAACTTAATAAAAATTTAAGTTCGCAACGTTCAATCCATTTTATATTAGGAAGTGACTATACTTTCCGAGCACTTGACCGGAATTTCAAATTATCTGCCGAAATGTATTATAAAAGGTTGAGTAATTTAAATCCGTATACAGTAGAGAATGTAAAGATACGCTATTACGGAGAAAATTGTGCTTCCGGATATGCCATGGGATTAGATATGAAATTTTTCGGAGAATTTGTACCGGGAACAGATTCCTGGATTAGTTTTTCTTTGATGAAAACCGAGCAAACGATCCGAGATGCAGTAAAAGCTCCGCTACCCAACAGCCCGGCTTATAATTTATCTGTCTTTTTCCAGGATTATTTCCCAGGATACCCTCGCCTGAGAGTAAACTTAAAAGGAGTATTAACAGGAGGTGTACCCGTAACAGCTCCACGTCAGACCTATGAAGACAGATGGTTTCGCGCTCCTGCTTATAAAAGAGTAGATATTGGCTTTTCCTACCAGTTAGCCGGCGGAACGGATGCCATTATGGATAGAGGCTTTTTTAGCCATCTTAAAAATATATGGCTGGGACTGGATGTGTTTAACCTGTTTGATATGAAAAATGTTAGTTCCTATTACTGGATAACAGATGCTTATAACCAGCAGCATGCAGTACCCAACTATCTTACTGGACGGCAATTGAATGTAAGGGTGATAGTAGATTTTTAATCTCTATCCAAAGAAGTCCATGGAGATGTTAAAAATCTATTATTCTCTTTGAGAATTATTAAAGAATTATTCTGTATTGAATATAAAGAATGTACCTTTGCCCGTAATAACAAACACATTGTTAAATATTCAAATTTATCATCAACATGGAAATAACACATATTGAGCATCTGGGAATTGCCGTAAAAAGTATTGAAGAATCTTTACCTTATTATGAACAGGTATTGGGTTTAAAATGCTATAACATTGAAGTAGTTGAAGATCAAAAAGTAAGAACTGCTTTTTTCAAAGTAGGCCAGACTAAGATTGAATTACTTGAACCAACCAGTGAAGAAAGTACAATTGCCAAATTTATCGAGAAAAAAGGAGAAGGTGTTCACCATATTGCATTTGCCGTACCATCTGTCGCCGACGCATTGGCTGAAGCGGAAGAAAAAGGTGTTAAACTGATCGATAAAGCCCCACGTGCAGGAGCAGAGGGTTTGGATATTGCATTCCTTCATCCCAAATCCACAGGTAGTGTGTTAACCGAATTATGCATGCCCGGACAAGGAAAATAACCCGATATATTTCTAACAACAAATCATAAAAATACAATGAGTAACCAGCTTGAAAAAGTAAAAGAGCTTATCGCTTTACGCGAAAAAGCACGCCTTGGTGGTGGAGAAAAAAGAATTGAATCTCAACACAAAAAAGGTAAGTACACTGCTCGTGAACGTATCGCTATGCTGCTTGACGAAGGTAGCTTTGAAGAATTTGATATGTTCGTACAACACCGTTCAACCAATTTTGGTATTGAAAAAACTAAATTTTTAGGAGATGGTATCATAACCGGTTATGGTACAATTGATGGCCGTTTAGTGTATGTATATGCACAGGACTTCACTGTATTCGGAGGTGCTTTATCTGAAACCCTGGCATTGAAGATCTGTAAAATAATGGATCAGGCAATGAAAATGGGAGCTCCGGTAATTGGTTTGAACGACTCCGGTGGTGCACGTATCCAGGAAGGTGTAAATGCTCTTGCAGGTTATGCAGAAATATTTCAACGTAATATTTTGGCTTCAGGTGTAGTTCCTCAGATATCAGGTATCTTTGGTCCATGTGCCGGTGGTGCTGTTTATTCTCCTGCACTGACAGACTTTAATATCATGACACGTGGCACCAGCTACATGTTCTTAACAGGTCCTAAAGTTGTTAAAACAGTAACAGGTGAAGACGTTACCCAGGAAGAATTAGGTGGCGCAAGTGTTCACTCTACCAAATCGGGGGTTGCTCACTTTGCTGTTGATACAGAAGAAGAAGGTTTACAATTAATACGTAAATTGTTAAGCTTCTTACCCCAAAATAATCTGGAAGAAACACCTCTCCATGTTTGTGACGATGCTATCGATCGTCTGGACGACAGTTTAAATGAAATTATTCCTGACAACCCGAATCAGGCTTACGATATGTATGAAGTGATCGGAACAATTGTTGATAACAAT
The DNA here is from genome assembly GCA_021204405.1 of Tannerellaceae bacterium. Lineage (GTDB taxonomy): Bacteria > Bacteroidota > Bacteroidia > Bacteroidales > Tannerellaceae > JAJPZJ01. The sequence continues at coordinate 13,085 of JAJPZJ010000091.1, read as the reverse complement.
GAATTCCTTGAAGTTCATGCTGATTATGCTAAAAATATCATCGTAGGTTTTGCTCGTTTCAATGGTCAGTCCGTAGGTATCGTAGCTAATCAGCCCAAGATTATGGCAGGTTGTCTGGATAGTAATGCTTCACGTAAAGCCGGACGTTTTGTCCGTTTCTGTGATGCATTTAATATCCCAATCGTTACATTGGTAGATGTTCCGGGATTCCTTCCGGGAACGGGCCAGGAATATAATGGAGTCATTCTTCATGGAGCCAAATTACTTTATGCTTATGGTGAAGCTACTGTACCTAAAGTAACAGTTACATTGCGTAAATCATATGGTGGTGCTTATTGCGTTATGAGTTCTAAACATCTTCGCGGAGATATGAATTATGCATGGCCAACTGCAGAGATTGCTGTAATGGGACCGAGTGGTGCTGTAGAGGTTATTTTTGCAAAAGAAGTTGCTGCTGCGGAAGATCCGGCTAAATGTGCTGCAGAAAAAGAAGCAGAATACAAAAAAGCATTCGCGAATCCGTATAATGCAGCTCAATATGGTTACATTGACGATGTTATCGAACCACGTAACACTCGTTTCCGTATTATCCGTGCTTTGCAACAATTGCAGACCAAAAAGTTGAGTAATCCTCCTAAAAAACATGATAACCTACCTCTGTAATCTTAAAAGCTATAAGATATGATAAGAAATAAAATAAGTATCCTGATGCTTTTTGCTTTGTTTTGTTCTGCCGGAGCATTTGCACAAAGTGCATCTTCGATACGAATTAATGAAGTACTGGTTATAAATGAGGATAATTTTGTAGATAACTACGGTAAAAGAAGTGGATGGGTGGAATTATATAATAGCTCTGTCGGTACCGTAGATATTAAAGGATGTTATCTTACAGATGATAAAAATAATCCTACAAAATATCCTATTCCTAAGGGAGATGTACTCACAGCAGTTAAACCCAGACAACATGTATTATTCTGGGCAGATGGCCAACCGTCTAAAGGAACTTTCCACTTGAATTTCACGTTAAACCCAAATAAGGAAAATTATATCGCGTTATTTGATGCAGACGGGAAAACTCTTATAGACGAAGTAACTATTCCAGCAGGACAAACAGCAGATATAAGTTATGGTCGTGTGATAGATGGAGAAGAAAAACTGGGTATTTTAACAAGAGCTACTCCAAGTACAAACAACGTTACACTGGATACCAATGAAAAGATTGAAAATTTTAAAAAGAATGACTCATACGGTGTCGGTATGACACTTACTGCTATGTTAGCGGTATTTTCAGTCTTATTACTTCTCTTTATTGTTTTCAAAAATATTGGTATTGCAGCTATTAAAGCCAGCAAACGGAATGTACAGAAAGCAGCAGGGGATATTGCAGCATCTACAAAAACCAGTGCTTATACAGGTGAAATTATTACAGCAATCTCTATGGCATTACATGAAGTCAACGAAGATGTACATGATACTGAAGATACTGTACTGACCATCAAAAAGGTTGTCCGCACCTACTCACCATGGAGTTCTAAGATATATACATTAAGAGAAACTCCAAAAAAATAAATAATACATTAATTCATTAGTTCGATATGAAAGAATATAAATATACGATTAACGGAAATGTATATAACGTTGTCGTTAACAAAGTAGAAGATAGTATTACCGAAGTAGAAGTTAATGGCACTCCTTACAAGGTAGAAATGGATAAACCAGCAAAGAAACAGGTAGTTACTGTAAAACGTCCTGCACAGGCTCCTACCACCGCAAGTGGAGCGCCTGTTGTTTCACGTCCTGCTGGTGGGGCTAAGGGAGCTATAAAATCACCACTACCAGGAGTAATTCTGGATGTAAAATGTAAAGTTGGTGATGAGATAAAGAAAGGTCAGACATTATTAATTCTGGAAGCCATGAAAATGGAAAATAGTATCCCGGCCGACAGAGATGGTAAAATCACAGAAATAAAAGTTAATAAAGGGGATTCAGTTCTTGAAGGTACTGACCTCGTAGTAATAGGCTAAGAATATGCAAGAAAGTTTTTTATCCTTCCTGGGTGAGAACCTCCAACTGTTCTTTACCTATACCGGATTTGCAAATGCCACGATAGGGCATTTCATCATGATTGCCATAGGCCTGGTATTTATATTCCTGGCTATTAAGTATGAATTTGAGCCAATGCTGCTTATTCCGATCGGTTTTGGTATCCTGATAGGGAATATCCCTTTCAAGGATGCTGGTTTGAATATTGGTATTTACGAAGAGGGATCTGTACTCAATATCCTCTATCAAGGGGTAAGTCAGGGTTGGTATCCTCCGCTTATATTCTTAGGAATTGGGGCAATGACTGACTTCTCGGCATTGATATCTAATCCTAAATTAATGTTGATCGGTGCCGCTGCACAGTTTGGTATTTTCGGAGCTTATACAATTGCCCTTCAAATGGGTTTTGAACCCAATCAGGCCGGCGCAATTGGTATTATTGGAGGTGCGGACGGACCTACGGCTATTTTCCTCTCTTCCAGGCTCGCACCAAACTTAATGGGGGCCATTGCAGTATCTGCCTATTCTTATATGGCGCTGGTACCTATTATACAGCCTCCTTTTATGCGTTTGTTAACAACAAAGAAAGAGCGTGTGATCCGGATGAAACCACCGAGAGCTGTATCTTCTACTGAAAAGATCATCTTCCCGATCATTGGTATGTTGCTTACCTGCTTCCTGGTTCCATCAGGTTTACCGTTGCTGGGTATGCTTTTCTTTGGTAACCTGTTAAAAGAAAGTGGTGTAACAAGACGTTTGGCAGAAACTGCCCGTGGTCCGCTGATCGATACGATTACCACTCTGTTAGGTGTCACTGTAGGTGCTTCCACACAAGCAACCCAGTTCCTGACATGGAACTCTATTAAAATTTTTGTATTAGGAGCGCTGTCATTTGTTATTGCTACCTGTGCCGGTATCCTGTTCGTGAAATTCTTTAACCTGTTCCTGAAAGAGGGCAATAAGATCAATCCGTTGATTGGTAACTCCGGTGTATCTGCCGTACCTGACTCTGCCCGTATTTCACAGCACGTAGGGCTAGAGTATGACCCAACAAATTATTTGTTGATGCATGCTATGGCACCAAACGTATCAGGAGTAATTGGTTCTGCTGTTGCGGCCGGGATTCTGTTGGGATTCTTAACTTAAAAACAAAAGCATTCAAATAAAATAAGAAGAGAGCCTCCTAAACATTTTAGGAGGCTCTCTTCTTATTTTATAAATGAAAAGAGTCTGTTTATAAACTACCTAACACTTTATTTTTAGCGACTGTAGGCTGAAAATCCTTCAGGTAAAACGGTTCAAAATAAGCGGAATCTTCAAATTTTCCCTTAATAAAAGCTAACTCTGAGAGTGGAACCATATCAGAAGCTAACGGATAAAGATTTTCTACAAAAAAGGCATTAGAAGAATGGATCACTTCCTTACATTTATCCGCACCATTACCGAAAAAGAAAACTTTATTTGTCTGCAAAAATGAAGAATAAGTATCTTCGGTTACAATATCCGGATTAACATTTTTGACTACTCCCAAATCTTTATCATAAATAGCAGCATACACTTCCATTCTTCTTGCATCTAACATAGCACAATATAAGCTATTATCTTCGGCAATTTGTTTTACAGCTTTTGCAGCCAATATCTCTAATGTAGTAATTCCGATTAAAGGTAAATTATATCCAAAGCAAAGACCTTTAGCCATTGAAACTCCAATGCGTAGCCCGGTATAAGAACCAGGACCGGAGCTAACAGCTACTGCATCCAACTTATAGCCGGCCTCTTTCATTACCTGTAATGCATCCTCGACAAAGCTTCCCAACAGTACTGCATGAGAAGGGCCTTCTAACGAATATTTATCACAAATAATCTCGCTATCTTTTGCCAATGTTACAGAACAAACCGTTGTTGAAGTCTCAATATTTAATATACAAGCCATTTCTATAATACATTTTAAAAGTACAAAAGTACATTTTTATATACTACTACGACAAGCATTTTTATATACTACTACGACAAGCATTGTTCAAAATAAAAATTAACTTTGCGGAAACTTATTATAGTAATATGATACAATCCATGACAGGTTTCGGTAAAGAAATTGCCGAACTTCCTTCTAAAAAAATAACAATAGAAATAAAAGCACTTAATAGTAAGCAACTGGATCTTTCGACTCATATACCTTCTATATACAAGGAAAAAGAGATGGAGATTCGTAGCCTGTTAAATAAATCGTTAGAGCGGGGAAAAGTTGAATTCAATGTTTATTTGGAGTATATTGGAAGTAGTGTCCCTACCCAGATAAATCAGGCTACTTTTGAAAACTATTATGCTCAGATTGCTGCCATATCTCAACAATCAGGTATTGAAATGCCCGGAGATGTATTCCATACTATATTACGTTTACCTGATGTAATAAAGAATGAAATAGCAGAGGTAGACGAAACTGAGTGGAAAACGGTTTGCGAAGCAATTGAGAAAGCAATTTCTAAACTCAAAGAATTCCGTGTTCAGGAAGGGAAAATGCTATCTGATTTATTTAAACAAAAAATCAGTAATATAGAACATTTGCTTCTTGAAATTGAAAAATATGAAGGTAAGCGTCTGGAAAAGATTAAAAACCGTATTATTGAACAACTTGAAAAAGTCGCAGCACAGGATTATGATAAGAATCGTTTCGAACAGGAAATGATCTATTATATAGAAAAACTGGACGTAAATGAAGAAAAGACTCGTCTGATAAACCATTTACAATATTTTGTAAGCACCATTAATTCAGGAGAAGCACAAGGTAAAAAATTAGGTTTTATTGCTCAGGAAATGAGTAGGGAAATCAATACACTAGGTTCTAAAAGCAATCATGCAGAAATGCAAAAGATCGTTGTCCAGATGAAAGATGAACTCGAACAGATCAAAGAACAGATTTTAAATGTTTTATAAAAATGGCAGGTAAGGTTATTATATTTTCAGCCCCCTCGGGGTCAGGAAAGTCAACTATTATTAATTATCTGTTACAACAGAATCTGGACCTTGAGTTCTCCATATCTGCTACCAGCCGCGAACCCAGAGGTTCGGAACAGCATGGGGTGGAATATTACTTCCTTACTCCGGATGAATTTCGTTCCCGAATCGCTAATGACCATTTTCTTGAGTATGAAGAAGTATATACGGATAAATTTTACGGTACATTAAAAAGTGAAGTAGAACGTATACTGCAAACAGGACACAATGCATTATTTGACGTAGATGTAGTAGGTGGTTGCAACATAAAACAATATTATGGTAAGCAAGCTTTATCAATTTTTATCCAGCCTCCGGGTATTGAAGAGTTAAGAAAACGTCTGATCGGACGTGGAACTGACTCGGCAGAAGTAATTGAAAGCCGTATAGCAAAAGCTGAATTTGAATTAGGTTTCGCTGCCAAATTTGATATAGTTATTACTAATGACAAGTTGGAAACTGCACAACAGGAAACATTACAGCAAATAAAGAAATTCCTTGCAGAATGAAAAAAACAGGTATTTTTTCCGGTTCTTTCAATCCAATCCACATCGGCCATCTGGCATTGGCTAACTGGATATGTGAATATGAGGAGCTGGATGAAATATGGTTTTTGATTACTCCACAAAGTCCGTTAAAAAATAAAAAAGATCTGATAGATGATAAAGTGCGGTTACAATTAGTAAAAACAGCCATTGGCGATTATTCTAAATTCAAGGTGAGTGATTTTGAATTTTCCCTGCCACAACCCACCTACACAGTAGTAACTTTAGCTGCATTGAAAAAAAACTATCCTGAAAATAAGTTTTATTTTATTATGGGAGCTGATAACTGGGTATTGATAGAGCGATGGAAAGATTATGAAGAAATATTACACTCCTATCCGATCTTAATCTATCCCCGTTTAGGATATACAATAGATATTCCCTCTATTTATCCGGACATTCGGAAAGTAAATGCACCTATTATCGAAATATCTTCCACTTTCATAAGAGAAGCATGTAAAGAAGGAAAAGACGTACGGTTTTTTCTGCCAGAATCTATACACGATTACCTGCCCTTTTTCTGTAAATAAAGAACCGTATACCTGCTAATAGCTTAGCATAATTCTCTCCAAGAGGTTTTTAACCTTACAGTAATAAAATCTTCTTCTGAACTCATCCGGTAGAAAATATAAAGAAAGAAAAATAGCTGATATACCAGGGCATTCGTTTCAACCCCCTTTCACTATTGTTAATTATCAATTATTTGTACTTTTGTTAATTATCAATTATTTTGTACTTTTGCTACGTATTATACTAAATATAATCGCATAATGAATTTATTAGAACTGAGCGAACAGGAAATTTTCAGACGTAACAGTATGGAACAGTTACGTCAGATGGGTATAGAACCCTATCCCGCAGCCGAGTACGTAACCAATGCATATTCCACTGAAATAAAACACTCCTTCCAGGATGACGCTGAGCCACGTAATGTAAGTATTGCAGGTCGCATTATGAGTCGCCGTATTATGGGTAAAGCTTCTTTTATGGAGTTACAGGACTCTGAAGGAAGAATTCAGGTATACATTTCAAGAGATGAGATCTGTCCTGGCGAAGACAAAGAACTATATAATACTGTATTTAAGAAATTACTTGATATCGGCGATTTCGTTGGTATCAAAGGGTACGTTTTCCGTACCCAGATGAGGGAAATATCAGTGCATGCCCAGGAACTGAATATACTTTCAAAATCATTGAAACCTCTTCCGATTGTAAAAATGAAAGATGGGGTGGTATATGATGGCTTCACTGATCCCGAGCTACGTTATCGCCAACGATATGTAGACTTGGTTGTAAATGAAGGAGTAAAAGATATCTTTATCAAACGTACTAAGATATTTAACTCCATGCGTGAGTTTTTTAATAACCGGGGCTATCTTGAAGTAGACACACCTGTATTACAAAGTATACCGGGTGGTGCTGCCGCACGTCCATTCATTACCCACCATAATGCGTTAGATATACCTCTGTACTTACGTATTGCCAATGAGTTATACCTGAAACGATTAATCATAGGTGGTTTTGAAGGTGTATATGAGTTCAGCCGGAATTTCCGTAATGAAGGAATGGACCGGACACATAACCCGGAATTTACTTGTATGGAAATCTATGTGGCTTATAAAGATTACAACTGGATGATGGATACCACCGAGCAAATGCTTGAAAAAATCTGTCTGGATGTACATGGAACCACAAAGGTTAAAATCGGCGATAAAAAAACAGATTTCAAAGCTCCATACAAACGAATTACCATGATTGATGCTATCAAAGAGCATACAGGTGTCGATATTACCGGCATGGATGAAACTGAATTACGTAAAGTATGCGATCAGTTAGGTATTGAGCATGACGAAACTATGGGTAAAGGTAAACTGATTGATGAAATATTCGGTGAAAAGTGTGAAGCGAACTACATACAACCAACTTTCATTACAGATTATCCGATTGAGATGTCACCATTAACAAAAAAGCACAGGAACAATCCGGAGTTAACAGAACGTTTTGAATTAATGGTAAACGGAAAGGAACTGGCGAATGCTTATTCAGAACTAAATGACCCGATAGATCAGCGGATGCGCTTCGAAGAACAATTACGTTTATCCGAAAAAGGAGATGACGAAGCAATGTTCATCGATAACGATTTCCTGCGTGCACTAGAATACGGTATGCCTCCGACAAGTGGTATGGGAATTGGTATGGACCGGTTAGTAATGTTTATGACTGGACAGGAAAGTATCCAGGAAGTACTGTTCTTCCCACAGATGCGTCCTGAGAAAACTATTAAAAAAAGATCCTGTAGAAAAATATCAGGAAGCAGGTATTGAGGCAGCATGGGTTTCGGCTCTTCAGAAAGCAGGATATCTCACTGTAGATTCATTAAAAGATGTAAATCCCAATAAATTGCGACAAGAACTTTGTGAATTAAATAAAAAACACAAGCTTGAATTGCAGAACCCGGCTACAGAAACAGTAGAAAACTGGATTGCAAATGCAGCTAAATAACTGAAGTTCTATGAAATTGCCCGGAAAAATAGCCATAATGGGAGGAGGTAGCTGGGCTACTGCGTTAGCCAAAATCCTACTTTCTACACAAGACAGCATTAACTGGTATATGCGCAGACCTGATCGTATAGAAGATTTTAAACGGTTGGGACATAACCCCAGTTATCTCTCAGGAATAAAATTTGATACAGATAAAATCAACTTTTATTCCAATATTAATCAGGCCATTAAGGATTCGGATACGCTAATATTTGCAACTCCTTCACCTTTCCTCAAACAACATTTGAAAAAGGTGAAAACCCCACTAAGTTCGAAGATCATTATTTCCGCAATTAAAGGTATTGTTTCGGATGAGAATATGCTGATTACCGATTATTTTGCTGAATATTATAAAGTTCCTATTGAGAATATTGCGATTATAAGTGGACCCTGTCATGCCGAAGAAGTGGCGTTGGAACGTCTTTCCTATATCACAATAGCATGCCCGGATATAGAAAAAGCACAAAAAATATCTGAGATTTTCAAAAATCAATATCTCAAAAGTTCAAGTTGTGCAGATGTAATTGGTATAGAATATGCTTCAGTACTGAAAAATGTATATGCCATTGTAGCCGGTATTTGCCATGGAATGAAATACGGAGATAACTTTCAGGCCGTTTTCTTATCCAATGCTATTGAGGAAATGCGGAATTTCGTAGATGCAGTTTACGGTCTTGACCGCGATATTACCGATTCTGTTTATCTGGGAGACCTGTTGGTAACTTCTTATTCCCGCTTTAGCCGGAACCGTACGTTCGGAACAATGATTGGAAAAGGATATTCGGTAAAGACAGCCCAACTGGAAATGGAAATGATTGCAGAAGGATTCTACGGTACTAAATGTATTCATGAGATTAATGAAAAATATAAGGTAAACATGCCTATCTTAGATGCTGTTTACCAAATTTTATACGAAAAAAAATCACCAACAACCGTTATAAAGCAATTAACGAAAACGTTCAAATAAAAAGTATTAGTTATGAAAAAGATCAGTTTAAACATTGACAAAGCTTTAGGCTTCGTAACCAGAGAGCAGATATATGCACAGGAAGCAAAAGCAAATGAATCCAATGCAATGTTACATAATGGAACAGGTGCAGGAAACGATTTCCTGGGATGGTTACACCTCCCCTCCTCTATCACTGATGCAGAATTAACAGATATTGAAAATACCGCCAACCTTTTACGTTCTAAATGCGAAGTAGTAGTAGCAGTAGGTATCGGGGGTAGTTATCTGGGAACAAAAGCTGTCGTTGAAGCATTGAATAATAGTTTTGACTGGTTACAAACTGATAGAAAAAATCCGGTTATCCTATATGCCGGACAAAATATCGGAGAAGATTATCTTTATGAACTGAGTGAAATACTGAAAGGAAAACAATTCGGTATTATTAATATTTCTAAATCAGGCACAACTACTGAACCTGCATTAGCCTTCCGGATCCTGAAAAAACAACTCGAAGAGGCGGTTGGTAAAGAAGAAGCAAAACACCGTATTGTTGCTATTACTGATGCTAATAAAGGCGCTCTCCGCACATTGGCAGATCAGGAAGGTTATAAAACATTCATTATTCCGGATAATGTAGGAGGACGTTTTTCCGTACTCACTCCGGTAGGCCTATTACCTATTGCGGTAGCTGGTATTAGTATTCGCGACTTAGTGGCAGGTGCTGTAGTGATGGAGAAAGCAACCGGAACTGATGTTCCTTTTGCTGATAATATGGCAGCTATCTACGCAGCAACCCGAAATGAGTTATACCAAAGCGGAAAGAAAATAGAGATTCTTGCAAACTTTCATCCTAAATTACATTATATTGCTGAATGGTGGAAACAGTTATACGGCGAAAGCGAAGGTAAAGACGGCAAAGGTATTTTCCCGGCCTCTGTTGACCTGACAACCGACCTTCATTCTATGGGACAGTGGATTCAGGATGGTGAGCGTACTATTTTTGAAACAGTAATTTCTGTAGAAACACTAGACCGGACCGTAATTATCGAAACAGATAAAGAAAATCTGGATGGATTGAACTTCCTGGCCGGTAAAAGAGTAGATGAGGTAAATAAAATGGCAGAATTAGGAACTCAGTTGGCTCACGTCGACGGTGGTGTACCGAACCTGAAGATCACACTACCACAGGTTACCCCCTATTATATCGGACAACTTTTCTATTTCTTTGAAAAAGCTTGTGGTATAAGTGGTTATATGTTAGGCGTCAACCCATTCGATCAGCCAGGTGTAGAAGCCTATAAAAAGAATATGTTTGCCTTATTAGACAAACCCGGATTCGAAAAAGAAACTGAAGCAATTAAAGCCCGCTTATAAAAATAAAAATTATTCATAGGGACGGAATAGTTAATACTATTCCGTTCTTTTTTTTATACGCTCATTTTTAATATCTTCGCTTTCTATCCTAATGAAACGATTTATATGATAAAAGAGGCAATTATACGTTATCTGAATAAATATTCCTATTCCCAATTAATCCCTAAGGCTGTACTTTTCGATATGGATGGGGTTTTATACGATTCCATGCAATTTCATGCCCGTGCCTGGCACGAAGTAGCCTCCGGGCATTCCCTCCAATGTACTCCGGCCGATTTTTATCTTTTTGAAGGAAGAACAGGCGACAGCACGATTAATGAATTGTTCCAGCGTACTTTTCACCGGGATGCAACCCCAGAAGAAAAGAAAGAAATATATAAGCAAAAAGCAGCACTTTTTACACAATATAATGATGGACAAGCCATGCCCGGCGCAAAAGAGGTAGTAGAACAGGTCGCTCAATCCGGCTTACAAACACTGATTGTTACTGGCTCAGGACAGAAGAGCCTTATCGAAAAAATAAACATCTCCTATCCCGGACAATTTGTCCGGAGTAAAATGGTAACAGGCTACGATGTCAAATATGGAAAACCTCACCCGGAACCTTATCTGATAGGCTTAGAAAAAGCCGGAGTAAAAAATAACGAAGCAATCGTAATAGAAAATGCTCCTTTAGGAGTACAATCTGCCATTGCAGCTCAGATATTTACTATAGCTGTAAATACCGGTCCTTTGGAAAATAAGATATTATTAGACGCGGGAGCCAATCTTTTATTTCCGGATATGCATACTCTGGCAAAAAATTGGGCATTAATCTTAAAGTTATGTAAAGAAGTGACAGATTGATAGTAAATTTGTGTTTCAAATATTTTATTCTATTTTTACAACATCATAATTTTTTAAATACAAAATTCAATGAATACAAAATTTAATATATCGGAAGTTTTTAAAACATCCTGGAGACATACAATAGAAAATATATGGGTATTAGTTGGTCTGCTTGTCGGAATGACTATTATTTCCTTTACTATAAATATATTTTCCATGCCGGCTGCCGATTCTTATGTTGGCAACTTTATTGCTGTTGCAATTAGTTGCATTATCTCTCTGCTGTTTAATCTGGGATATACAAAAAATATATTTCAGGCACTTGATGGAGAAGAACCTCAATTTTCGGCTTACGGACAACAATCGCGAAAAATCCTTACTTATTTTGTTGCAAATATACTCTTTTTCATAGTTGTTAGTATAGGTTTGATGTTCCTTATTATTCCCGGTATATATCTGGCCTTAAGATTACAATTCTTCACGATGTTTATTGTAGAAGAAGATGCGGGTATTACAGACTCCCTTAAACGCAGTTGGGAAATTACAAAAGGACAAGGACTTCCATTGTTTATGTTATTTCTGACAACACTGGCAATCATATTAGTGGGCATGATTATTTTCTTTATTGGAATCTTTTTAGCATTTCCTATCCTATTAATGATGCAATGCTACGTTTACAGAAAATTAAACAGTCCGTTACAACACCTGGAAGAAACTTATTAATAACAACTTCTATCCGACTTTATAGCTGCATATGGGAAAAAATTATAGAATTAAAGATATTGCCATACTTGCCGGAGTTTCTACCGGAACAGTAGATCGCATATTACATAAACGCGGAAAAGTATCTGAAGAAGCACAAAAGAAAGTAGAAAAAGTATTGAAAGAAATTGACTATCATCCCAACCTGATAGCACGGTCGCTTGCTTTAAAGAAAAACTACCGGTTTGTGGTGCTCATTCCCCATTACCAGGAAGGTGAATACTGGGCCAAATTAATCGAAGGCATAGACAAAGCAGAAGAAGAATTGAACAGTTACAATATAGAAGTTGTACATACTTGTTTCAATCAATATGATAAAACCAGTTTCGACCAACTCTGCAACTCTTTAAATTTCGAAGATTACCAGGGTGTGATTATTGCTACTCTCTTCGAAGAGAGTGTAAAAAGACTAACTTCCAAATTGGATCAACTAAAAATACCTTACACATTTGTAGATTCACTTATTGAAAATTTAAACTGCCTGGCCTATTACGGAACTAATTCTTACGATTCAGGGTATATCGCCGGCCGTTTATTATCAGAACAGGCTGGTAAAAATGATGATATAGTGATATTCAGATTTATCCGCAGGGGAGACCAGCATTCGACCCAGGTTCTAAAACGGGAAGAAGGATTCCGGGACTATCTCAGTAAAAACTCTTTTACCGGAAATATATATCAGTTGCAGATACATGCCGACAACCAGCAAAAAAATATAGTGATACTGAATAACTTTTTCGACAAACACCCTCAGGTCAAAAAAGGTATTATATTTAACTCCCGTGTCCATTTATTAGGAGAGTATTTCTCAACTCACCATCCGGAACTTAATTTCCGGCTTATCGGCTATGATGTTATTGATGCCAATATTGAATACCTGAATAAAGAAGTAATTACTCACCTGATCGCACAACGACCGGAAGTACAGGGGTTCAATAGTATACGTACGCTTTTCAGACATTTGGTATTAGAAGAAACTCCCTTAAAGATCAATTATATGCCTATTGATATTTTAGTAAAAGAAAATATCAGCTATTACAACAATTATC